>JAGWSB010000062.1 GCA_028876375.1 Chloroflexota bacterium | reverse complement strand
CCGGCGGCCGAGGCGTGTCAGGGCGGACAGGAGGCTGTCGCGGAACAGGAAGAGGAGGATCATCAGCGCGCCGTACACGAGGACGTTGAGCGATCCGAGCGGGCGCACGAGCTCGTTCACCGCGCTGAAGACCGCGCCCCCGGCGACGGGCCCGAGCAGGGTCGCGAGCCCGCCGAACAGCAGCATGACCAGCACGACGACGTCGACGGCGGTGAGCGAGAAGATGCTCGGGCTGATGAAGCCGTTGTAGTAGGCGTAGAGCGCTCCGGTGAGACCGAGAAGGGCGGACCCGAGCGCCGCGGCGAGCATCTTGTAGCGGGCGACGTCGACGCCCGCGAGCGCCGCGGTGAGGTCGTCGTCGCTGAGCGCGCGGAAGGCGAGGCCGACGCGGGAGCGAACGAGCGCCTCGTACACGACGAGCGCGACGACGAGCGTCCCGAGGAGGACGTAGTACGCGCCGAAGCGGTGCTCCATGATCGGGAGCCCGAGGCCCGTGGTGACCAGGCCCGTCTCGCCGTGCGTGAGGTCGCGCAAGCCGAGCACGAGGTTCTCGAAGGTGAGCGAGAAGGCGAGCGTCACGATGCCGACGAACATCAGCCCGAGGCCTCGCCGCACGGAGGCGTAGCTGAACAGCGCGCCGACGACGGCCGAGACGGCCATCCCCGCCGGGATGGTGAGGATGGGCGTGAGACCGAGGCGCATCGTGAGCACGACCGACACGTAAGCGGCCGTGCCCGCGAGCGCGCCGAGGCAGAGGAACAGCTGTCGCGTGTGCCCGAAGATGAGGTTGAAGGCGACGGTGAAGCCCATGAACACGAGCATCTGCGTCAGCAGGCGGAGGTAGAACGGGCGACCGCCGAAGAGCGCGGGGAGGACGGCCAGCACGATGCCCACCGCGACGACGGCGAGGTACGGCGGGAGCGATCGCCGGCGGATCACGTCCAGTGGCCGAGCAGGCCGCGCGGACGCACCAGGATCGTGGCGACGGCGGTCACCAGGAAGATGATGAAGGTCAGGTACGCCCCGATGTAGAAGCTGGTGAACGCGTGGACGACGCCGAGGAGCAGCCCGGCCACGGTCGTCCCGAGGATGCTGCGCACCCCTCCCACCGTGGCCACGATGAGCGCGAAGACGGTGAGCTCGAGCCCCGCGTTCGGGTCGATGGATGCCGTGAGGCCCTGCGTGATCCCCACGAGCCCGGCGAGAAGGGTGCCGAGCACGAAGATGATCGTCCTCAGCCGCGAGGGGTCGATGCCGCAGAGCTGCGCGCCCACCTCGCTCTGGATCACGCAGCGGATCGCCTGGCCGAGCGGCGCCTCGCGCAGGAAGGCGAGGAGCCCGAGGAGCGTCACGACCGCGATGAGGGCGACTACGGCGCTCGCCGAGCGGACCGTCGTCCCGAAGATCGTCAGCGCCGGCAGCGGCGTCTCGATGGAGAGGGCGGTCTCCGGGAAGGCGAAGTTGAGGAAGCCCTCGATGACGAAGGACAGCCCGAGCGTCATGAGCAGACCGAAGAGCAGCCTCTGCTCGCCGCTGCGCCGGTACGCGGCGAGCATGAGCGAGCGGTCGACGACGAGGCCGAGCGCTCCGGCCGCGAGGATGGCGACGACCGCGGCGAGAGGAGCGGGCACGTCGGCCGCCATGAGCAGCGCGGCCGTGATCCCGGCGACGACGGCGAACTGTCCGTGCGCGAGGTTCATGACACCGCCGAGGCCGAAGATCAGTGTCAGCCCCACCGCGAGGAGCGACAGCTGCAGTCCGTAGATGAGCCCGTCGATCACGAGGGATGTGGTCACGCCACACCCAAGTAGGCGTGCTTGACCGCGGGATCCTCCAGCAGCCGCGCCGATGGCCCTTCCATGCGGATCCACCCGCTCTCGAGGACGTAGGCGCGGTCGGCGAGCGCAAGCGCCATCGGCACCTGCTGCTCGGCGAGCAGGATCGTGAGCCCCTCGCCCTTCAGCCGATGCAGCTGCCGGTACATCTCGGCCACCATCATCGGCGCGAGGCCCGTCGTCGGCTCATCGAGCAGCAGGACGGAGGGCTTCGACATGAGCCCTCGGCCGATGGCGAGCATCTGCTGCTCGCCGCCGCTGAGGGTCCCGGCCAGCTGGCGTGCCCTTTCCTCGAGGCGTGGGAAGAGGGTGTACGCGAAGCGCAGGAGCGATGCCTTCTCTTTGCGATCGCGCCCCGCGTACGCGCCGAGCATGAGGTTCTCGAGGACGGTCATGTGAGAGAAGATCTCGCGCTCGGCCGGGACGTACGCGACCCCGCGGCGCACGATGCGGTGCGCGGGCAGCCCGTCGATCCTGGTCTCGCCGTGCAGGATCCGTCCGTGCCGCGGGCGCACGAGGCCCGCGATCGCCTTGAGCAGCGTCGTCTTCCCGGCGCCGTTCGACCCGATGACGGCGACGACCTCGCCGGGATCGACGTGCGCGTTGATGTCGCGCAGCACCGGGATCTCGCCGTAGCCGGCTTCGAGGTCCTCGACGCGGATCACGGCTATGCCCGGCCGAGATACGCGTCGATGACCTGGCCGTCGCGGGCGACGTCCGTCGGACGCCCGAGCGCGATGACCCGGCCGTAGTTGAGGACCATCACGCGCTCCGCGACGCCCATGATCGCCTTCATCACGTGCTCGATCCACACGATCGTGACCTCGAGCTCGTCGCGGATGCGACGGACGAGCCCCATCGATCGATCGATCTCGGCGGGATCGAGACCCGCCATGGGCTCGTCGAGGAGGAGGACCTCGGGCAGGGTCGCGAGCGCCCGTGCCATCTCGACCGTCCTCTTGTCCTGCAGGTTGAGGCTGGAGACCGAAGCGCCCTCCTTCTCGCGGAGGCCGAGCAGATCGAGGATGCGCCGGACCCGGTCGCGGCCCTCGGCGCCCGCTCCGCCGCGGTCGCGCCCGCCGAAGAGCGCGCCGACCGTCACGTTCTCGAGCACCGTCATGCTCATGAAGGGACGCGGCGTCTGCAGCACGCGAGCGATGCCGAGCCGGCAGACGCGGTGGGCGCCGAGACCGGTGATGTCGTGTCCGTTGAAGACCACCGATCCCGCGCTCGGCCGGAGCATCCCGCTCACGATGCTGAGGAGTGTGCTCTTGCCCGCGCCGTTCGGGCCGATGAGGCCGAAGATCTCGCCGCGCGAGACGTCGAAGGTGACGTCCTGGAGGGCGGGGAGCCCGCCGAAGCGGCGAGCCAGACCCCGACCCTCCAGGACGACCGTCATGCGCTACTGAGCGGGTTCTGCGGGAGGAATGGCCGGCGAGTGCAGCAGGACCTCGGGGTGCCACCCCGCGCCCGGGAACACGCCGCCCGGCGGATCGCCCGCGGCGAACGTGTAGATGACCGGGGTCGCTTCCTTCAGCTCACCCCACTGCGTGTACGACAGCGGGTACGCGTAGCCCGTGGGCGTGTAGCTCCCGCTGCGCACGAAGTCGGCGATCTTCGTCGGGTCGGCCGAGCCGCCCTTGGAGACCGCGTTGGCCACGAGGTTCACGATCGCGTAGCCGTCGAGGGCGTTGAAGTCCATGAACGACTTCGTGCTGTCGTAGAACTTCTTCGCGAGCGCCTGGTACTGCGGCGAGCTCCAGTCGGCGCAGGAGCCCTCGATGGCGTGCCCGTACATGCTGCTGCCGACCTGCTGGACCCACGTCTCGGGCGGCGACCACGCGCCGAACATGTACTGGCCGATGCCGAGGCCGAGCGCCGTCTTGGTGATCGGGAAGTTCCCCGGCGGGTGCCCGGTGAGGATGAGCAGCTGCGGGTTCGCCGGCTGCAGCTTGCGCAGGTACGGCGTGAAGTCCTTCTCGGTCACGGGCGCGGTCGCGTACTGGACCTTGACGCCCGGAAGCGTCTCGACGTCCTTCTTGATCGCGGCCTCGATCGAGTGACCCCATGCGTAGTCGGCGATGATCGCGCCGACGCTCGTGATCTTCTTGTCCTTGACGAACGCGGCGATGGGCGCCATGTCCATCGACGCGGCCAGCAGGCACGTCCGGAACGTGTAGCGGCTGGCCTTCGTGAGGATCTCATTCGCGCCGGAGAGCGAGGTGAACAGAGGCACCTTCGACTGCTCCGCGGCCCGCGCCACGGCGAGACCGACGTCGCTCGAGACGATCCCGCCGACGGCCACCACGTTCTGGCTCTCGACGAGATCCTTGTAGTCGGTGACCGCCTCGGACGGGTTGTTCTTGTCGTCGCGCGACACGATCTCGATCTTCCGCCCGTTGACCCCGCCCGCGGCGTTCAGCTCGCTCGCGGCGTATTCCATCCCGGCCTTGATCTTGACGCCCCACGGAGCGAACGGGCCGCTGAGAGAGGTCAGTGCGCCGATGCGGATCGGCGTCGCGGGCGCGCTGCTCGTCGCCGCCGCGGTCGCCGCGGCCTGCGTGGCGGCGGCCGATGCGGATGGAGCGGCCGCGGGAGCCGACGCGCCGCACGCTGCGACGAGCGCTCCCACCACTCCGCCCGCGATGAGCCTGGTCCATCTCCTACCCATGCCTACCTCCGGTGCCTGACTGTTGCGATGGGCGAGCGTAGAGGCCGTCTGTACCCGAGGCAATGGAGCAGGCGGTCGCTTCCGCCCTGCGGGATCGCGGACGCAACCGTGTCAGAAGCTCGTCTTATCGCCCGTCGAATCGCGCCGGCCGCTTCGCCAGGAAAGCGCGCACGCCTTCGGCGTAGTCGGCCGTGCGTCCCGCGCGGTCCTGCAGCTCGGCCTCGATCTCGAGGAACGCGGCGAGGTCGCGGTCCCAGGCCGCGTTGAGCCCGCGCTTGGTGAGCGCGATGGCCTCGGTCGCGCCGGCCGCCAGCTGCCGCGCGAAGGCGCGCCAGCTCGCGGCGAACGCGTCGTCGGGCCACACGCGCGTGACCAGGCCGATGCCGAGCGCCTCGTCGGCGCTCACCGGCTCGCCGGCGAGGATGAGGTGCAGCGCGCGGCCCCAGCCGACGATGCGCGGCAGGAAGAACGCCGACCCCGCGTCGGGCACGAGGCCGACGCGCGCCCAGGCCGCGCGAAGCACGGCCGCGGACGACGCGACGCGGATGTCGCAGGCGCACGCCACGCCGAGCCCCGCGCCGGCGACGACGCCGTTGAGCGCGGCGACGACGGGCTTGGGCATCTCGCGGATCGCCGTGACGAGCGGGTGATAGCGACGCCGCAGCTCGTCGCCGAGATGGAGCTCCGCGCCGCGCTCGATGCTCGCGGCGCGGTCGCGCAGGTCCTGTCCGGCGGAGAAGGCGCGCCCCGCGCCGGTGATGACGACCGCTCGCACCGACGCGTCCGCGGCGGCGTCCCGTACGGCGGCCGTGAGCGCGGAGGTCATCGCCTCGTCGAAAGCGTTGAGGACGTCGGGACGATCGAGGACGACGACCGCGAGCGCCCCGTCGCGCTCGACGCGGACCGGGGGGCGCGGCTCGCTCACCGTCCCTTGAACACGGGCTTGCGCTTGTTCACGAAGGCGTCGACGCCCTCCTTCTTGTCCTCCGTGGCGAACAGGAGATAGAAGGAGCGCCGCTCGAACTCGAGCCCCGCGTCGAGCGTCGAGTTGAGCGCGAGGTCGACGGCCTCCGTCGCCAGGCGCACCGCGACGGGTGGCTTCTCGGCGATCTTCCGCGCCAGGGCCTTCGCGTCGTCGAGCCACGTCGCCGCCGGGTACACGTGCGCGACGAGTCCGATCGCCTTCGCCTCGTCGGCTTTCACGCGGCGCCCGGTGAGGACGATCTCCATCGCGACGTACTTCCCCACCGTCCGGGTGAGACGCTGGGTACCGCCCGCGCCCGGGATGATCCCCAGGTCGATCTCGGGCTGGCCGAACTGCGCCGTCTCGGAGGCGACGATGATGTCGCACACCATCGCCAGCTCACAGCCGCCGCCCAGCGCGTAGCCGGAGACGGCGGCGATGATCGGCGTGCGCACCTTGCGGACGCGCTCCCAGCGCGTCGTGAGATCCTGCCTCAGCATCGAGACGGGCGTCGCCTCGACGAAGTTCGTCTTGATGTCGGCCCCCGCGGCGAACGCCTTCTCGCTCCCGGTGAGGACGATGCAGCGGACGGCGTCGTCCGCGTCGAGCCTCTCGAGCTCGGCGACGAGCTCGTCGAGGAGCTCCTCGCTCAGCGCGTTGAGCACCTCGGGCCTGTTGAGCTGAACGACCGCGATCGGATCCTCGCGCGTGACGATGACGTTGGGCATGTGACGACCTCCGGCGCGGGAGCCTAGTCGACGCCGCGCTCCGGCGTTGCCGCCCGTCGGGCCCGGCATCGGCCGGCGCCCGACGGGCGGCGCGAAGCGCTCAGGCGGTGGCGGGCTCTCCCCGCCAGCTCTCGCTCATCTGCGGGAGCGACAGCACGAGGTAGACGATCCCGCCGATCAGCGGCAGCGAATGCCACAGCACGTCGCCCGCGGCGAGGCCGAGCCAGACGCTGGCCGCGACGGCGACGACGAACGCGATGATGGCGCGCCAGTTGACCGCGTCGAGGCCCTCGAATCCCTCGGGGTAGTGCATGCGCCGAACGATGAAGTAGTCGGCGATCATGATCGACGGGATAGCGGGGAGGGCATAGCCGACGTAGCCGATGAACGTGAGGAAGCTGCTGATGATCCCCTGGCTCACGCCGTAGTAGCCGACCGCGATGCCGATGACGCCGACGATGATGCTGGTCGTGAGCCGCTTCAGCCCGATGGCGTTGCTCACCGCGAGGCTCGCGGCGTAGAGCTCGTTCATCTCGACGGTGACGGTCTGAAGAAGGATGGCGACCGTCGCGAGCCCGGTGACGCCGATGAGGCCGAACGCCTTGCCGAGATCGGACGCGCCGAGGCCGAGCCCGAGGACGAGGCCGAGGAAGTTGAAGCCGAAGTTGCCGACGATGAACTCGGCGAGGGTCGTCCCGATGACGGCCTTCCCGCTGCGACCGAAGCGCATCAGGTCGGGGGTCACGGTCGCGCCGCCCATCCACTTGGCGACGCCGAGCCCGATGATGCTCGCGAGCGCGAGCTTCCCGGCCTGCTTCGGCTCCGCGTTCACGATCGCGCCGAAGCCGCCGGCGTGCCCGATCGCCGCGATGTCGGCGACGAGCACGAGCAGGACCATGACGGGCACGCCGATCCGGCCGACCCACTTGAGCCCGCGCTCGAAGCCGAGCCCGGCGATGGCCAGGAAGATCACGCCGAGCACCAGGCTGTAGACGAGCTCGGTGACGGAGTTCAGCCCGGGGAAGACGTCCACGGTGATGCCGAGGATGTAGCCGTAGAAGCCGGCGATGACGAGCGCGATGACGAGCGACGGCAGTCGGCTGCCCTCGCGCCCGAACGCGAATCGCGACGAGAGCGCGAACGAGGTCCTCTCGCGCAGACCGATGAAGCCCATGAGGATCGAGACCACGGCGATGATCGCGGAGTACGCGAGCGCGACGCCGATCGCGCTCCAGAACGCGAAGTAGAGCCCGATGGTGTATCCGAACAGGAGATCCGACGCCGACACGGTGAAGCCCATGCGCACCAGGGCGATGTCCCAGCCGCGCTGCGTCGCGCTCTCCGGAACGCGCCTCAGCGAATAGTCGTCGACGGCCTCGGCTAACGAGCCTTCGGCCTGTGCCCCCGGGTCGCTGCTCATCTGTTCCATCCCTCCTACAGCCTTCTTCCTTCGGTACGCGGCCGGTCCCTCGTCACGCGATCACGGCGAGCTCCCGAGAGGAGCGCGTGAGAAGCCGGCATCCCGACTCGGTGATCACGACGGTGTCCTCGACCTGGACCCCGCCGAATCCGATCTCGTAATAAGGGGTCTCGATCTCGAACACCATCCCCGGCTCGAGCGGGGTCTCGGATCCGGGCGCGATGATGGGCAGGTCGTACACGTCGAGCCCCACGCCGTGCCCCACGTGGTGCCGCCGGTAGTGCGGTATCCCCGCTTCCTGCGTCGCTCGGACCGCTGCGTCGAACACTTCCCGGGCCCTGACGCCCGGCTTCATCACCTCCAGCATCCGCTGCTCTCCCGCGAGGATCGCCTCGTAGTACCCGCGGACCTTCGGCGCCGGAGCGCCGAGCACCGCGGTCCGCGAGATGTCCGAGGCGTACATCTCCGTGTAGCAGCCGACGTCGAACCTGATCTGGTCGCCGCGCCGCAGGCGGCGCGCCGCGCTGGGGACGGTGTTGGGGAGAGCGCCGCGCTCGCCGAAGGCGATCACGGTGAAGTAGGGCGCGCTCCCCGCCGCGATGGTGCTGGTGTCGAAGACGCGCGCCATCTCCGCTTCGCTGATCCCCTCGCGCGCCGCTTCGAGAGCGCGCGCGATGGAGCCCTCCATGACCAGCGCCGCCGCCTCGAGGCGGCGGATCTCCTCCGGCGTCTTCACCATGCGGACGCGGTCGAGCAGCGCCGCTCCGTCGACGACGCGCTCGCCGAAGCGCGCGCGGACGGCGTCGCGGACCGCGGCGGTGACGCCGCGCTCGTCGAGGGCGACCCGCGCCGACGACGGGAGCGCGCCGAGCTCCTCGAGCAGCGCCTCGGCGGCGCTGCCGCCCGGGTCGGCCGAGACGATCTCCTGGTAGCGGCGCTGCTCCGGATCCCGCTCCTCGCTCGCGAGCTGCACGTAGAAGTGCCCGTACGAGCGCAGGCGGCCTATGCGCGCCGGGAGCTGCGCGTGCATGTCGAGGTCGCCGATGGGCGCGACGAGCACAGGCTCGTCGAGCCGATCCGCGCGCGCGATCGCGTACACCTGCGTCGTCGGCATCAGCCGCTGGCTGAAGCCGACGTAGCCCGTGAGGTAGAAGACGTTCGCGTAGGTCGTCCCGACGACGACGTCGACGCGCGCGTCGGCGAGCACCGCCTGGGCGCGTGTCGTGTTCATTACCGCGCTCACTTCCGCTCCGCCACCCCCTCCGGGAACGCCGGCATGACGCTCCGCGCGAACTCGCGGACCTGCTCCATCATCTCCCCGACCGTGTTGCCGACGAAATAGAGGCCGCACAGGTGGTCGACGCCGGCCCGCTCGAGCTCGGCGACGCGGCCGCTCACGACGTCCGGCGTCCCGACGAGGTTCACGGTGACGTAGCTCTCGATGTCCACCCCGCGCAGCGTCGAGCCCTGCAGCGAGACGAGGTGGTGGTAGAGCTGCGAGCGCTCGAAGGTCGCCCGCGCGGCCGCCTCCGTCGCGCCGAGGCACACGATGAGCTGGGGCGCCACCGAGATGGCCGCGGGGTCCCGCCCCGCCGCGCGCGCCCAGCGGCGCAGCTTCTCGACGCCGGCGCGGATGCGCTCGGGGCCGATCCCCGCCGGCAGCCAGCCCTGCCCGAGGGTCGCGGCGCGGCGGATCGAGCCGTCGGCGTTCCCGGCGGAAAAGATGGGCAGCGGATCCTGGACCGGCTTGGGATACATCTCGACGTCGCGGAAGCGGTAGTGCCGCCCCTCGAAGGTCGACCGGCGCTCCCCCAGCAGCGAGCGCAGCGCGCGGATGCTCTCCTCGACGAGCTCGGCGCGCGGGACGCCCGCGAGGTCGGGGTAGCAGCTCTCGAACTCCTCGCGGTAGGCGCCGACGCCGACGCCGACGATGACACGGCCGCCACTGAATCGGTCGAGCGTCGCGAGCTGCTTCGCGAGGACGACGGGATGCCGCATCGGGAGGACGAGCACGCCGGTCATGAGACGCAGCACCGAGGTGCGCGCGGCGCAGTAGGCGTACGTGATCAGCGGATCGAAGAAGTCCGGCGGCCGCGGCCACGCCTGGCGCACGTAGGCCTGCGTGCTGAAGTGGTCGTTCCCGGCGACCTCCCAGTAGCCGAGCCGCTCGGCCTCGACGGCGACGGAGACGATGTCCTCCGGGGTGGCGAACGGGACCGGATACATCATCCCGGCGGTGCACGTGGGCAGGCCGACGCCGAACTTCACGCCGGCCTCCCCTCTGCCGCGACGACGCGCGTCCAGACGCGCGCGACGACCTCCACGACGTCGTCGACCGACGCGCTCGGCGACGCGACGGGGTGGACGATGACGTCGTCCACCAGCGGCAGGAGCGCGGCGATGCGTCGCGCGATCTCCTCCTCCGTTCCCGCGATGGCGAAGTGCTCGACCATCTCGTCGGGAAGGAGCGCGCCCGCGGCGGCGATGTCGCGGTAGTCGCGGCGCGCGACGAGCTCGCGGATCTCGGAGCCGAGGGCGATGCCGACGGTCTCGGTGTAGCTCAGGTCGGGATAGCTGACCCAGACGGGAAGGGCGACGAAGTAGCGGACCGCGTCGCGCGCCTCGGCCTCGCTCGCGCCGACGCAGAAGTCGATGCGCGCGATGACGCGCGGCGGCGTTCGTCCCGCGGCGCGCGCCGCCTCGCGCACCACGTCCGCGGCGCGCCCGACCGCTTCGGCCGACGCGAAGGGGGCCATGATCACGCCGTCGGCGACGCTGCCGGCCGCGGCGAGCATCCGCCGGCCGCGCGCGGCGACGAACACCGGGAGCTCGCGCGCCGCGAAGTTCAGGCTGCCGCCGCGGAACGACATGACCTCGCCGGCGACGTCGACGCGCTCGCCGCGCAGCAGCGAGCGGACGATGGCCACGGCCTCGGGGATCGCGACCGTGGGACGGCGCCGCTCGACGCCCAGCGGCGGGAAGCCCGGCCCGCCGGCGCCGAGGCCGAGGACGACGCGGCCCGGCGCGAGCTCCGCCAGCGTCGCGGCGGCCATGGCCAGCAGCGCGGGATGACGGGCGTACGGCTCGGTGACGCCGGTGCCGATGCGCACGCGCTCGGTCGCGAGCGCGACGGCGGCGAGCACGACCCACGGGTCGCGGTAGAACTTCTCGTCGGCGACCCAGACGCTGCCGTAGCCGAGCGCTTCGGCGCGCCGCGCGCGCGCGACCAGCTCCGGCACCGGCCGCTCCGGCAGCACGAGCAGGCCGAGCTCACGCCGCGAAGCCATAGCTCTCCTTCAGCACGCGGCGCAGGTCGTCGAGGCGCGGCTCCGCGAGCGGGAGCTCGCCGCGCGTGTCCGTGACCTCCAGATCCTTGAGGCCGGACGACGTGAGCAGCAGGACGACCGTGTCCGAGCGCGAGAGGCCGCCCGACCGCGCCAGGCGGCGGACCGCCGCGAGCGGCATCGCGGCGCTCAGCTCGAGGAGAAGGCCTTCGCGCTCGCGCAGGTCCTTCTGCGCCGCGAGCGCCTCGTCATCGCTCACCGCGACCGCCGTGCCCTGCGTCGAACGGATCGCCCGCAGCGCCTGCCACGTCCCGCGCGGCGTCGCGACGGAGTACGCGCGAGAGCCCGTCGCCTCGACGCGCACCGGCGCCTCCGCGTCCTCGGCAAGGGCGCGGCTGAGGGTCGGGTAGGCCTCGACCGCGATGAGGCGCGGCACCCGCGCGACGAGCCCCGCGGCGTGTAGCTCGGCGAAGCCGCGCGCGATCCCCGAGAGCGCGTCGCCGTAGGCGACCGGGACGACGACGGCATCCGGCGCTTTCCAGCCGAGGTCTTCGGCGATCTCGTAGGCGATCGTCTTGCACCCTTCGACGGCGATGGGATGGCTGCCGACGGGCGGGTCGACGACGTTGGAGATGGCCATCCACCCCCACTCGCTCGCGACGACGCGGTTGAGCGTCCAGCGATCCGGCGCGGTCGGGGTCGCGACGACCATCGCCCCGTACGAGCGCATGAAGCGCTGCATCGTGCCGGGGAACGCGCGCGTCGTGAAGACGACGCACGGCAGGCCCGCCTTCGCGGCGTAGGCGGCCGCGGCGGCGCCGGCGTTCCCCGACGACGACGTCGCGATGCCGCGGATCCCCCGGGCTCGCGCCCACGAGATCGCGACCGTGGCGAGGCGATCCTTGAACGACCACGTCGGCTCGACCGATTCGTTCTTCCCACGGAGGTCGAGGCCGATCTC
The DNA here is from genome assembly GCA_028876375.1 of Chloroflexota bacterium. Taxonomy (GTDB): domain Bacteria; phylum Chloroflexota; class Limnocylindria; order P2-11E; family P2-11E; genus JACPOT01. The sequence goes on along the minus strand of JAGWSB010000062.1, from coordinate 5,415 downwards.
CGCGCCGAGACGCGCGAGAGCGAGGAGCGGCGTCGCGCCCTCGCCGAGGCTGATCGCGGAGCCCGCCGGGAGCGGCAGCGCGTCGGCCCAGCGCCACAGCCCCCGCGGCGCGCCCTGCGGCGCCACGCGGGCGGGCGCGACGCGACCGTCGTACTCGACCTCGAGGTTGACGCCGACGTCGCTCGCGCAGCGCGGGCAGCCGAAGCGCTGCTCCTCCGGTTCGAAGCCGGCGTCGCAGCGCGGGCAGCGGAGCGAACGGACCGACGCCATCAGCGCTGGACCAGGTCGAGATCCCTCAGCTTGTACCGCTGGATCTTGCCGGTCGCCGTCTTCGGCAGCTCGCTCGTGAACTCGATCCAGCGCGGGTACTTGAAGGGCGCGATCTTGCCCTTCACGAACGCCTTGAGCTCCTCGCCCAGCGCGTCGCTCGCCTCCGCGCCCTGCTTGAGGATGACGAAGGCCTTCGGCTTGGTGAGCTCGTCCTGGTCCTTCGCGCCGACGACGCCGCACTCGAGCACGGAGGGATGCTCCATGAGAACGGCCTCCACCTCCGCCGGCGAGACCCACAGGCCCGAGCACTTCAGCATGTCGTCGCTGCGGCCCTCGTAGACGAAGGCGCCCTCGGCGTCCTGGTGGTAGCGGTCGCCGGTGACGACCCACTCGCCCTGGATGGTCCGCTTCGTCTTGTCGTGCTTGTTCCAGTAGTAGGCGAAGGCGCTGTCGCCGGAGACGTGGAGGTCGCCCGTCCCGCCGGCGGGCACCGGCCGCCCCTCCTCGTCGACGATCCGCGCGCCGTAGCCGGGCACGACCGACCCGCTCACGCCGCCCCGCGCGCGTCCGGGGAAGTTGGAGATGAAGATGTGGAGCATCTCCGTCGAGCCGATGCCGTCGAGGATCTCCAGGCCGAAGCGCTTCTTCCACGCGTCGAAGAGCGGCTTCGGGAGCGCCTCGCCGGCCGAGACGCTGAAGCGCAGCGACGACATGTCGAAGGCGAAGTCCTTCTCGGGATACGCCAGGAGCGCCGCGTAGAAGGTCGGCGCGGTGAAGAGGATGGTCGGACGCTCCTTCGTGACGAGCGAATAGACGAGCTCGGGCGTCGGGCGCTCGGGCTTGTAGACGGTCGAGGCGCCGACGCGGAACGGGAAGAAGACGCCGTTGCCCAGGCCGTAGGCGTGGAAGAGCGGCGACACGGTGAAGCAGCGGTCGCTCTCGGCGATCCCGATGACGCTCCTGCCGAAGGTGTCGGCCGAGTAGACCATGTCGTGCTGGAGGTGGACGGCGCCCTTCGGGAAGCCGGTCGTGCCGGAGGAGTAGAGCCAGAAGCAGGCGTCGTCGGGCGTGGTGTCGGCGGGATCGAGCTCGTCGTCGGCGGCGGCGACCGCGTCGTCGAACGAGAGGACGTCCTTCGGCAGCGGGCCCTCGAGCGGCGGACACCCGGACGTCGTGACCAGCACGTGGCGCAGGTGCGGCGCGTGCGCGCGGACCTCCTGGACCTTGGGCAGGAGCGTGCTCGAGACCACCACGGCCGTGGCGCGGCTGTCGCTGAGGATGTAGAGGATGTCGCGCGGCGGGAGCGCCGTGTTCGTCGGGATGGGGACGATGCCGGCCTTGATGGCGCCGAAGAAGGCCGCCGGGAACGCGGGCGAGTCGAGGACGAGGAGGACGACACGCTCCTCCATCCCGATGCCGAGCGATCGCAGCGCGTTGCCCGCGCGGTCGACGCTCGCGGCGAGCTGGCCGTAGGTGACGCTCGAGCCCTGGCAGCGGATGGCGACCGAGTCGGGGCGCGACCAGCGGTGCGCGTCGATGAAGGTCTCCGCCGCGTTGTAGCGCTCCGGCAGATCGAGGACGCGAACGTCGAGCGACATCGTCGCGGACACGGACATCCTCCCCTCGCCCACCACGGGCGGACCTAGCCCGCGGTCATTCTGCCCGGCGCGTCCAGAAGCCGTCCCGGTCGTAGCCGCGGACGATCGTCAGGACCGCCTCCGACGGCGTCTCCGTCTCGTGGACGTCCGGCACGACCTCGAGCTCCCAGCCCGTCTCAGCGCGCACGCGCTCGACGCTCGCGCCGGGGTGGTAGGAGGCGAGGACGGCGCGCCCTTCCGGGAAGCGGAAGACGCCCAGCGTGGTGATGAGCACGTCCGGCCCGCCGCCGCGCAGGCCGACGCGGGCGCGCCAGCCCGGGGTGCTGCCGTGGCCGGGTGTGGTGACGAAGTCGACCCGCTCGCGGAGGCGCCGCTTGTCGTGCGGCATGATCACGATGAGGCGCTTCGCGAGGCTCGCGATGTCCGCCGCGCCGCCGGATCCCGGCAGCTGGACCGCGGGGTGCGCGCGGTCCGGCCCGATGGCGGTCGTGTTGAGGTCGCCGTGGCGGTCCATCTCGGCGCCGCCGATGAACCCGGCGTCGACCTCGCCGCGCGCGAGGAGGCCCATGATGTCGACCGTGCGCGCCGACCACGTCGCGCCGCGCACGTTGGGCGGATCCCCCATCGTGTAGAGGAGCTCGGGCGCGGGCTCGTCGCGCACCATCCCGAGCTCGAACAGCCCGATGGCGTTCGGCGCGTGCGTCCTCTTGGCGACGACGAACGCGATGAGCGGCAGGCGCATCCCGACGAAGACCTTCTCACCGTCGCGGATCTGCCGCGCGGCCTCGGCGACCATGATCTCCCCGGCGGTGAGGGGCGTCATCGCGCCCGCTCCTGCGCGACGAGCGCCTCCCAGCGCGGACCGAGCTTCGCGAGGTAGGCCTCGTGATCGGGCAGGTCGAGGATCCACTCCTTGGCCCAGGCCGCGTAGCCCTCGGCCGAGCGCGTCGCGTCGTGATAGGCGTGGAAGAACGAGTGGTCGCGCCCGTAGCGGTCCTGCAGCGGCGAAGGATGGCACGCGCCGCGCTGGACGACGACCGCGGCGACCTTGAACGCCGGCGCCACGGTGCGGTTCGGGTCGGCGCGGATGACGGAGCGGTCGACGAGCTCGTCGGCGACGACGATGACGGCCTTCGACGCGAGCGCCGCCTCCTGCGAGATGCCCCACGGGCCCCACAGCTGCGCGTTGCCGTCCTCGTCGCTGCGCTGCACCGCGAGGACCGCGACGTCGGGCTCGATCGCCGGGAGGAGAAGGGTCGGCGTGCCGTCGAACGGCGAGGGGGCCTCGCGGAACGTCCCGTTCGCTCTCGCCAGATCCGTGCCGAGGAGCGAGCGCGTCGGGATGTACGGGGAGCCGAGCGCGCCCGCGAGGAGCGAGAGCCCGATGGAGAGGTTGCTGTGGTCGCGCACGACGATGCGCCGTGGGATGCCCTTCTCCATCGCCCGGCGGTAGCCGTGCGCGAGGCCCGCCGACACGTTGCCGACCCACGCCGCGTCGATCTCCGCGACGCAGCCGGCGGAGATGAGGATGTCGAAGGCCATGTCGCTGATCGGCCCGATGAGGCGAAGGTCGCGACGACGGGCGCGGACGAGCTCGTGCACGAGCGCGAACGGGATGGCCGGCTCGAGCGCCAGTCCGAGCGCGACGCTCGCGCCGTCGGGCACGCACCGGCGCACCGCCTCGGCCATCGACATGACCTTGGGCGTCACGCGCGGTCTCCCTCTCGGGCCGGTACCGGCCCGGCCACTACTTCCCCTTGTACGCGGGCTTGCGCTTCTCGCTGAAGGCGACGACGCCCTCCTTCGCGTCCTCCGACGCGAAGAGGCGGCCCATCGTCGCGTGCTCGAGGATGAGGCCGTCGGCGAACGGCATGCCCTGTCCGAGCACGGCGGCGAGCTTGATCTGTCCGACCGCGAGGCTCGGCCCCGTCGTGTACGAGGCCGCGCGCTCCTGCGCCTTGGCGACGAGGTCCGCCGCGGGCACGAGCTCGTCCACGATCCCGAGCGCCTTGGCCTCGGCGGGCTGCGTCGTCTTGCCGCTCAGCATCAGCTCGAGCGCCTTCTGCCGGCCGATGAGCCGCGGCAGCCGCTGCGTGCCGCCCGTCCCGGGGAGCAGCCCGAGCGTCACTTCGGGGAGCCCGATCCCGTACGAGCCCTCCGCGGCGATGCGGACGTCGCAGCAGAGCGCGATCTCGAGGCCGCCGCCGAGGCAGTGGCCGTTGATCGCCGCGACGACGACCTTCGGCGTGCGCTCGAATTTCGAGATGACCTCGTTGGCGTGTATGACGAACATGAACTGCTCCTGCGGGTCGGCCGTCGTGAACCACTTGACGTCCGCGCCGGCGCAGAAGAAGCGCTCGGAGCTCGAGCGGACGACGATCGCCTTGACGCCCATGTCGAAGCGCGCCTCGTCGATGGCCGCGCCGAGGTCGGTCATGAAGCCGCGGTCATAGGAGTTCGCCGGGGGCCGATCCAAGATGATGTGACCGACAGCTTCCTGCTTCTCGAACCGCACTACCGCCACTTCGACATCCTCCCCTGCAAACTCGCCGAAATGGTATGACCATATCTCTCGGAACGAGGAAGAACATCCTCAGCGGCGGAGGTTGCATCACATGGCTCAGATGCTCATCGGCGGCGAGCTCGTCGGGACCCAGAACGGGAAGACGATCGCCGTCCGCGATCCGGCGAACGGCGACACCGTGGGCGACATCCCGCGCGGGACAGCGTCCGACGTCGACGCGGCGGTGACCGCGGCGGCGAAGGCGCTCCCGGGCTGGGCCTCGACGCCCGGCACCAAGCGCGCGCAGCTCATGCACCAGGCGGCGCTCAAGATGCACGAGGTCGTCGACGAGGTCGCGAAGCTCCTCGCGCTCGAGCAAGGCAAGCCGCTGGCGCACGCGAAGATCGAGGCGCAGCGGGTGGCCGAGAACCTCGAGTACTTCGCCGGCCTCGCGGACAAGCTGCGCGGCGACTACATCCCGCTCGACGATCCCGCGAAGTTCGGCATCACCATCCGGCGGCCCGTCGGCGTCGTCGTCGCCATCACGCCGTGGAACTTCCCGCTCACGCTCATGGCGAACAAGGTCTGCCCCGCCCTGGCCGCCGGCTGCACGATCGTGCTCAAGTCGGCGTCGACGACGCCGCTCGCGACGCAGCGCGCGATCGAGGCCATCGCCTCGGCCGGCTTCCCCGCCGGCGTGATCAACACGGTGCACGGCGCGGGCGGCGAGATCGGCGACGTCCTGGTCAGCCATCCGCGCGTCAACAAGATCGCCTTCACCGGGCAGACCGAGACCGGCAAGCGGATCATGCAGCTCGCGTCGAAGAACGTGACGCGCGTCACGCTCGAGCTCGGGGGCAGCGATCCGATGATCGTGTGCGACGACGCGGACGTCCGCCGCGCCACGGCCGCCGCCGCCATCGGCCGCTTCTTCAACGCCGGCCAGGCCTGCCTCGCGGTCAAGCGCATCTTCGTGTTCGAGACGGTCGCGCAGGAGTTCATGACGAAGTTCACCGACCGCGCCGCGAAGGAGTGGAAGATCGG
>JAGWSB010000061.1 GCA_028876375.1 Chloroflexota bacterium | reverse complement strand
GCGGATCGAAGACGTGATGCTGCCAGCCGCACCGTGGGGCGTGTACCCGCTGCCGGAGCAGGACCGGCTGGACCTGGCATCCCTGCGGCTGTGGCATCGCAGCATCCTGAACGTCGATGGGCTGCTGCGAGACTCGGCCGCGGCGGGTGCGCCGGGTGAGCTTGTGATCGAGCCGGCGGCCAAGTACATGGGCCTGCGCATCAAGATGCCGCGCGTCACTCACGAGATGGAGGCGTCGCTCTTCACCGTGCGCGTCGGCTTGGAATTCCTCGATGAGGGCGTCGTGCTCGAGCTGCTGCGACGGCCCGCGTGGCCACCCCCGCCGGAAGGCAGCTCGATGATGTTCGAGTTCCGCGACGAGATGACGCTCTGGGACTGATGCGACCCGGCACCGATGAGCGTGGGGTCACGAGAGTGGGTCGGAACGCATGAGCACCCGCAGCGCCTGTTCTCGCGGCGTTGGCCACTCAGGATGCGCCGCTTCGTGCCCATCCATCGATCCGATGAACTGGCGGATCTGACGGTCTGTCCGCGGGTCGTGCGCATGTCCGCAGTTCTGCCCGTGTTGCCCGCGTTCCGTCTCCCGCAGCATCTCCGCGTAGACGCGATCGAGAACCTGCGAATTCTCGAGTTGTTCCACGAACGCGGAGTCGTCGCCGGCCTTCCAGCGCGCCAGTTTGTGTAAACCGAGCTGCGCGAGGCGCGCGAAGACCTCGCTATCGGGGACTGCCTCCCCAGCAGACGGGCGCGCCGTCATGGGTTAGAACGCGCTTCCGGCCGGGAGCGGACCTCACCTGATCTTCGGGATGATCGCCTGACCCGACTATTTGCTGACTGCTGCACCGCCCTCTCCTGAAGGACGGCGCCGAGAGGCGTCGGAAGCCGCTGGTCCTTGACGTACTCGTGCACCGCCTGCGCCGCGAAGCGGTCGAGCCTTACCGAGGAAGTAAGATCGGCTGACGATCGAGCAGGTCGAGCTCGCGCTTATGGCCGCCATTGGTTGTCTCGGTCTGTTCGCATTCCTGTCGGCAAGCATCGCCGCGATCCTCTGGGGGCCAGCGCGAGGCCCCGAGTTCATCCGAAAGATGTCCTACATGTACAGCAGACCGGCGTCGCCTCTCGAGTGGTTCGGGTTCGCGATCGCGGTCGCTATCACCGCTGGCACTCAGTTGACGATCCTGGGACTTACGGGATCCACGTACGACCGATCGTTCGGTGGAGCAGGCCGCAGGATCCTCCAGTTCGAGATCGTCGCCGCGGCGTTGTGGTCGATCTACCTCGTTCTCCAGTACCGCCGACCGGCTCGCTAGGTTTCGCCTCTCGATCCCATAGCCCTGTCCTCAAGCCCGCATGTCGAGGCACGGTGCGATCGCAACGCTCACGCAGCAAGATCGCCTGATCGCGGCTGGGAAGTGGCCACGCTCCCGGGCCAAGAGTCGCAGGATCGCTAGCGAGTCGCGCTTTCGGACGAACGTTCGATCATCTGACCCTGGATCAAGTGATCGGAGGTTCGGATCCTCCCTCCCCAGCAGGCGGATCGTCCACCACTATGGAGTGCGACGCCACCGCTCCGCCGGATCCAGCACGTCCCGCGCGCCGTCGCCGATGAAGTTGAAGGCCAGCACCCCGGCGAAGATGAGCGCGCCCGGGATGAACGACTGCAGGGGATGGATCTCCAGATAGAGGTAGCCCTCGCGCAGCATCCCACCCCAGCTCGGCGCCGGCGGCGGTAGGCCGAGCCCGAGGAAGCTCAGGCTCGACTCCGTCAGGATCGCCGTGCCGGCCGAGAGCGAGGCTTGCACGACCAGCAAGCTCACGAGATTCGGCAGGTAGTGATGGGTAGCGATCCGCAGCGGCGGCGCGCCCACGGCGACAGCGGCCTGGATGAAGTCGCGGTTCGCGAGCGCCAGGATCTGACCCCGGATGAGGCGCGTGAGCGGAGGCGTGCGGGCGACAGCGAGCGCGATGATCACCGTCGTCACGCTGGGCCCGAGGACGAACGCGATGGTCAAGGCGAGGATGAGGCCCGGGAACGCGAGCATCCCGTCCATCACGCGCATGATCAGGTTGTCCACCCAGCCCCTGCGCGATCCGCTGACGAACCCGAGCGTGGCCCCGCAGATCAGGGTCAGTGCGACGGTGCTGACGGCGACGGTGAGCGAGAGGCGTCCGCCGTAGATAGCGCGGCTCAGCATGTCGCGCCCCAGCTGGTCGGTGCCGAAGGGATGGAGCGCGCTCGGCGCTTGGCGGACGGCGCTGAAGTCCGTGGCCGCCGGATCGAAGCGCGTGATCGCCGGCGCGAGAACGGCGGCACCGGCGAGCACGACGAGCACGGCCGCGCCGATGAAGAGCTGCGGATACGCGGTCACCATGACCAGCCAGCGCGGGCGCCGCGGGGCGGCTGCGCGTGCCACCTAGGAGACCCGGATCCGCGGGTCGAGGAAGCCGTACAGCAGGTCGACCGCGAGGTTCGTCAGGACGACGGCGGCGGTGATGAACAGGACCGCCCCCTGCACGATCGGCAGGTCGCGCCCGAGGATGGACTCGGTGAGCAGCGTGCCCACGCCGGGGAGCGAGAAGACGGTCTCGGTCACCACGGCGCCGCCGAAGAGGCCGGCGATCTCGAGCGAGATGACCGTCACGAGCGGGATGAGGGCGTTGCGCAGCGCATGGCGCCCGACGACGACCACTCGGCCGAGCCCCTTGGCGCGCGCGGTCCGCACGTAGTCCTCGCCGAGGACCTCGACCATGCAGGAGCGCACGTAGCGGGCGAATCCGCCCTCGTACGCCGCGGCGAGCGTCAGGCTCGGCAGCAGCATCAGCTTGAGGTTGCCGAACGGGTCCGACGTCGCGGTCACGAAGCCGGCCGACGGGAGCCACCCGAGGCGCAGCGCGAAGACGTAGATCAAGAGGATGCCGAGAAAGAAGTTGGGGATGGAGAGGTTGAAGGCGGCGACGGCGGACAGCGCGACGTCGACCGGCCCGCCGGCGCGCAAGGCGGCCAATGTCCCCAGGGGGACGGCGATCGCTATCGCGAGCACGATCGCGAGCGCGGTGAGCTCCAGCGTCACGGGCAGGCGAGCGAGGACGGCGTCCCGGACGGGGATCGGCTGCCGGAAGGAGCGGCCCAGATCGCCGGTCACGGCATGTCCCAGCCAGTCGACGTAGCGGACGGGGAGCGGGCGATCGAGCTGCAGCTCCTGACGGAGCCGCTCGATGGTGAACTGGTCCGCGCTCGCCTCGGGTCCGAGGATCGCGTACACCGGGTCGCCGATGACAAGGCTCATGAGCGAGAACGTCACGAGAGAGACGACGAAGAGGAGCACGACAGCTAAGAGGAGCCGCCGGACGACGTAGCGCAGCATCAGCCGCGCGCCGCTCCGCGGGGTCCCGACACGCCGGTCTCCTCGACTTCGCTGCTTCTACTTCGCGATGAACAGGTCCCGCATGCGCAGGATGAGGTCCGGGTGGTAGACGAAGTTCCCCACCTCTGACCGATACGCGGCGAACTCCGAGGGCCACAGCATGAAGTCATAGTCGGCGTTCGCGACGATGATCTGTTCCGCCTTCGTGTACAGCGGCTTCGCCTTCGTGGTGTCGAACTCTCCGGCGGCCTCGTCGAGCAGACGGTCGACCTCGGGGTCGCTGAATGCGGTGGTGTTCTGGAACCCCTTCGAGTACCAGAGGATGCGCAGCAGGCCGTCGGGATCCGCGCGCGGCGCCCAGTTCGTGAGGGTCCAGTCGATCTTGCCCTGCTTGAGCATGCCGAACGAGTCCGCCGCGGGAACGGCCTGCTGCTGGATCTTGAGGCCGATCTGCCCGTAGGTGCTGGCGAGGGCCTGAGCGATGTCGAGCTGCTGGCGGTCGTCGGAGTTCTGGAACAGCAGCGTCGTACCCGCGGGCAAGTTCGCGTCCTTGAGCGCGGCCTTCGCCTTGTCGAGGTCGAACGCGTACCCGCCGGAGTCGAGCGATCTCTCGTACGCCCAGCCGGCCCCGAGCGGATGGGTCGCGAGCCGGCCCGTTCCGGCGAACGCGACCTTGCGCACCGCCTCGCGGTCCGTCGCGTACGCCAGCGCCTTCCGCAGGTCGGCGTTGTTGAACGGCGCCTTCTTGTTGGGCATCTGCACGCCCCAGAAGCGGCCGCTCTGGAGCTCGGCGACGGTGACGCCGGAGGCGGACTGCAGCGTCGGCACGAGCGCGGGGGTGACCGAGTCGATGAGCTGCGCCTCGCCGGTGCGGATCATCGTCAGTCGCACTTGGCTGTCCGGCACGTGCCGCACCTCGATGCGGTCGAGGTACGGCTTCCCGGGATCCCAGTACCCGTCGAAGCGCTCGACGACGACGCGGCTGTCGGGGGTCCACTCGACGAACTTGAAGGGTCCGCTCCCGACGGGGTTGCGCCCGAAGTCCTTGCCGTACTTCTGCACCGCGGCGGGCGAGACGATGAACCCGGGACGCTCGCCGAGCGCCGCGAGCAGAGGCCGCCAGGCCATGCTCGTATTGATGCGCACCGTCGCCTTGTCGACGACCTCGACGCCGCTGAGCGGCGGTACGAGCTGGCCACGCAGCGGGGAGTTGACGGCGGGATCGACGACGCGGTCGAGGCTGAACTTCACCGCCGTCGCGTCGCAGGCGGTCCCGTCGTGGAATTTCGCACCCGGCTGGAGGTGGAAGGTGATCGACTTCTTGTCGGAAGAGATGTCCCACGAGCGCGCGAGGTCGGGGACGATGTTGAAGTCCTTGTCGTACGCCACCAGGGTGTTGAAGATCAAGTACAGGACGTACCGTTCGGACAGCTGCGCCGAGAAGTGCGGGTCGAGCGTCTTGGCGTCGAGGTTGCGCGCGTAGACCAGGGTCCCGCCGCGTACCGGCGCCTTCGTCGCCCCGCTCGCGCCCGCGCTGGGGGCCGCGCTCCCGCCGGCGCTCGGACCGCTCGCCGTGCCGGTGCACGACGCGATCAAGGTCGCGAGCGCGGACGCGCCGGCGACCTGGCCGAAGCGCCTGCGGGTCATCCGCTGGTCCAGGAACCCCACCACCGCCCGATCGTCCCTCATCGCGCTCCTCCTCCGCCGTGCAGCGATGTGTACGTCTGTATGCCGCGGCATTATGTCATCGCGTCGTGACGGCGCAAGGCCGCGCGCGCGGGCCAGCGGGACGGTGCACCTCGCGTCCCGTCGGCGGCTACCGCACCACGAATGGGTCCGCGATCTGCCCGGAGAGATCGATCCACACGCTCTTCGCGTAGGTGAGCTCGTGGATCGCCTCGGCGCTCGACTCGCGGCCGTAGCCGCTCTTCTTCACGCCGCCCCACGGCGCCGCGTACGAGGCGGCGCGGTACGTGTTCACCCAGACGATCCCGCTTTCGAGCTGCTCGGCCATGCGGTGGGCGCGCCCGATGTCGCTCGTCCACACTCCGGCGGCGAGCCCGTACATCGAGTCGTTGGCGATGCGCAGCGCGTCGGCCTCGTCGTCGAACGGGAGGACGGCGAGCACGGGTCCGAAGACCTCCTCGCGCGCGACGTGCATCTCCGGCCGCACGTTCGTGAGCACCGTGGGCTCGTAGAAGTAGCCGCGCCCGAGGTCGGCGCGGCCCTGCGGCTTGCGGCCGCCGACGGCGACGCGAGCGCCCTCGCGCTCCGCCTCGCGGACGAAGGAGTCGATGCGCTCGAGGTGCTGCGGGAAGCACACCGGCCCCATCTCGCTCGCGGGGTCGGAGGGATCGCCGAGCCTGATCGAGCGCGTCCGCTCGACGAGGCGCGCGACGAAGCGGTCGGCGACGGAGCGCTGCACGACGAGGCGCGACCCGGCGATGCACGTCTGGCCGGACGCGCCGAAGATGCCGGCGAGCACGCCGGTGACGGCGTTCTCGAACGTGGCGTCCTCGAACACGATGTTCGGCGACTTGCCGCCGAGCTCGAGCGTGAGCGGCACGAGGTTCTGCCCCGCGGCGCGGGCGATGGCGCGCGCCGTCTCGGGCCCTCCGGTGAAGGCGATCTTGTCGACGCCCGCGTGCGTCGTGAGCGCGACGCCGGTGGGGTCGCCGAAGCCGGTGACGACGTTGAACACGCCGGCTGGGAAGCCGGCCTCCTCGACGAGCCGCGCGAGCTCGAGCGTCGATGCGCTCGCGTACTCGGAGGGCTTCGCGACGACGACGTTCCCCAGCGCGAGCGCGGGCGCGATCTTCCATGTGAGCAAGAGGAGCGGCGAGTTCCAGGGGACGATCGCGGCGATGACGCCGATGGGCTGCCGCAGGATGTAGTGGAACATGTTCGGCTTGTCGAGCGGCACGACGTCGCCCTGGATCTTGTCCGCCCACCCCGCCCAGTAGTTGTAGTAGTCGGGCAGGCTCTTCACCTGGCCGAGCATCTCGCGGATGAGCTTCCCGTTGTCGCGCGTCTCGACCGCTCCGAGACGATCGGCGTCGCGGGCGATGAGGTCGGCGAGACGCCGGAGCAGCCGCGCGCGGTCCTTCCCGAAGGTGGCGCGCCACGCGGGGAACGCGGCCCGCGCGGCACGCACGGCGCGGTCGACGTCGGCGGCGCTCGCGAGCGGGATCTGCGCCCAATCCTCGTCGCGGAAGGGGTCCTTCGACCCGAAGGTGCGTCCGTCGCTGGCCGGGCCCCACCCGCCGTCGATGAACAGGTCGTACTTCTCGATCTTCGCTGGCATGACCGCCTCCATACCCTTCTCTATCTGTTCCGTCGCGCCTCAGGACCGCGTCGGCATCACACGGGGACACGGACCCGCGACACGCTGGCTATCGCGTCGGCCAGCGCCCGCAGCGCCGTCGCGGCCTGCTCGTCCGAGATGACGAGCGGCGGCTGGATACGTACGACGTTACCGTCCTGGCCACCCACACCGACGAGGACGCCCGCCTCGCGGCACCTCTCCCGGATCGCCTTTGCCTCCACTGCGGCCGGCCGCTTCGTCTTCCGGTCGCTCACCAATTCGACGCCGATCATGAGACCGAGCCCGCGAACGTCGCCGATGAGCGGCTCGCGCTCCGACAGCGCCCGCAGCTCCCCCATCAGCAGGGCCCCCAGCTCCGCCGACCGGCGCACGAGCCCCTCGTCCTCGAGCACCTGGATGTTCGCGATCGCCGCCGCGCAGGACACGGGGTTCCCTCCGAACGTGCTGAGATGCTCGCCGGGCCGGAAGCTGTCGGCGATCGCCTCCGGCGCGATGAACGCGCCGAGCGGGAATCCGTCGGCGATGCCCTTGGCCATGGCCATGATGTCCGGCTCGACCGTCCGCCCCTGCGCGTCGACCTGGTGCTCGACGCCGAACATCCGTCCGGTGCGCCCGAAGCCGGTCTGTACCTCGTCGACGAGCAGAAGGACGCCGTGCCGCGCGAGGATCTCGCGCACCCGCGCCAGATAGCCGGCGGGAAGCGGGACGATCCCACCCTCGCCGAGGACCGGCTCGACGATGAAGGCCGCGACGTCGCCGCTCGTCTGCGCGCGGATGGTGTCCTCGACCGCGTCGGCGCACGCGAGGCCGCACGTCTCGGGCTCGAGGCGCAGCGGACAGCGATAGCAGTAGGGGGCCGGCGCGAACGCGACGCCGCTCATGTACGGTCCACCACGGGTCTTTCGGAGCATGTTCCCGGTCACCGAGAGCGTCGCGTAGGTCCGCCCGTGGAAGGCCATCTGAAGGGCCACGATCTCGCGCTTGCCGGTGGCGATCTTCGCCAGACGAAGGGCGCCTTCGATCGCCTCCGCGCCGGAGTTGACGAAGAACGTCTTCTGCAGCGCGCCCGGCGTGATGCGCGCGAGGACCTCCGCGAGGTCCGCGACGGCGGGGACGTAGTAGATGTAGGAGCACACGTGCACCAGACGGTCGATCTGAGCCTTCGCCGCGGCGGCGACCTTCGGGTGGACGTGGCCGGCGTTCACGACGGCGATGCCGGCGAAGCAGTCGAGGTACTCCCGGCCGTCCGCGGCCGTGATGCGGGCGCCCTGCGCTCGCTCGACGACGACGGGCTCCACGCTCGAGACCATCCTCGTGTTGACGTACCGCGAGTACTTCTCGACCGTGTTCACATCGTCACCGTCCGTTCAGCGCTGCCTCTCCCCTCGTCCGCATACAAATGTACACACGATCCGCGGCGGCCGACTTTCGCGCTGAGCGGTCAGGCCGCGGTCGCGAGGAGAGCAACGCCCGCGAGCACGAACGACGCGGCCGCCAGACGAGCCGTCGCGCGAGCGTTCTCGCCGAGGCGGAAGACGCCCCACAGCCCGACCACGACGATGCCCGTCTCGCGCAGCGGCGCGACGATGGCGAGCGGCGCGAGCGAGAGCGCGGTGAGCACCATCGCGTAGGCGAGCAGCGTGAGCGCGCCGACCGGCAGCGCGTTCGCGACGGCAGCGCGACCGCGGAAGGGAGCGAGCCACACAGCGATGGACACGAATACGGCGTAGGCGTACAGCCAGAAAGGTCCCGCGTGCACCCCCACCTGATCGATCGTGGTGTACGTAGCGATCGCGACACCGGTCGCGAGCGCGAGACCGACGGCGCGCGAGCGTCCCGGCGGGCGCGCGGACCAGATGCCGACGATGACGAGCGCGACGCCGACGAGCTCCTGCGTGGTGAGCCGCTGCCCGAGAAGCCCGAGCCCGGCGAGGACAGCGATGACCGGCGCGGTGCCGCGCGCGACGGGATAGACGGTGGAGACGTCGCCGGCGCGGTATGCCGCCGACAGCAGCTGGAAGTACGCGAGCTCGACGCCGCCCGACACGACCGCGAGGGCGTACGCCTCCGGCGGGAGCGACGGTCGCCCGGTGGCGATCCAGGCGACGAGCGCGAAGGGCGTCGCGATGACCGCGCTCCACGTCGCCGCGCGCGCCGAGACGCGTAGCGGATCCCCCGACGTCTTGAGGAGGATGTTCCACGCCGCGTGGAAGACCGCGCTCGCGAGGGCCAGAGCGATGCCGAGCCCGACCATCAGTGCCGCAGCCTCGGGTCGAGATGATCGCGGATCGCGTCGCCGACGAGCGTGGACGCGAGCACCGTCACTGAGACCGCGAGCCCGGACGCGATCGAGATCCACGGCGCGAGCGCGAGGAACGGGTATCCCGCCCGCAGCATGGAGCCCCACGACGGCGTCGGCGGGCGGACGCCGAGCCCGAGGAAGCTCAGGCTCGCCTCGCTGAGGATCGACGCCGCGACGGAGAGGGCGAACTGGACGACGATCAAGCCGGCGGTGTTCGGAAGGATGTGGCGGAACATGATCCGCCGGCCGGGGACGCCTACGGAGACCGCCGCCTCGACGAACTCCGCCGCGCGCAAGCGGATCGTCTCGGCGCGGATGATCCGCGTGAAGCGCGGCAGCGTCGCGATGGCGATGGCGATCGTCGCGTTCACAAGGTCTGGGCCGAGCACGCCGACGATGGCGACGGCGAGGATCAGCGTCGGGAATGCCAGGAGCACGTCGGTCGCGCGCATGATCGCGCCGTCGACCCACTTGCCGGCGTAGCCGCTGATGAGGCCGCCGACCACGCCGACCACGGTCGCGAGGATGGTGGACACGAACCCGACGCCGAGCGACACCTGGCCTCCGTAAAGGAGGCGGCTCCAGACGTCGCGTCCGAGGTCGTCGGTCCCGAACGGATGCGCGACGGACGGCGCTTGGAGGGAGATCGCGATCTGCTGCTTCTCCGGAGACTCGATCGCCAGCATCGGGGCGAAAACGGCGCCGAAGGCGATGACGAGGAGGACGATCGCGCCGACGGCGCCCGCGGGATGCAGCCGCGCGAGCGAGCCGGCGGCCCGGATGCGCGCCGCGATCACGACCGCCCCATCCGCGGGTCGAGGACGCCGTACAGGAGGTCGACCACGAGGTTGGCGAGGAGGACCCAGAGGGCCATGATGAGGACCGCGCCCTGCATCGTCGGGAAGTCGCTGCTCAGGATCGCGTCGACAGCGAGGCGACCCATCCCGGGGAGGGCGAAGATCGTCTCCGTGAGCACGGCACCGCCGAGGAGTCGGCCCGTCTCGATCCCGAGCACCGTGACGATCGGGACGAGCGCGCTGCGGAGGACGTGGCCGAAAACGACCTGCGCTCCCGAGAGGCCCTTCGCGCGGGCCGTTCGCACGAAGTCGAGGCCGAGGGACTCGAGCATGCTCGCGCGCACGTAGCGGGTGAGCGTCGCCCCGTACCCAAGGCCGAGCGTGATGACCGGGAGGACCATGAGCCGAAGGTTCTGCGCGAGGTCTTCGGTCGGCGAGACGTACCCCGACGGTGGCACCCAGCGAAGCGTGAGCGCGAACAGGTAGATGAGAAGGATGCCGATCCAGAACGCGGGCATGGAGATGCCGAGCGCCGCGACCGCGCTCGAGACTGCGTCGATCCACGTGCCGCGGCGGAGGGCCGCGAGGATCCCGAGCGGGAGGGCCAGCACGAGGCCGAACGCGATGGAGAGCACGCTCAGCTCGACGGTGGTCGGCAGCCGCTCCAGGACGACCTGCGTGACGGCCTCGCGCGAGCGGTAGGAGTAGCCGAGATCGCCGACGGCGGCGTGCGACGCCCAGCGCAGGTACTGGATCGGCAGCGGGTCGTCGAACCCGTACTCCTTGCGGATGGCGGCGATGACCTCGGGGCCCGGGCGGTCCTCGCCGACGATCATGTTCACTGGATCGCCCGGTGCGAGGTGGAGCAGCGAGAACACGAGGATGCTGATGAGGACGAGGACGGGGATGAACAGAGCGAGGCGGCGTAGGAGGTAGGTCAGCATGCCCCTTCCCTACGCCGCCTCGCGGATCCGTCTAGTAGCGAGTGACTTCCGCGAACCGCACCATCACGTCGGGGATCTGCGGGATGCCCGACACCGCCTTCTTACTCCAGGCGCGCGTCTGAGTCTCGAAGATGAGGAACACCCACGGCGCGTCGTCGACGATGAGCTTCTGCACGTCCTGGTAGACCTTCACGCGGTCGGGGCCGTTCGCCAGCGTGCGCGACCTCTTGAAGAGCGCGTCCACGTCGGGGTTGCTGTAGTGCATCGAATTGACGTTGCCGTCCGTCGCGAAGTGGCGGTACATCGTCCCGTCGATGTCCGGCCGCGGGGTCCACGAGCCGATCGTCGCCTGGTACAGCTTGTTCGTGATCCGGTCCTGGAACGCGGTGATGGCGTAGGGCTGGATCGTCACGGTGATGCCGATCGCGGCGAGGTTCTCCTTGACGATCTCGGCGAGCCGCTGCTGTGACGCGACGTTCTGGATCTCGACGGTGAACGCGACGTTCGTCGCGCCGGAAGCCGTGAGCTTCTCCTTCGCCTTCGACGGGTCGTAGCCGAGGCCGTACTTGTCGATGCTCGCGTCGTAGTACGACTTGTAGACGGGCGAGATCGGCCCGAGCGCCGGCGTGGCCTCGCCGAAGTACACCGCCTTCACGATGTCGGCGCGGTTGACCGCCAGGGACACCGCCTGGCGCACGAGCTTGTTGTTGAACGGCGGCTTCGCGAGGTTGAGGCGGATCATCGGCCAGCGCGTACCGGGAGCGTCCCACGTCGCGAACGTCGGATCGTCACGTATGGACTTGCGGTCGCTCGAGGGCACGTTGTCGATGACGTCGATGGCGCCGGACTTGAGGTTCGCGAGCTTCACCGTCTCGTCGGGGATCGGCTTCCACACGAGGTCCGCGAACTTCGGCAGCCCGGAGCGCCAGTACGACGGGTTCTTCTTGAGCCGGATCTGGTCGGCCTTCAGCCACTCGACGAAGGTGAACGCGCCGGTGCCGACGGGCTTGAGGCCGTAGTCCTTGCCGCCGGCCTTGATCGCCGCGGGCGATGAGACGAAGCCGGGGCCCTCGGTGAGGCTCCCGAGGAGTGGCGTGAAGGGCTCCTTCAGGCTCAGCCGGACCGTCGTCGCGCCGACGGCGTCCACCGAGGTGATGGCGTCGATGTTCGTCCGCTGTGGAGAGCCGGTCTTCGGATCGAGCATGCGCTCGAGGTTGAACTTGACCGCGGCGGCGTCGCACGCGGTGCCGTCGTGGAACTTCACGTTGGGCTGCAGCGTGAAGACGATCGTCTTTCCGCCGTCCTGCACGTCCCACGACTTCGCGAGCCGCGGCTGGATGTCCAGCTTCTGGTCCATATCGACCAGCGGGTCGTAGATCGAGTAGAAGATCTCGCGCTCGGCGACGTTTGTGTAGAAGGTGGGGTCGAGGGTCTGCCAGTCGCTGCCCAGCCCGTAGGTGATCTTCCCGTTCGGATCGCCCGCCGCCGACGGCGCCGCCCCGGAGGCGGACGGTCCGCTCGACGCTCCGCACGCCGCGAGCAGCCCCGCGATGGCCGGCGCGCTCAGTCCGAGCGCCGCGGCGCGGCGGAGAAGCTCGCGCCGCCCCATCCTCCCCTGCTCGGCCGCTTTCGTGAGCGCGGCCAGCTCCTCGCGATCGTTCATGACGAGACCTCCACGCCTTCTTGTGACTGGCTCGAGCGCTCGCCGCCGCTCCGAGAGAAGTACCCCTCGATCTCGGCGAGCGACATGACGTCGCCGTACTTCGCGTCCATGTCGAAGAGATTCGCCCGGTGCGGGACGAGGGCGCGGTCGAAGACGCACTCTTCGACGATCGCGTTCTTGAATCCGTAGGCCGCGGCATCGACGACAGACGCCCGTACGCAGCCGCTCGTCACGCATCCGGTGTGGACGACGGTGTCGACGCCCCACTCGACGAGGTGCCGCACCAGGCTCGTCCCGAAGAACGCGCTGGCGGCCTCCTTGGCGACGACGAGCTCCCCCTCCCGCGGCGCGAGCTCGTCGACGATGTCGGTCCCGACGCGCGGCGATCGCACGGTGTCGGGCCGCGTCACGCCGTGCGTGTACGCGACCGGGATACCGCGCTCGCGGGCGAGCCGCAGCAGCGTCGCGATCCGCGGGATCGCGTCCCAGGCCATGGGACCGCAGCTGTTGCGGTAGCGCGCGATCGACGAGAGGAGATCCTCCCCGGCGAGCCCAGCGAAGTTGTATTCGACGTCGACGACGAGGAGCGCCGGTCGGCGTCCCAGGCCGTAGCGCTTCTGGTACCCCGCGCGGCGGTACACCTCGATCTCATCCGCGGGGATGAGCCCCTCCCAGGCCGGGCGTCCGCGCGCTTGGTCCATTGCCCGGCGATGGTACCGATGTACACAGCGGTACGCGAAGCCCGATATCGTCGGCCCGCGTGGACGACCTGGCGCACGTGAGCGTGGCTGTCCTCGGCGTCGGCGCCGTCGGCTCCGTCACGTCCGCGTACCTCGCTCGCGGCGGGATCGACGTCGCCGCGTTCGATCCGTGGCATCAGCACGTCGAGGAAACGCGGTCGAACGGCCTCCGCATAGCGGCCCCGGAGGAGGACTTCGTCGTCCGCGTCCGCATCGATCACCTCGACGCGCTCTCGCGCGTCGCGCGGCCCATCGACGTCCTGTTCCTTGCGCTGAAGTCGTACGACACGGAGTGGGCCGTCCGCTACGCCGCGCCCTATCTCGCGCCCGACGGGGTGATCGTGTCGCTCCAGAACGGCATGAACGAGCCGGCCATCGCGGCGATCGTCGGACGCGAGCGGACGATGGGGTGCGTCGTGCACCTCACGGCCGAGCTGCGGGGGCCCGGGTCAGCCGTCGCATCCACCGGGCCGTCGTGGTCGGCGTACACGGTCGGTGAGCTCGACGGAGCGCGGACCGAGCGGGTCGAGCGGATCGCGGCGGCGCTGTCGACCGTCGGGACGACGAAGGTGACCGAGCGCATCGGCGCGGCCCTGTGGGCGAAGCTCACGACGAACACCATGACCAACGGCCTCGCGAGCATCACCGGCCTCACCACGCGGCAGCTGTGGGCGGACGAGCGCGTCGTCCCCGTCCTCCTGCGGATCGCCGGCGAGACGATCGAGGTCGCGTACGCATGCGACGAGGCGGTCGATCCCATCAAGCCGCCGGGCGCGGTCGATCCGCTCCTGCCCACGGACATCCGGGCCGCCTGCCGCGGAGACGCCGCGGCGCGCGCGCGCCTGACCTCCGCGCTGCGCAGCCTCGCGGCGAGCCGCTCCGGTCGGCGCGAGAACCGGTCGTCGATGCTGCAGGACGTCCTGCGCGGACGCCGTCCCGAGATCGATCAGCTGAACGGCCACGTCGTCCGCGAAGGCGCCGCCCGAGGCGTCCCCACGCCGGTGAACGCCGCGCTCGTCTCGCTCGTCCACGAGGTCGCGGCGAAGCAGCGCGAGCTCGGGCCGGCGAACGTCGAGCTCCTGCCCGCGGCGGCCGCGTCTGTGCCTGTTGTGCCGTCGTCGGGCTTGGTCTAGGTTCCTGCAGGTCCGTTCGAGCTCGGTGTTGGGATGGAGGAGAAGGAACAGTGGGGATCAGCCGTCGGTCGTTCCTCGCGAACAGCCTGCGCGTCGCCGGAGGGCTCGCGCTCGCGAGCTGCGCGCCGGCCGGCCCGGCCGCGTCGTCGGCCGCGCCGAGCGGATCGGTGACCGGCGGCGCCACGCGCGGCGGCACCCTCGTCTACGCCGACTGGGCCGACGCCACGACGCTCGACCCGGCGTTCATGAAGAACCAGTCGGGACGCCGGCCCGGAAAGGCGATCTTCGACTCGCTCGTCGAGATCGACGCCAAGGGCAACGTCATCCCGGTCCTCGCCGAGAGCTGGGACGTGCCGGACCCGAAGACCTACGTGCTCCACCTCCGGCAGGGCGTGAAGTTCCACGACGGCACGCCCTTCGACGCCGAGGCGGTCAAATTCAACATGGATCGCTACATGAGCCCGAAGACGAAGTCGCTGCACGCTTCGGAGCTCGAGGGCGTCGCCGGCGTGGACGTCGTCGACGCGCACACGGTCAAGTTCCGCCTCAAGGAGCCGTCGGCCGCGTTCCTGCCGCTCGTCTACGACTGGAACGGCTTCATCGGCTCGCCCACGGCGATCCAGAAGTGGGGCGACAACGACTACGGGCTCCACCCCGTCGGCGCCGGACCTTTCAAGTTCGTCGAGCACCAGGACGCCGTGCACACCGTCGTCGAGCGGAATCCCGACTACTGGCGGAAGGACCGCCCCTACCTCGACCGGATCGAGTTCAAGCCCATCCTCAACGACGCCACGCGAGAGGTGGAGGTCCGCTCCGGCACCTCGCACATCGCCGACGCGGTGCCCTTCCAGGACGTCGCGAAGCTCAAGACGATGAACGAGATCGTGCTCGTCGACGTGCCGGGTGCCCGCCTTTACCTGCCGTACTTCCAGCCCGAGGAGTCGCCCTACGGCAAGAGCCTCGAGTTCCGTCAGGCGCTCAACTGGCTCATCGACCGCGAGGCAATCTGGAACACGGTCTTCTTCAAGACGGGGAGCATCGGGTACGACCCGTTCTTCCCCGGGACGCCGTTCTACGACCCGAGCTACAAGCCGTTCACGCGCGACGTGAACAAGGCCAAGGCGCTGCTCGATCAGGCGTACAAGAACGGCATCCCCTCGCCGTCGCGGTTCACGATGTACGCGGACAGCGAGCCGGTCACGCAGAAGCTCTGCCAGATCGTGCAGGCGAACTACGCCGAGGTCGGGATCACCGTCGACCTCCAGAACGAGGAGGGCGCGGCGAAGGTCGCGCGCGAGAACGGCGGGAACTGGGTGTTCGAGCTGAACTCGCTCTCGTGGATCGGCTACCGCCCCGACCCAGCGCAGTACCTCGCGCGCTACTGGAGGAGCACGACCAACTACCTGAAGTGGCCGATGAAGGACGCCGAGATGGACCGGCTGGTCGACGCCGGCGCCGTCGAGCTCGACGCGAAGAAGCGCGTGACCATCTACCGCCAGCTGGCGGCGCGGATCAACGCGGTCGCGTCGAACGTCTTCTTCGAGAACGGCGCCGACATCAAGGCGCTCAGCCCGAAGGTGAAGGGCTTCGTCCCGCACCCCGACCAGGTCGTGCGCTTCACCGACATGTGGCTGGAGCGGTAGAGCCCTACGCGGCCGCGGCCTCTCGTCGCACGGCCTCGGCGAGGATCGCCAGGCCGCGGTCGATCTCGTCGCTCGACGCGACGAGAGGCGGCAGGAGCCGGATGACGTTGCCGTAGAGCCCGGCCTTCGCGAGCAGCAGGCCCCCCTTCCAGCAGGCGTCGTGGATCCGCTCCGTCTGCGCCTTCGCGGGCTCGCGCGTGGTCCGATCCGTCACCAGCTCCGCCGCGACCATCGCGCCGAGGCCGCGCACGTCGCCGACCAGGGGCCACTGCCGCTGCAGGTCGGTCAGGCCGGCGCGCAGGCGCGTGCCGATCTCGACGGCGCGCTCCACGAGATGCTCGCGCTCGAAGACATCGAGCACCGCGAGCGCGGCGGCGCAGGCGACGGGGTTGCCGCCGTACGTCCCGCCCAGTCCGCCGGGCTCCATGGCGTCCATGACGTCGGCGCGGCCGACGACGGCGGCGAGCGGAAGGCCTGCGGCAAGGGACTTCGCCATGACGAGGATGTCCGGGACGACGTTCTCGTGCTGCACCGCGAACATGCGGCCCGTACGCCCGAAGCCCGTCTGGATCTCGTCGGCGATGAGGACGATCCCATGACGGTCACAGAGGGAGCGCAGGCCGGTGAGGAATCCTCGTGGCGGGACGATGAAGCCGCTCTCGCCGAGCACGGGCTCGACGATGATCGCCGCGACGCGCTCCGCCGCGATCTCCGTGGCGAAGAGGTCCTCGATGGACCGCAGCGAGTGGAGCACGACGTCCTCCGGCCGCACGCCGGCCGGCGGGCGGTACGGGTAGGGATAGGGCACGTGGTAGACGTCCGGCGCGCGCTGCGCGATGTCCGTGCGGTATGGCCGCTCTTTGCCCGTGAGGCTCACGGCGAGGAAGGTGCGGCCGTGGAATCCTCCGCGGAAGGCCACGACGGCGGCCCGACCGGTCGCGGCGCGCGCGATCTTGATCGCGTTCTCCACCGCCTCGGCGCCGCTGTTCACGAGGAGGGTCTTCTTCTCTCCGGGACCCGGGGCGATCTCGGCGAGACGCTCCGCGAGGCGGAGGTAGCCCTCGTACGCCGCGACGTGGATGCACGTGTGCGTGGATCGCTCCGCCTGCGCGCGGATCGCCTCCACGACGACGGGGTGCGAGTGCCCGACGTTCATCGTCCCGATGCCGCCGGCGAAGTCCACGTACTCCTTCCCCGCCTCGTCCCACACGGTCGCGCCGCGCCCGCGCGCCACCACGACCTCCGAGCCGATGGACAGGCCGCGCGGGAGCCAGCGCTCGCGGCGGGCCCGCAGGTCCGAGGCTATCTCGTGCGGCGCGATGCGCGTCGTCATGTGGCTGCCCCCTTCCGCCGACCCGGGCTCCGCGTGCCCGGCCCGGCATACGCGTGCGATCGTATACACATGCGGCGGGACGCCGCTATCCTGCCGCCAGCGTGGCGCTGCTCGAGGTCAAGGACCTGCACACCAGCTTCTTCACCCGCGACGGCGTCGTGCGCGCCGTCGACGGGGTGAGCTTCGAGCTGAACGCCGGCGAGACCCTCGGGCTGGTGGGCGAGTCGGGCTG
>JAGWSB010000060.1 GCA_028876375.1 Chloroflexota bacterium | reverse complement strand
GCGGTCCGACCTGCGCGGACTGCGTGGCCAGGTAGCCGCAGTCCCCGAGGAGGACGCCGCCCGCCGTGAGCGCGCCCGCTTGCAGCAGCTGTCGCCGGGACAGGCCGACGCCGTTCGTTCCGTCGCTCATCTTGCGGTCTCCCTGGGCTCGACTTCGCCCGCGCCGGTCATGAGCGGCAAGAAGCGCCGCCCCAGGTAGAACACGGCTGCCCCGAGGGCCACCACCCCGAGAGTGACCTGCCACTCGAACAGGCTGGGGCTGTAGACGTAGGTGAGGCGGCCCCCCACGGGATCGAGGTACGCGCGCTCGAGCCCTCTGAGCTCCGGAGCGACGAGCCCCGGGATCACGAGATCGAGGCGCACGGCGAGGAACGTCAGCGCGACCAGCGCCGCGCCGATACCCCGCACGAAGGTGTCGCGTCGCGTGAGCAGGACGAGCGGCACGGCGACGCCGAAGAGACCGTAGACGATCCAGAACACGTACCAGTAGGGACCGAACAAGACGTAGCCGATGAGCGATGACTCCGGACCCACCTGGTACCAGGCCGGGATCGAGAGCTCGGCGAACTCCAACAGAAGCTCGAGCAGGATCAGGCCGACCACGATGCGCGCCAGGTCGGCGACGAGCTTCCGCCAGGCGCCGTCGCGGCGCGGCCAGACGAAGACGACGATCGCCGTGAGCAGGCCGCTGCCCGAGAGGAGCGCGCCGCTCAGGAAGAGGATCGGGAAGATGGCGGTGTTCCAGTAGCCGCGGGCGACCACGGTCGCGAACAGGGCGCCGACGCCGCCGTGGAAGGCGACCGCGAGCGGGACGCCGACCGATCCGAGGACGAGGAGGACGCGGTCGTAGCGCTGGAGCTGGCCGGGGCTCCGTCCGGGCGAGCGGCGGCGAAGGGCGACCGCGAGCTCCGCGACGAGGAGCACGAAGTAGGCCGTGTAGAGCCAGACCATCCAGGCCATCATCGAGTGCCACTGCGGCCGCAGGTACACCTCCCAGAAGCGCTCCATGTGGCCGAGGTCGAAGAGGATGGAGAGCAGCGCCATCGCGAGCGTCACGACCGCGACGAAGAGGGCCAGCGGTCCGATCGGCTCGAACTGGCGAAGCCTGAACACGTAGACCAGGCTGGAGAGCAGGAACGCGCCGGCGGACAGGCCGATGAAGAAGACGTACGCGCTGACCCACAGCCCCCACGGGATGTAGCTCGAATAGGCCGTCAGCCGCTCGCCGAGCAGCAGCCGCTGCGCGATCGCGTAGCCCCCGACGATCGCGGCCAGCAGCCAGACCGCGAAGACGACGTACCGGGCGGCGGGTCCGGCCGCCGACGGCATCGGCCGGCCGACCTGCGCGTTCGCCGTCACGATCGCTCCCTCCTCACAGCAGGTAGAACACCTTGGGCCGGGTCCCGAGGTCCTCCTTCAAACGCGTCGAGCTCGAGCTCGCCGCGAGCTCCGAGACGAGCGAGGTCGGGTCGTTCAGGTCGCCGAAGAAGGTCGCGCGTCCGATGCACGTCGTGGCGCACATCGGCAACATGCCCTTCTCCAGGCGGTGGGCGCAGAAGGTGCACTTGCGCGCGTTCCCGACCGGGCTCTGGGGGATGACGCCCTCGGCGCGCGTCCACTTCTCCCCGTACTCGAACCCGACGAGGTGCTCATATCCCGTGGCGCCGTCCAGCGCGAGGGCGGCGGGCCGTCCGGAGGCGGCGTTGTCCGTCCAATCGGCGCCGAAGTCGAACGTGCGAGCCTGGTAGGGGCAGGCGGTGATGCAGTAGCGGCAGCCGATGCACGCGTTGTAGTCGATCGCGACGATGCCGTCGGGCCGCTTGAACGTCGCGCCGACCGGGCACACCGCGACGCAGGGCGGGTTGTCGCACTGCATGCACGGGCGCGGGATGAAGCGCCGCGTCACGTTGGGATAGGTGCCGATCTCGGTGTCGGTCATGGGTCGGTAGACGACGCCCGGCGGCAGCTTGTTCTCGAGGGAGCATCCGACCGTGCAGGCGACGCATCCGACGCACTTCCGGGTGTCGATGACCATCCCCCACCTGCGCTCCGCGATGGGCTTGGCCAGGGCGCGCTCGAGCTCGCGCTGCATACGGATGAGCACGTCCTCGTCGGCCTGCGGACTGACGCCGCTCTTCGGCGCCGCCGGCGCGGCGCCGCCGCCCGCCGTCGTCGACGCTGCCGCCGCGCTACCGCTCAGGCCGGCCAGCGGGAGGGCGGCACCCGCTATCAGCGCCGCCGCGGTGCGCGCCAGGAACTCCCGGCGCGCGGTGGCCGCATCCGCGCGAGACGCGTGAGAGGCTGTCGGCGGCGACGGCTCCGCGGGTGACGGCCGCGCGGGGTCAGAGGATCTGCTAACGGCCCCGCGCGACGATGCCATGGTCACCGCGAGCGAACGTACGACGCGCGGCGGGCCGCGGGTAGGCGTGGATCCCCCGACAGACCGCGGTCCGCGTGGGTGGATCCCCTGACGCGAAAGGTCCCCGGACGCGCCGCCGATGGACCCCGCGGGATCAGGCGTCCAGCAGCCCGCGGTCCCTCGCATAGCGATAGAGCTCGGCGCGGCTGCGCAGCCCCGTCTTCTCGGTGATCCGCGCGCGGTACGTTTCGACGGTCTTCACGCTGAGCGCCAGCCGCTCGGCGACCTCATGGTTGGCGTAGCCCTGCGCGACGAGCTGCAGGACTTCGCGCTCGCGATCGCTCAGGGGATCGGCCGCCGACGGAGCATCCCCGGTCCGTCGCTCGAGCAGCTCGTCGATCATCGCCCTGGTGAGCGAGGGGTGGAGGTACAGGCCGCCGCCCGCCACGGCGCGGATCGCCGCCAGCAGCTCGCTGTCGGCGGCGCGCTTCAGCGCGAAGCCCGCGGCGCCCGCCGCGAGCGCGGAACGCAGGTAGCTCTCGTCGTCGTGCTGGCTGAGGATCAGCACGCGAACGTCCGGCAGCTCGGCACGGATGCGCCGCGTCGCCTCGACGCCGCCGCCCGCGGGCATGGCGAGATCCATGATGACGACGTCGGGATGCAGGCCGCGCGCGCGGCACAGCGCCTCCGAGCCGTCGGCGGCCTCGCCGACGACCGTCATGTCGCGCTCGCGCTCCAGGAGCGCGCGGAGGCCGGCGCGCAGCACCGCGTGGTCGTCGGCGAGCAGGAGACGGAGCGGGACGGGCATCACACCAGCTCCGGCGGCGCCACCGTGAGCGGCAGGTCGAGGAGAACGGCGGTCCCCGACCCGGGCGCGGATTCGATGGTGAGCGACCCGCCGGCGAGCGCCGCGCGCTCACGCATGCCCGCGAGGCCGAGCGGTTGCTCGCGCTCCGCGCCGTTCCCGAGGGAGCGCGCGTCGAAGCCGCGGCCGTCGTCCTCGACGACGGCGATGAGGTGGCCGCCGCGCCGTTCGAGGAGCAAGGACACCTTCCGCGCCTCGGCGTGTCGGGCGACGTTCGTCAGCGCCTCCTGCACGATGCGATAGGTGGTGGTCTCGACCTGACTCGGCAGCCGCTCCGCATCCAGGCCGCCGACCTGGAAGTCCACGGCGACGCCGTGCTTGTCGGCGTACGTGCGCGCGTAGCGCTGCAGCGCCGCGGGCAGCCCGTGGTCGTCGAGCGTGCTCGGCCGCAGCTCGAAGAGCAGGTCGTGGACCGCGTCGAGCGCGGTGCGGACGACGTCGCGTAGGGCCTCGGCGCGGGCCGCCACCGGCGGTGCGGACGGCTCGTCCGCGAGCAGCCGGAGCCCGACCATCACCGTGGTGAGCGCTTGGCTCGTCTCGTCGTGCAGCTCGCGCGCGATGCGACGGCGCTCGTCCTCCTGTGCCGAGATCACGCGCTGCAGGAGAAGCCCGCGCAGGGCCTCCTTGTGCCGGAGCTCGTCGTTCTGGTGCAACAGGTCGCCCTGCATCGCCTCGAGCCGGCCGGCCATGGAGTTCAGAGCGCCGGCGAGATGGCCGATCTCGTCGTTCGCCCACACGCGCGCCCGCTCGCGCAGATCGCCCTGCCCGATCGCCTGCGTCGTCTGCACCAGCTGGAGGATCGGCTGGGTGAGGACGGTGGTCAGGAAGAACGCCGCGGCGATGCCGATGAGCGAGACGAGCGCCGTGGCGCCGAGGAGCTGGACGGTGATCGTGTCGAGGGTCGCGGCGATGCGCCGCCCGGAGAGTCCGACGCGCGCGACCCCCGCGCGGCCCCCGAAGATCGGCGCGGCGACGTCGACCAGGGGACCCTCGTCGCTGTCCAACCAGACGACACGCGGCGCATCGACGGGCGACGCCCCGTGCACCGAGAGCAGATCGCGCGGGAAACGGTCGCCGAACGTGTGGACGAGGACCTGGCCGGCCGGATCGAGCACGAAGACGTAGCGGACGTCGGGCTGGTCCGCCACCGCGTCGCTCGCGAGCTCGTGGAGCGCGTACAGGTCGTTCGTGAGGATGTGGTCCACCCCGCGCGCCGCGAGGTCGGCGGCGATGGAGCGCCCCCGCAGCTCGAGCTCGCTCGTGAGGGTCGCTTCGAGCTGCTGCCGGACCTGCCACGTGATCCCCAGCCCGAGGACGAGGACGAGCCCGAGGACGATGCCCATGATCTTGGCGCGGACCGGCACCGCGCCGGCATAGGGCCAGACGCGACCCCAGAGCGCGCGAAGAGCGGTCACGGCTGGAATAGCCCGGCGGCCGCGAGCGCGTCGCGCATCTGCCGCACGGTGTCGTAGGCCCGGTCCTCGAGAGTGACGAAGCGGTCGATGCGCAGCGCGGCCAGGATACGGACCCCGGCGGGATCGCTCGCCAGGCCGAGGAGGATCGACCGCAGCTCGGCCTTGCGTGCCGCGCTCAGTCCCCGAGCGACGACGACGGGGGGCGCGCCGAAGGGGCCGAAGCGCGCCAGGACCCGGACTCGACGCGCGATGTCGGGGTCGCGCGCGATCGTGTTGTCGTAGACGAGGCTGTCGACCGCGGCGCCGTCCACGAGGGAGTCGGCCACGGCACGGATGGAGTTGTCGTGGCTGTACGTGTAGATCGTCCTCCGGAAGAAGCCGGCCGGCGCCTCGCCCGATCCCCATAGGGCGTACGCCGGCGCGAGCCATCCACTGTTCGACAGGGGGTCCGTGTACGCGAAGACGGCCCCGCGAAGATCGCCCATCGAGCGCGCCGCGCTGGCGACGGGAACGATCAGGTCCGACCAGTACTCGCTGCGCCCGTCGATCACCGGCGTCACGAGCAGCTCGGCGGAGCGCTCATCCGCCGCTTGGACGTAGGCAAGGCTGCAGACGAACGCCAGGTCGGCGTTGCCGGAGCGGAGCAGCGCGTTGATCTCGGCGTATGTCCCGCGCTGGATGAGCTCGGTGGGCCGCCCGGTACGCCGCCCGACGTACGCGATCAGGTCTTGGTACGTGCGGAACGACTCCTTGGGCGACACGACGTTCGCGACGGCGATGCGGAGCGGTGCGACCGCCGGCGTCCGCTCGATCGTCGCGCTCGGCTCCGGTCCGACGTCCTGTGCGAGCGACACACGCTGCCGCGGGATCCCGGCGCACGCCACGACGCTCGCGGCCACGAGCGCCAATGCCAGTGGGCGCACGGTCGGATCGTGGGCCGGCATGCGGCACGCGACCGATCCCGTTCGTCGGGAGGGCCGCAACGATCGGCGCATACGGGCGGGCCGTTCGGCGGGCCCGTCATCGTCGGCGCGCGCCCTTCGCTCCGGTCAGGAGAAGACCCGCAGACCCGGCACGCGCACATGAAGAGGCCGGGAGCTTCCGCCCCCGGCCTCTCGAGGTCGCCAGAGATGGTGTGCCTAGTCCGCGCCGGTCGCGGCGGGCGCGGGACGCGTCGCTGCGGGCGCGCCCATGCGGTTCCACGCCGCCCAGGCGTCGACCGCGATGAGCAGCGCGGCGATGACGAGCAGGACCGCGATGACGATCATGACCCACGCGCCGCCGACCGAGATACCCGGCACGCCGGCCTTCGAAGCGATCGTGACGTACAGGTTGTACGCCGTGACGAGCGTGGCGAAGATCGTGGTGATGTACATGAACAGCATCGGGATGCCCGCGAACGCGGGGTTGCGCTTCGTCGACTTCAGCCACAGCGTGACGAGCAGCAGGCTGAGCGCCGCCATGAGCTGGTTCGACGCGCCGAAGAGCTGCCACAGGTAGACCCACGTCCCGGAGAGGACGAGGACCATCGCGCAGATCGCCGAGACGATGGTCGCGATGTGCTGGTTGCGGAACCCCGCCCACACCGGGCCGAGCCACTCACCGAGGGTCACGCGCATGACGCGGAAGACGAGCTGGACCACGGTGAGCACGATCACGACGAAGGCTCCGAAGCCGAGAGCGGTCCCGTACGGGATGCCGATGGCCCCGAAGGTGACGGTGTTGAGCAGGTTGCCGACGCCGGCCGCGAACGCGCCGGCGCCGGCGCCGCCGGCGATGGAGACGGCCGTGAGCGAGAGCAGCCCGAGGGTGTTCTCGCCGAACATGCCGCCGCCGCCCACCGGGAGAGCGTCGGTCTCGAACTCGAGCTGGCGCGCGGTGCCGACCGAGCCGAAGAGCGCGTGCCATCCGGAGATGGCGCCGCACGCGATGGTGACGAAGAGCATCGGCCACAGCGGCTGCCATGCGCCGCTGGCGATGATCGCCGACGTCCCCATGAAGCTGGTGAACGCGGGCGTCTTGAAGTTCGCGAGCGTCGGGTTCGTGAACGGCGCGATGAGCGCGCCGAGAGCGCTGAACACGATGACGAGCGCCATGATCCAGAAGCCGATGTAGTTGACCGGCTGCGCGAACCGCCAGATGGCGAGGTTCGTGCCCAGGTAGGCGAAGATGATCAGGAAGATGCACCACCAGATGAAGCTGGGCAGGACCTTGATCTGGTTGGTCACTCCGTCGAACGTCGCGGTCGTCGCCCGCTTGCCGTCCGGGCCGGGCGCCGGAACGCGCGGGTCGGCGCCGGTCGGGTCGGGCACCATGTAGATCGTCCCGCCGCCGTTCAGGGCGGAGTTGATGCTGGTGATGGCTCCGCTGACGGGGCCGCTGGCCCACGTCGGCGCCTTGCCGGCGGGGAACGCGACGCCCGCGGGGCCGAGGAACATCGCGGCGAGGGTGACGACGACCACGAGCGTGGTCACCCAGATGATGTCCATCTTCCGCCGGTACAGCAGATAGCCACCGAGGAGTCCCATGAGTGCGAGGACGAAGATCCCGAACGGGACGTCCGGACGCGCGTCGAGGAGCGCCCCGAGGATGCCGAGGAACGCGGCCGCGATGAGGAGCAGGTACAGGAAGATGAAGACGAAGAGGATGCTCCGCGTCCGCGGGCTGATGAGCTTGTGCGAGATCGCGCTGAGCGAGTTGCCGTCGTTGCGGACGGCCAGCATGATCGCCGAGTAGTCGCTCGCCCAGCCGATGAAGCTCACGCCGATCATGAGCCAGAGGATCGACGGGACCCAGCCCCAGATGTTCGCGGCGGTGATGACGCCGACGATCGGTCCGGCGGCGGCGATGGACTTGAAGTGGTAGCCGTAGAGGACGAAGCGGCTCGTGGGCACGAAGTCCGCGCCGTCCATGTACATCGTGGCCGGTGTGGCCTTCTTCGCGTCGGCCTGGATGACCACGCGGTCGATGCGCCTCGCGTAGTAGTTGTACGCCAGGTAGATGACGACGACGCCTATGACGACGACCCAGAGTGAATTCAAAAGGCTGACCTCCCTCCACGTAGCGAAGATCGCCCGCGCCCAGACCCTCTGGGGATCGGACGTCGATCCCTAGGCAGCCCCCCTTCCTTCGCGCCGCGTGCTGAGCCGCTGATCGATGAGACGATCGGCGGACGCGAAGTCACTGCCGACGACCTTGTCCTTGCCGTCCACGATGACGGCGGGGTAGCGGCGCGTGCCATGCCGCAGCGATGCCCACACTCCCTCGATCGACGCCGCGTCGACGACCGACACCTTCACGCGGTCGCCGTGCCGCTCGAGGAGCGCGTGCACCCAATCGGAGACCTGCTGGAACTCCTGGAGGAGCTCGGGCGGGAGCGCGTCGGCCGCCTCTTTCTGATGCATGCGGTCGGCGACGCCGAGTCCGGCGTACGCGACCTCGCAGTGCTGGCAGTGCCGAAAGACGGTCGGGGCATAGGCGATCACCTGGACGTTGACGGGTCGCACCGCGGCGCCATCATTACCCATCGGTCTCTGACCCGCCCGGATGATACGACCGGTCCCTAGTGTCGCTGCTTCTCCCATTCGGCGACTTTGCCGACGAACTTCGCCGGCTCCCTGTCGAAAGCGCGCTTGCAGCCGGGGCCGCAGAACGCGTACGTCTTCCCGCCCTGCTCGCTGGTCAGGCCCTTCCCGCGCTGGGCCTCGACGTCGACGGTCATGCCGCACACGGGGTCGAGGATCTGCGCCATCTGCTGCTCCTCCGTAGTCGTCAGTCGATCTTCGCCGTCCGCAGCCGCAGCGAATTCGTGACCACCGTCACCGAGGAGACGGCCATGGCGCCGGCCGCGAGGACCGGCGAGAGCAGCCAGCCGGTGAACGGATAGAGCACGCCCGCCGCGAGCGGGATGAGCGCGACGTTGTAGAAGAACGCCCAGAAGAGGTTCTGGCGGATCGTCGCGAGCGTCAGGCGCGACAGGCGCAGCGCGCGGGCGACGCCGCGCGGGTCGCCGCCGACGAGGACGATCCCCGCCGTCGCGATCGCGACGTCGGTGCCGCCGCCGATGGCGATCCCGAGGTCGGCCTGCGCGAGCGCCGGCGCGTCGTTCACGCCGTCGCCGACCATGCCGACCTGGCGCCCCTCGGCCTGCAGCCGCCGCACGACGTCGGCCTTGCCGCTCGGGGGGACCTCGCCCTGGACCTCGTCGATCCCCAGCGCGCGCGCGACCGCCTCCGCCGTGCGCTGGCGGTCGCCGGAGACCAGGAGCGTGCGCAGGCCCATGCGCCGCAGCTGCGCGATGGCGTCCGCCGCCGCGGCCTTCGGGACGTCCGCGAGCGCGAGGATCGCGCCCGGCTTGCCGTCGATCGCCGCGAGGAGCGGCGTCTTCGCCTCGTCGGCATAGCGGTCGAGCGTCCCTTGCGGCGCGTCCTGCCACCCGTGGTCGCGCGTGTACGCGGCGTTGCCCACCCACACGTCGTGACCGTCCACGGTCGCGTGGATCCCCTGCCCGGGGGTGTATTCGAAGGACGCCGGCTCCGACAGCGCCAGGCCCTTCTCGCGCGCCGCCTCGACGACGGCCGACGCCAGCGGGTGCTCCGAGACCCGCTCGGCGCTCGCGATCAGCCGCAGCGTCTCGTCCTCGCCGAAGTCGGCGCACGCGAGGTGGTCGGTGAGCTGCGGCCGCCCGACGGTGAGCGTCCCGGTCTTGTCGAAGGCGACGACGCGGATGGCCTGCGCCTGCTCGAGCGCCTGCGCGTGGCGGATGAGGATGCCGCGCGTCGCGCCGCGGCCGGTGCCGACGATGATCGCCGTCGGCGTCGCGAGCCCCAGCGCGCAGGGGCAGGCGATGATGAGCACGGCGATGAACGACGTGATCGCGTACGTGAGCGACGGCTGCGGCCCGAAGACCAGCCACACCAGGAACGTGAGCGTCGCGACCACGAAGACGACGGGGACGAAGACCGCCGCGACCCGGTCGACGAGCCGCTGGATGGGCGCCTTCGACGCCTGCGCCTCCTCGACCATCTTCACGATCTGCGCCAGCAGCGTGTCCCGGCCGATCTTCGTGGCGCGGAAGCGGAACGTCCCGGTCCTGTTGAGCGTGCCGCCGGCGACGTCGTCGCCGGGACCCTTCTCCACGGGCACGGACTCGCCCGTCATCATCGACTCGTCGACCGCCGAGCCGCCCGAGACGACGATGCCGTCGGTCGCGACGGTCTCGCCCGGACGCACGACGACGACGTCGCCGACCTGCAGCCGGTCGATCGGGATCTCCTCCTCCACGCCGCCGGGGCGCCGCACCCGCGCCGTCTTCGCGCCGAGCGCGAGGAGGGCGCGGATCGCGTCGCCGGTGCGCGCGCGGGCGCGCGCTTCGAGGTAGCGGCCGAGCAGGATGAGGCCGACGATCGCGGTCGCGACCTCGTAGTAGAGAGGTCGCCCGAGCCCGGCCTCGGCGAGGACGGACGGGAAGAACGTCGCGAAGACGGAGAAGCCGTACGCCGCGGTCGTGCCGACGGCGACGAGCGTGTTCATGTTCGTCGTGCCGTGGCGCGCCGCGGACCACGCGGTCCGGTAGAAGGGCGCCGCGCCCCACAGCTGCACGGGCGTCGCGAGCACGAAGAGGAGGTACGGCCGCCACGGCGCGTCCTCGAGGCCGGGCACGACGAGGCCGCCCATCGCGAAGGCCATGGTCACCGCGGCGAGGCTGAGCGAGACGATGAGCCGCCGGCGGAGCAGGGCCAGCTGACGGAGCCGCAGCTCCTTCTCGCGCTCCTCCTCGACGGCGCGCTCGCGCTCGTCCTCGGAGATCGGCAGCGCGCCGTATCCGGCGCGCTCGATGGCGCGCACGAGCTCCCCCATCTCCACGCGCGAGGGATCGAAGGTGACGGAGGCGCGCTCCGTCGCGAGGTTCACGTCGGCCGCGGCGACGCCGCCCACGCTCGTGAGCGCCGACTCGACGGACGCGACGCACGACGCGCACGTCATGCCCGTGACCACGAGGTCCCTCTTCCGATCGCTCGCCGTCGTGGTCACTAGGGGGCCGGCGGGTAGCCCGCGGCCGCGAGGACCTTGCGGACGACGCGGTCGTCGGCCGTGCCACGCACGCGCACCGTCTTCTTGTCGGTGTCGACGTCCGTCGACTCGACGCCGTCGACCGGCTCCAGCGCCTCGCTGATCGAAGCGGCGCAGCCCTCGCAGTGGATCGCCGGAACGGAATACGTCAGGTCGTTCGCCATCAGCTCCTCCTACCCCCCTCCCAGGGGGGATGGGACTATCGTCGACGTCAGTCTACGCGGGGGCGCAACGGCCACGAGGGCCGAAAGCCCTAAGGGCGAGCGCCGCCGCTGTCGCGGAGTGAGCGCGCCACGGCGCGGATGAGCTCGACGTCGTCGCCCGCCGGCGCCTCAGCGAGACGCGCGCGCAGGGCGGCGGCGATCCGTGCCGCCACCTCGCGGCGCCGCGCCGGATCGAGCGCCGCCTCGCGCGCGACGAACTCGCGGACGAGGCGCTGGAGCTCGCCGGGCAGGCGCGGCACCGGAACGGCCGGCCCCGGCGCCGCCGGCGCGACCGTGCGCAGCGCGAGCAGGTCCATGCGCGGGCGCGGCGCGCGGACGACGAAGGTCCCCGCGGCGAGGTCGCCGAGGCGCTGCGCCCTCCCGGAGACGACGATGGCGAGGAGCCCGAGGCCGTAGAAGGCGGGGAGGAAGTCGACGACGCGGATGAGGTTCCGCACCAGGATCGCGACGAAGCCCGCGGGCGAGCCGTCGGCGGCGATGACGCGCAGGCCGAAGATCCGCTTGCCGAGCGTCCGGCCATCCCACAGCCACTCGAGAGCGATGAAGTACGCCCACGCGACCAGCAGGGTGAGCATGACGACGACCCCTCCCAGCGCGCGCATCGCCCCGCCGGGGACGACGAGCCCGGCGACGGCCTCCAGCGCCTGGATCCCGATGACGAGGAGCGTCGCCACGACGACGTCGACCAGCGCGGCGAAGCCGCGGTTCCCCGCACCCGCGAGGTCGTAGGCGAGCGTGACGTGGTCGGCGGTCTCTATCTCGAGGCGGGACACGCTGATCATGCGATCCGTCACCATACGCCGCATGCGCGCGGTGCAGTCGGTGGATCGCTTCATCGAGGATCGCCGTCCGCGCTGGGCGCGCCTCGCCCAGCTCGTGGAGAAGGCGGCCGACCGCGCGTCGCGGCTCGAGGCGAGCGAGATCGTCGAGCTCGGCGAGCTGTACCGCGCGGCGACGAGCGACCTCGCGATCGCGCGGCGCGACCACCCGCGCGACGCCGTGACGGAGCGGCTCAACGATCTCGTCGCCGCCGCGCACGCGCTCGTGTACAGCGAGGCGCCGACGAGCGGCGGACGTCTGCGGCGCTTCGTCGGACACGACCTGCCGGAGACCGTCCGCGCGAGCGCGCCGTTCATCCTCGTCGCGGCGGCCGCGCTCTTCCTGCCGGCGCTCGTCACTTACGCCATCGGCGTCGCGTCGCCGGACGTCGCCGCGAGCGCCCTGTCCGATCAGACGAAGCAGGAGCTCGCGCAGCGGCGGCCGGGGAGCGAGATCCCGCTCGACCTGCGTCCCATCGCCGGCCCGCTCATCGTCGTGAACAACGTGCGCGTCGCGGTCGTCGCCTTCGCCGGCGGCCTCACCGCGGGCGTCCTCACCGTCGTCGTGCTACTGCTCAACGGCGCGGAGCTCGGCGCGGCCTTCGCCGTGCTCCACGGCGGCGAGGGCGAGCCGGCGCTCCTCACCTTCGTGCTCGCCCACGGCTTCCTCGAGCTCTCGGCCATCGTGCTCTCGGCCGGCGCGGGCCTCCGTCTCGCGTGGGCGATCCTTCACCCGGGGGATCTCTCGCGCGCTGACGCGCTGCGCCTCGCCGGGGCGCAGGCGATTCGGATCGTCGTCCTCACCGTCGTCGTCCTGGGCGTCGCGGGCACGATCGAGGCGTTCGTATCGCCTACACAGCTGCCTGTGTGGGGGAAGCTCGTCGTCGGTCTGACGACGGGCTCGGCGCTGTGGACCTACGTCCTGCTCGTGGGACGGCGCGGGACGAGCGCGCGGTGACGAAGAGCCGGGTCGGCGCGCCGATCGCGGCGGCGTCCCTCTTCATCGCGGGCGGGTCTCGGATAGAGCGGCGCTCGTGGGGACCACGTCGGGGACGTCGGGCGGCGTGCCGACGGGGAGCACGACGTGCACGATCGTCCCGCGTCCCTGGCTCTCGGCCCAGATCCTCCCGCCGTGGGTCTCGACGATGCCGCGGCAGATGAAGAGCCCGAGCCCCTTTCCGAGGATCTGCCCGTCGCCGACGTTCGAGCCGCGGCGGAAGCGCTCGAAGACGAGGTCGTGCTCGCCGGGCGGGATGCCGATGCCCTCGTCGCGCACGGTGACGTGGACCCGCGACGGATCCTCGGCCGCGACGCCGATGGCGACCGCGGTCCCCGCGGGGCTGTACTTGAGTGCGTTCTCGACCAGGTTCTGTATCACCTGCTCCATGAGCGCGCGGTCGAGCATCGCCCACGTCTCGCCGTCGCCGTCGATCCGGACGCGGTCCCAGTCCGGTCGCGACGAGCGAAGCTCGCGGAGGAGGCGGACCACGTCGACGCGCTCGCGGCGGACCTCGATACGGCCCTCGGCCACGCGCGCGCTGTCGAGGAGCTGCTCGCTGAGCACGACGAGCCTCATGACGTCGTCGCTCATCCGGTCCGCCAGGCCGCGCTCCGCGAGTCCGCGCTCGCCGAGGCGGCGCTGCAGGAGCTGAGCGCGCCCGAGGAGCGCCGTGAGCGGCGTGCGCAGGTCGTGCGCCGCGGCGGCCATGAAGTCCTCCTTGGCCCGGGCGGCCTCCTCGCGCGCGCGCGACGCGCTCTCCCGCGCCAGCAGCGCGTGGGCCTCGAGGACGATCGCGGCCTGCTCGGCGAGGAGCTCGACCAGCTCGAGGTCGCCGCGCGGGAAGAGCAGCGGGCCGCTCGCGTACACGACGAGGACGCCGAGCTTGCGCTCGCCGGCGATGACGGGCGCCGACAGCACGGCGCCGATGCCGCGCTCGCGGTAGAGGGCCGCGTTCGCCGGGTCGTCGCGCGCCGGCCGCTCGGTGTAGTAGGAGCGGCCCGCGGCGAACGCGCCCCAGGCGAGGAAGCCGCGCGGAGCGAACGCGTACTCGCTTCCGCTCACGTCACGGAAGCGCATGAGCTCCGCGGCTTCGTCCCAGATGCCGAGGGCCACCCGTACGCCGGTCGCGTCGACGGCGGCCTCGACGATCTCCCGCGCCGCCTCGCGCTCCCCCACCGTCAGCGACGACGCGGTCCGGCGGAAGAACGTGCGCAGCTCCGGCTCCTGCCACATCCGCCGCAGCGCGAGCGGAGGGGTGAAGCCGGCCGACCAGAAGAAGCTGGCCAGGAGCACGCCCGGCCCCAGGGCGAAGCCGCTCGCGATGCCGACCCCGGGCATCACCGTGAGCGTTCCGGCCACGAGCACGACGAGCGCGAAGATGACGTTGCCGGCCGACAGGGCGCGCATGCGGCGCCGCGTCACGCCCGTCGAGCGCTGCTCGAGACGGAGGAAGCGTTCCGCCGTGTAGAGGAAGATCGCGACGAAGTACGCCGTCCGCGCGGCGGCCACGAGCGGAGGGATCCCGACGGTGCCGGGGTAGACGAACGCGCTCGCGACGAGCGCGACGCCGACGACCTCCGCGGCGCGGCGCACCGCGGCATGCACCGGCGCGACGTCCGCGAGCAGGCGGAGCATGAGATACGGAACGGCGATGGCGAGCGCGGCCGAGATCTCCCCGACGATCGGGACGCTCGCGAAGCCGAGTGCCGCGCGCGCGTACAGCGTGTCGAGCACGGCGAAGAAGAGGGCGATGTCGATCGAGGCACGGGTGCGGTCCTGGAGCGCGCGCAGGACGGCCGCGACGAGGATCGTCGCGAGGACGATCAGCGCGCCCGCGGTGACGAGGTCGCTCGCCGTCATGCCGACGAGACGCTACGCCTGTCCGCCGCGGCGCGTCACATGATCCGCTTCTTCAGCTCGAGGTAGCGCTGGATCGTCGCTACCGTCAGGCGGTCCGCGGGGACGTCGACGACGTGCACGCCGCGCTGCCGCAGCGTGGCGATCGCCTTCGCGCGCGCGTCGATGACGTTCTGCGCCACGACGCGCTCGTACAGCTCCTCCGTCGAGGCGGGCGACCGCGTCGCGACCTCGTCGAGGCGCACGTCGCCGAGGAGGCAGCAGAGGACGACGTTGCCGCCCGCGAGGCGCGTGACCGCGGCGACGAGGGCGCGCGACGCCTCCTCGCTCACCAGGTCGGTGAAGAGCACCGCGAGCGACCGGCGCGCCGCGCGCGCGCGCAGGAACTCGAACGCGCGCTGCGGATCCGCCTCCGTCGTCGTCACCTCGATGCGCCGCAGCTCCTCGGTGACGCGGAGGAACTGCGCCCGGCCGCGCCGCGGAACGACGTACGCGCGGACGTCGTCGGCGAAGCCGAGCAGCCCGACCTCGTCGCCCTTCGCCGTCGCGACGTACGCGAGCATGAGCGCGGTGTTCACGGCGTGGTCGAGCTTCGTGAGGCCGCCGAGCGTGCTCGACATCATCCGGCCCGCGTCGAGCAGCACGAGCACGCGCTGCTGCCGCTCCGTCTCGTACTCCACGCTGATGGGCCGTCCGCGCTTCGCCGTCGCCTTCCACGAGATCGACCGCGGGTCGTCGTCGGGCTGGTGCTCACGCAGCCGCTCGAAGACGCCTCCGCGGCCGGCGACGCGCGCGCGCCGCTGGCCGGCGTCGTACGCGAGCCCGCGCCGCAGCGTCACCTCGTAGCGGCGGATCTCGCGCAGGTCGGGATACACGCGCACGTCGGCCGCGGCGGCGACGCGGCCCTGTCGCTCGAGTAGGTCGAGCGGGCCGCGAACACGGAGGTGGACGTCGCCGAAGCGGAAGGTGCCGCGGTGGCGCGGGCGCGCGGCGTAGGCGATCGTCGCCTCGCCGCCGGCCGGTATCTCGACCTCCGCGCGGCGCCGGTCGACGTCGAACGCGGGCGGGACGTCGTCGCGCACGGTGACGCGCAGCGCGCGGGTGTAGGGATCGCCGATGCGCAGCTCGACGCGGTTCGGCGCGCCGAGCGAGAGCTGCGGCTCGCTCGCGCGCGTCACGGGCAGGGACGACGGGCGCGGGGTCGCGCGCGCGTCGGCGATCGCGAGCGCCACCGCGACGAGCGCGAGCGCCGCGCTGGCCCACACGAACGCGAAGGAGACGCCGCCGAGCGCGAGCGGCACGGCGGCGACGAGCGCGAGGGCAAGGAGGCGCGGCCGCGGGACGGGGACCAGCTCCCCGAGCGGCCGCCTAGCGCGGGATGTCGATGCGGCCGAGGACACGGCGGAGCGCGGCGTCGGCGTCGAGGCCCTCGATCTCGGCCTCGGCCTTGAGGACGATGCGGTGGCGCAGCGCGGCGGGCGCGAGCGACTTCACGTCGTCCGGGGTCGCGAAGTCGCGGCCGTCGAGGGCGGCGGCGGCCTTCGCCGCGCGCATGAGGTGCACGCCGGCGCGCGGGCTGGCGCCGAGCATGACGTCGGGAGAGCTGCGCGTCGCCTCGACGATGCGCGCGACGTAGTCGAGGACCGGATCCGCCACCGTGACCGCGTCGACCTCCGCGCGCGCCGCGGCGAGCGCGCCGGCGGGGAGCGGCTCGAGCGAGGCGACGTCGGCGAGCGGGACGCGCCGGTCGTGCGCGCGCAGGATGGCGCGCTCCTCGGACGGCAACGGATAGCGGACGAGCGCCTTGAAGAGGAAGCGGTCGAGCTCGGCCTCCGGGAGCGGGTAGGTGCCCTCGTACTCGACGGGGTTCTGCGTCGCGAGGACGAGGAACGGCTCGGGGAGCGCGAGGGCCTCGCCCTCGAGCGTCACCTGGCGCTCCTCCATCGCCTCGAGGAGCGCCGACTGCGTCTTCGCCGGAGCGCGATTCACCTCGTCCGCGAGGACGATGTTCGCGAAGATCGGGCCCCTGCGGATGCGGAAGGAGCTCGTCGCGATCTCGTAGACGGTCGTCCCGACGACGTCGCTGGGCATGAGGTCGGGCGTGAACTGGATGCGCTTGAAGCTGCCGCCCACCAGGTGCGCGACCGTGCGCGCGAGGAGCGTCTTCGCCGTCCCGGGCACGCCCTCGACGAGGAGGTGGCCCGAGAGCAGGAGCGCGATGAGCGAGAGACGGACGGTCTCCTCCTGCCCGACGACGATGCGATGGACCTCGCCGGTGAAGCGCGCCGCGAGGTCGCGCGTGCCGAGCGCGACCGTCATGCGCGTGCCTCGTCGGGCCGCAGCAGGGCGTCGATACGGCGCACGATACGCAGAAGATCCCCATCCGAGGCGCGCCCGAGTTGCGCGTCGATCTCGCGCGCTTCCGCCGCGCGCTGCGGCGAGACCCGTGCCAGCGCCGCGACCAGCCGCTCCGGCGGCGCGCTCGCGTCGAGTCCGACGGCGCGAGCGATCCCGAGTCGCAGGTCCCGGCGGGCGCGCTCGCGGGCGATCTCGACCCGGCCCGAGCGGCGGACGAGGCCGGCGAACGCGCGCACGTGGTCGAGCGTGGAGCGCGCGGGGCGATGCTCGACGGGCAGCGGCGGACCGAGGCGGCGGCCGGTCGCCGCGAGATAGCCGAGGACGAGGAACCCCGCGAGGAGGAAAGCGCGCCCCGGCCAGGTGCGCTCGAGGATCGCGAGGACGTCGGGCGGCGGGTGCGCGCCGTGGTGGTACTCGTCGAAGGCGACGGCTCCGCCCGAGCGCGCCGCCGCGAGCGCGAGCCCGAGCACGAAGCGGCCGTTGTCCGCGTCCGCGAGCTGCCCGCTGAGGAACGGCGCGAGGCTCCCGACGACGTAGAGCGCGCCGCGTCCGTCCGGGATCGCGGCCGCGACCTCGGCGCCCGCGGCACGCAGGAGCGGCAGCGCGCGCCGATCCGCGGCGACCTCGCGCCCGCGATCGATCGACAC
>JAGWSB010000059.1 GCA_028876375.1 Chloroflexota bacterium | reverse complement strand
CTCGTCGTCTCGCACGACCGCTGGTTCCTCGACCGCGTGACGTCGCGCACGCTCTCGTTCGAGCGCGGCACCGTCGTCGAGTACCGGGGGTCGTATTCGCATTACGCGCGGCAGCGCGCGGACCGCGACGCCGCCCTTGCGAAGGCCTCGGAGCGGCAGGCCGAGGAGATCGCGCGGACCGAGGAGTTCATCCGCCGCTACGGCGCGGGTCAGCGCTCGAAGGAGGCGCGCGGACGCGCGAAGAGGCTCTCGCGCGTGGAGCGCATCGCCGCACCCGAGCGGCTGGCCGCGCACTCCTGGCGCCTTGAGGCCGCGCACATGGCGAGCGACACCGTCGTCGACGCGACTCCGCTCGCCGTCGGGCACGCCGCGACGCCCATCCTCCGCACGCCGCGCCTCCGCATCGGGCGCGGCGCGCGCGTCGCGGTCGTCGGGCCGAACGGCGCTGGTAAGACGACGCTCGTGCGCACCCTCATTGGCGAGCTCCCGCCCATCGAGGGTTACGTCGCGAGCGCGCCGACGGCTCGCGTCGCGTACCTCGCGCAGGCGCAGCAGGGGCTGATGAGCGGCAGCGTGCTCGAGGCGCTGCGCGACGCGTCCGGCCTCGCCGAGCAGGCCGCGCGCGACCTCCTCGCACGCTTCCTCTTCCGCGGCGAGGAGGTCTTCCGCGACGTCGCCGTCCTCTCCGGCGGCGAACGCACCCGGCTCGCCCTCGCGCGTCTCGCCGCGCGCGAGGCGAACCTGCTCGTCCTCGACGAGCCGACGAACCACCTCGACGTTCCCGCGCGCGAGGCGCTCGAGTCCGTCATCCTCGACTACGACGGGACGATCGTCCTGGTCAGTCACGACCGCTACCTCATCGACAAGCTCGCCACCGAGGTGTGGCTGGTCGAGGAGGGCACGCTCACGCGGCACGAGGGGAACTGGACGAGCCTGCAGCGCGAGCGTGCGGATCGCGAGCGCGCGAGCGAGGCGGCCGCTCGGCAAGGCCGCCTCCCGCCGCGATCGCTCGCGGGTCGGCCGTCGGCGCGCCCTGCACCAGGCTCGTCGGCATCCACCAAGGAACGGCGGCGCGCACGGCCGGAACGACCCGCAGCGCGATCGCGGCTCGCGGCGGCCGCCTCGCGGCCGCCCGAAGCCGGCGGGAGGCGGCAAAGCCGAGCGCGCGCGCTCGAACACCGCATCACGGAGCTAGAGGAGCGCATCAAGACGCTCGAGCAGCAGCTCGCCGACGTCGCGCGCGCCGGCAACTACATGGAGACGCGCCGCGTCGGCGAGGAGCACGCCAGCCTCGAGAAGGCCCTCCGGCGGCTGTACGACGAGTGGGCGGAGCAGAGCTCGTGACCGCGTACGTCATCGGCCTCACCGGCCAGATGGGCGCCGGCAAGACGACCGTCGCGCAGATGCTCCGCGAGCTCGGCGCGAAGGTCCTCGACGCCGACGCGATCGTGCACCAGGAGCAGAGCCGCGGCACGGTCGGGTACAGCGCCATCGTCCAGCGCTTCGGGACCGGCGTCCTCGGCGAGGACCGTGAGATCGACCGGGCGAAGCTCGCGGAGCAGGTCTTCGCCGATCCACGCAAGCTCGCCGAGCTCGAGCGCATCCTCCACCCGCGCGTCGTCGCGCGTGTCCTCGAGGCGCGGTCGATGCTCCCCGACGGCGGCATCCTCGTGATCGAGGCGATCAAGCTGCTCGAGTCGGCGCTGCGCAGCGCGTGCGACGAGGTCTGGGTCGTCGTCGCGCCGCACGACGTGCTCCTCGAGCGGCTGCGCGGACGCGGGGTGCCGGCGGCCGAGGCCGAGGCGCGGCTGCGGCATCAGCGGAGCGAGGCGGACTTCCGGGCGAACGGCAACGTCGTGATCGAGAACGGCGCGGATCGCGAGGCGACCCGCCAGCGGGCGCGGTCCGCCTACGAGACGGCGCGCGCTAAGGCGTCGGCAAAGGCTTCACGCGCTCCGGGATCGGGAACTTGAACTGGGTGTACACGCTCGAGAACGTCGCTCCCGTCGTGTTGGCGGCGCGGTCGTCCGTCGGCGCGCGCAGGAGGAGCTGAAGAGAGCCGCCCGCCGCCTGGATGTAGGCGAGACGCTCGGCGAGCGCGGCATCGACGCGGATGGTGTAGACGGCGGCGTTGCGGGCGAGGATCTGGATGGGGCCGAGGATGATCTTGGCGACCGTGTCGCTCGTGATCGGGCTCTGCGGCGTCGTGCTGGAGGACTGCGGCGTGGTCGCCGCCGCGCCGCCGGTCGTGGTGCCCGTTCCGCTGGCGGCGCACTGCGTGCCCGGCGTCGTGCCGGTGCCGATCTGCAGCTTCGCGCAGGGGTCGAACGAGAAGACGTACATGATGTCGACGTTGTCCCCGGGAACGAGGATCCCGCCGACGGCGTTGTTGTCCGGGACCGCGATGGTCATGATCCGGTAAGCCGGCGAGCCCGGCTGCACCTCGACGCCGGCCGGGAAGACGGTGAAGGCGCGCTCGGTCGGCGCGAACTTCTCGGTGAGGATCGGCTCACCGACGTACACCGGCTGGATGAGGATCTTCCCGATCACTTCCTTGGGGTCCTTCACCGACTTCGGAGGGACGTAGGCCTGCTCCATCTTCGCGACCTTCAGGTCGGCCGCGGTGAGGGCGGTGCGCGCGGGGATGTCGCGCGCCGCGACGATGACGCTGACGGTCGGGACGGGAGGCGGCGGCGCCGCGCTCTGCGCGCCCTGCACGACGACGAAGGTGGCGCCGAAGGTGATGAGCGCAAGCAGCACGCCGACGATGAGGATCAAACGGGCGCGGCGCTTCGGATCCATCTTGTGGCGTTTCCCTCCCTCGGCTCGGCAGCAGAGACCCTAGCTCAGTCGCGCGCTGACCAGGCCGGCGTGCCCTGTCGCGCCTCCTGCTGCCTCCAATCGCCCGGGTCTCGCCGCGTTACGCGGGGACGCCGGACGTAGGATGGAGGTACGCCCGCGGCGGGGCGCCTGACCGAACAGATGTTCTAGGATGTGAGCCCTTGGCACGCACAGAGACCCTCGACCTTCCCCTCGACCGGCCGGCCGGCGAAGCCGATTTCCACCTCGAGCTGCCCTGGCCGCTCGCGGGCGACCAAGGTCGCGCGTCGGCGCAGCTCATCGACGGCGTCCGCGCAGGCAGGCGCGACCAGGTGCTTTTGGGCGTCACCGGCTCGGGGAAGACGGTCACCATGGCCAAGGTCATCGCCGAAGCGCGGCGGCCCGCGCTCGTCATGGCCCACAACAAGACGCTCGCGGCGCAGCTCTACGGCGAGTTCCGTGAGTTCTTCCCGAAGAACGCCGTCCACTACTTCGTCTCGTACTACGACTACTACCAGCCCGAGGCGTACATCCCGCGCAGCGACACGTACATCGAAAAGGACTCCTCGCGGAACGAGGAGATCGACAAGATGCGTCACGCCGCGACGCGCTCGCTCTTCGAGCGGCGCGACGTGATCATCGTCGCGTCCGTCTCGTGCATCTACGGCCTCGGCGCTCCGGTCGACTACGGGGCCGTGACGGTCCGGCTGCGGCGCGGCGAGCGTGAGCGCCGCGACAAGGTGTTGCGCCACCTCGTCGACATCCAGTACGCGCGGAACGACAGCGCGTTCACGCGCGGCACGTTCCGGGTGCGAGGGGACACGCTCGAGGTCTACCCCTCGTACGAGGACCTCGCCGTCCGGGTCGAGTTCTTCGGCGACGTGGTCGACCGCATCACCGAGCTCGACCCGCTCACCGGGGAGGTCCTCGCCGAGCGCGACAAGGTCGACATCTACCCGGCGCGGCATTTCGTGACGCCGCGCGACAAGCTCCTCGAGGCGATCAAGGACATCGACGCGGAGCTCGAGGAGCGCGTCGCCGAGCTCGAGGCGCAGGGCCGCCTGCTCGAGGCGCAGCGCATCCGCCAGCGCACGAACTTCGACGTCGAGATGCTGCGCGAGACCGGCGCCTGCCACGGCATCGAGAACTACTCGCGTCACCTCGCTCGACGGCCCGCGGGGAGCCGTCCCTGGACGCTCCTCGACTACTTCCCGCCCGACTTCCTCGCCTTCATCGACGAGTCGCACATGACCATCCCGCAGGTCCACGGCATGTACGGCGGGGACCGCTCGCGCAAGGAGATCCTCGTCGAGTACGGCTTCCGGCTGCCGAGCGCCCTCGACAACCGCCCGCTGCGCTTCGACGAGTTCGAAGAGCGCGTCAGCCAGGCCGTGTACGTCTCGGCGACGCCGGGTCCGTACGAGTCGGAGCGCGTCGGCGGCGAGAAGCACTTCGTCGAGCAGATCATCCGGCCCACGGGGCTCGTCGATCCCGTCGTCCACCTGCGAAAGACGCAGGGCCAGATCGACGACCTCCTCGCCGAGATCCGCACGCGCGTCGAGAAGGGTCAGCGCGCGA
Organism: Chloroflexota bacterium; assembly: GCA_028876375.1. Taxonomy (GTDB): domain Bacteria; phylum Chloroflexota; class Limnocylindria; order P2-11E; family P2-11E; genus JACPOT01. The sequence continues at coordinate 13,230 of JAGWSB010000059.1, read as the reverse complement.
TCGTCACGACGCTCACGAAGAAGATGGCCGAGGACCTCGCCGACTACCTCCGGGAGATGGGCATCAAGGTCCACTACCTCCACTCGGAGGTGGAGACCCTCGAGCGGATCGAGATCCTCCGCGACCTCAGGCTCGGCGTGTACGACGTGATCGTCGGCGTGAACCTCCTGCGCGAGGGCATCGACCTGCCCGAGGTGACGCTCGTCGCCATCCTCGACGCCGACAAGGAGGGCTACCTCCGGTCGAGGGGCTCGCTCGTGCAGGTCATCGGCCGCGCCGCGCGCCACGTCGAGGGCACCGTGATCATGTACGCCGACGCGGTGACGGACTCGATGCGCCAGGCCATGGACGAGACGGAGCGCCGGCGCGTCATCCAGCTCGCGTACAACCGGGACCACGGCATCGAGCCGCAAAGCATCGTCAAGGCCATCCGCGACATCGGGATCCGGCTGCGCGCCGTCGCCGAGGAGGGGGAGCGCCACGAGCAGACGACCTTCCGGGCCAAGGACATGTCGCGCGACGAGCTCACGCGCCTGGTGAAGGACCTCGAGACGCAGATGAAGCAGGCGGCGCGCGACCTCGAGTTCGAGAAGGCCGCCGCGCTGCGCGACGAGATCGTCGACCTGCGCGGGCTCCTCGTCCTCGAGCAGAGCTCCCCGGAGGTGCGCACGCTCGAGGAGATGGCGGGGCATACCGACGGCTCCGGGATGAAGACCAAGCGCGTCGTCCGCGGCCGCTATGGCAGGGGCCGACGGTGAGCGCCGGCGTGTTCGTCAGCGCCGCCGTCCTCGGGACGATCGTGCTGCTCGTCGCGCTGATGTTCCAGCGCGGTCGCGAGGGCGGCGTGTCCGCTCGCGCCGTCCTCCGCACCTATCTCTACGTCGGCTCGCTCGCCGGGATCGTCGCGCTCGCGGTCGGTCTCGGGTCCGTCGTGGACTACGGGCTCGCCCGCGCTTTCGGTGACGACTTCGTGTACGGCGCGGCGCCGGTCGCGATCGCCGTCCCGCTGTGTCCGCCGGGCGCGGTGAGCTGCGTCCAGCCGTCCGGGACCGACCTTCGCAAGCAGCAGCAGGAACGGCAGAACGAGCGTCGCCGCAACGAGGACCTCATCCGCGGTCTGACCTTCACCTTCTTCGGCGCGCTCTTCTGGGGCGCGCACTGGGGAGCGCGGCGCTGGCTGGGCGAGGAGGCGGCGCCGGGCACCGGTCTGCGGCGCGGGTACCTCATGCTCGGCACCGCGGTATTCGGCCTGGGCACGATCGTGCTGCTGCCGACGGGCATCTACCAGGCGCTCTCGAACACCTTGCTCCCGACGCCCGACAACGTGTACCGCCCCGGCGCCGACGCCCTCGGCGGCGGGATCGTGGCGCTGCCCATCTGGCTCATCTACCTTCGCCTGGCCGTCGGCGACCTCCGCGGCGGGGCGTGAGGATGGCGAAGGCGACGCCGCTCAGCGCGCCCACGCACATCTACGTCAAGGGCGCGCGCGAGCACAACCTCAAGGGCATCGACGTCCGCATCCCGCGCGACCGGCTCGTCGTCATCACCGGCCTCTCGGGGTCGGGCAAGTCGTCGCTCGCGTTCGACACGATCTACGCCGAGGGTCAGCGGCGGTACGTCGAGTCGCTGTCCGCGTACGCGCGGCAGTTCCTGGGGCAGATGGAGAAGCCCGACGTCGATCTCATCGAGGGGCTGTCGCCGGCCGTGTCGATCGATCAGAAAGGCACGACCCGGAACCCGCGCTCCACCGTGGGAACGGTGACGGAGATCTACGACCACCTCCGCCTGCTGTTCGCGCGGACGGGCATCCCGCACTGCCCGACGCACGGCATCCCCATCGTCGCGCAGACGCCGCAGGAGATCGTCGACCGCATCTCGACCTACCCGGAGGGGACGCGCCTCCTGGTGCTCGCGCCGCTCGTGCGCGACCGCAAGGGCGAGCACCAGCAGCTCTTCGCGACGGCGCGCCGCGCGGGCTTCGCGCGCGTGCGCGTCGACGGCGTGGTGCGCGAGCTCACCGACGAGATCGCGCTCGACAAGATGAAGAAGCACTCGCTCGAGGTCGTCGTCGACCGCTTCGTGGTGCCCTCGTCCGCAGACGCAGAAGCGGAGCGGCCGCGTCTTACCGACTCCGTAGAGACCGCGCTTCGGTTGGGCGAAGGCCTTGTGATGGTCGTTGAAGCCGACTCGCCCTCGGCCTCAGGGCGCACCGCGCGCGCGGATGCGGATCAAGATCGATCGAAGGCAGAGAGGCTCTTCTCGCAGCGCCTGGCGTGCCCCGAGGGCGACTTCTCCATCGGCGACGTCGAGCCGCGCACCTTCTCCTTCAACTCGCCGCACGGCGCGTGTCCGGCCTGCACGGGTCTCGGGACGCGGCTCGAGCCCGACCCCGATCTCATCCTCGCGAACCCCGACCTGTCGATCCGCCAGGGCGCGATCCTTCCGTGGGCGAAGACGAGCGGGATGGCGCAGTACCGGCTCGCCGCGCTGACCGGCCTGGCGCGGAAGCTCGACTTCTCGCTCGACACGCCCATCCGCGCCCTCCCGAAGAAGGCCGTCGACGCGATCCTCCACGGCACCCCGGATCCGCTGCGCCTGACGTACGAGGACCGCCGCGGGCAGCACCGCCGCTACGAGATCGAGTGGGAAGGCGTCATCCCGCGCCTCGAGCGGGAGTACCGCGAGACGACGTCCGAGCACATCAAAGAGGACATCGAGCGCTACATGAGCGAGCGGCCGTGCCCGGTCTGCAAGGGCAAACGGCTGCGGCCCGAGACGCTCGCGGTGCTCATCGGAGAGCGGAGCATCGTCGACGTCACGTCGATGACGGTCCTCGAGGCGATGGAGTGGGCGCGCGCCCTCGAGCGCGACCGCGGTCCGCTGGGGGCGCGCGAGCGCGCCATCGCGCGGCAGGTGCTCAAGGAGATCCGGCAACGTCTGGGGTTCCTCGTCGACGTCGGTCTCGACTACCTCACCCTCGACCGCTCGGCCACGACGCTCTCCGGCGGCGAGGCGCAGCGCATCCGCCTCGCGACGCAGATCGGGTCGGGGCTGATGGGCGTCCTCTACATCCTCGACGAGCCCTCGATCGGCCTCCACCAGCGCGACAACGCCAAGCTCATCCGCACGCTCCTCGGCATGCGCGACATCGGCAACACCGTGATCGTCGTGGAGCACGACGAGGAGACGATCCGCACCGCCGACTGGATCGTCGACATCGGGCCCGGCGCGGGGGAGCACGGCGGCCTCGTCGTCGCCGAGGGTCCGCTCGAGGCGATCCTCGCCGAGCCTCGATCCATCACCGGGCAGTACCTCTCCGGAAAGCGGAGGATCCCGGTGCCGAGCGTGCGGCGGACGCCGCGACGCGAGGCGATCGTCGTGAAGGGGGCGCGCGAGCACAACCTCAAGAACATCGACGTGCGCATCCCGCTCGGCGTCTTCGTCGCCATCACCGGCGTCTCCGGCTCGGGCAAGAGCACGCTCATCAACGAGATCCTCTACCGCCGGCTGGCGCAGATCCTCTACAGGGCGAAGGACCGCCCCGGGGAGCACACCCGCATCGAGGGCGTGCAGCACATCGACAAGATCATCGACATCGACCAGTCGCCGATCGGCCGGACCCCGCGCTCGAACCCGGCCACGTACACCGGCTTGTTCGCGCCCATCCGCGAGCTGTTCGCGCAGGTGCCCGAGGCGCGGCTGCGCGGGTACACCGCGGGACGCTTCTCCTTCAACGTCAAGGGCGGCCGGTGCGAGGCCTGCCAGGGCGACGGCGTCATCAAGATCGAGATGCAGTTCCTCCCCGACGTCTACGTGCACTGCGAGGTCTGCAAGGGGAAGCGGTACAACCGCGAGACGCTCGAGATCCACTACAAGGGCAAGACGATCGCGGACGTCCTCGACATGACGGTGGAGGACGCCCTCGCGTTCTTCTCGAACGTGCCGGTGGTGGCGACGAAGCTGAGCACCCTCAACGACGTCGGCCTGGGGTACATCCATCTCGGGCAGTCGGCGACGACGCTCTCCGGCGGCGAGGCGCAGCGCGTCAAGCTCGCGACCGAGCTCTCGCGGCGCGCCACGGGCCGGACGCTGTACATCCTCGACGAGCCCACGACGGGTCTCCACTTCGCGGACGTGGAGAAGCTCCTCGAGGTCCTGCACCGTCTCGTCGACGCCGGGAACTCCGTCGTCGTGATCGAGCACAACCTCGACGTCGTGAAGACGGCGGACCACGTCATCGACCTCGGACCCGAGGGCGGCAAGGCCGGCGGGGAGGTCGTCGCCGAGGGCACGCCCGAAGAGATCGCCCGACATCCGCGCTCCTTCACCGGCCGCTTCTTGCGCGAGCTCCTGAGCGCGGGACGGCTGAGCCCGGTGCGGCGGGACCTGGTAGGGGCGGCAAGCTGAACCCGGTCGACCTCCTGGTCGTCGCGGTGCTCGCGCTGGCCATCGTGGCGGGCATCCGCGCGGGCTTCATCGCGACGCTCTACGGGCTCGTGAGCTGGCTCCTATCGCTCGTCCTCGCCTTCGCGCTCCTCACGCCGGTCTCGGACGAGCTCGTCCGGGTCACGGGCATGGCCGCGCCTACCGGACGGGCGATCGCGTTCGTCGTGGTGCTCCTCGTCGTCGAGGGGGTCTTCTCCGTCGTCGGCCGCGTCGTGGTCTGGCCGCTCGTCCAGATCGTGCACGCCACGGCCGTGGGCCGCGCCCTCGACCGGGCCCTGGGGATCTTCCCCTCGATCCTCCGCGCGCTCCTCATCACCGCGATCGGGCTCGCGGCGCTCGTCGTCCTTCCGGTCGGGAACGACGTCCGCTCCGCGATCGACGGCTCGCGCCTCGGCAGCGCGCTCGTCTCCGGGGTCGCTTCGGCCCAGCCGTACCTCGGCCAGCTCCTCGGGACGGAGGGCGGATCGCTCTTCGTCACGAAGATCGACGAGGGCCAGCAGCAGCAGCTCGACCTGCCGTCGGATCTCCCGCTCGAGCCCGACCCGCAGGCCGAGGAGCAGATGCTCGAGTTCGTGAACCAGCAGCGCGCCAGCGTCGGCCTCTCGCCGCTCGCGCTCGACCCGAGGCTCGTGCCGATCGCGCGCCAGCACTCCGAGGAGATGTTCCGCCTGAAGTATTTCGGACATCAGTCGCCCGTCACCGGGTCGCCGTTCGACCGGCTCGACGCGGCTGGCATCCGCTACTCCCGTGCCGGCGAGAACCTCGCGTACGCGCGATCGGTCGCCGTCGCCGACGCCGGCCTCATGGCCAGCCAGGGGCACCGCGAGAACATCCTGCGGCCCGAGTTCACGCGCGTCGGGATCGGCGTCATCGACGCCGGACCGTACGGGAAGATGTTCACGCAGATGTTCATCACGCCCCCGTGACCGAGCGATGCGCGCACACGCTGACGTGATCCTCGGCTAGTCTCTCGACGGGGATGGCGCAGCTCACGGAGCGCGAGACGAAAGCGGCCCCGGTCGGTCCTCTGGGAGGGCTCGCCGCGGCGCCGCCGCAGACCCGCTTCGCGGCGCTCGAGGTCCCGATGTTCCGCTGGTACTGGATCCTCCAGTGGGTCTCGAGCACCGGCGACGGGATGGAGAACGTCATCCGCGGCTATCTCGTGGTCCAGCTCGTCGGGCTGGGGGCGGCGCCGTTCTGGCTCGGGATGACGGTCTTCGCCCACTGGGTCCCGTTCACGCTCTTCTCGCTCTACGGCGGCGCGCTCGCCGACCGCTACGACAACCGCAAGGTGCAGATCGTCTCGCAGCTGCTCCTCTTCACGGCGGCGGCCCTCGTCGCGTTCACGACCCTCACCGGGGTCATCACGGTGCAGTGGATCTTCATCCTTCTCCTCGTGCACGGGTTCGCCGGCGCGATCGGGAATCCCGCGCGCCAGACGCTCATCCACTCGATCGTCGGGAAGGAGAAGCTCCTGTCGGCGATCAGCCTCAACTCGACGGCGCAGCAGTTCTCCCAGGTCATCGGTCCGGCCGTCGCCGGATTCGTGTTCCTGTTCTTCGGCGCGGGCTGGGGCTTCTTCGTCAACGCGCTGACGTTCCTTCCGATCCTCGTCTTCCTCTTCGTGGTGCGCGTGCCCGTCCTCCACGGACGGGAGCGGCAGCCCGTCGTCGAGGCCCTGCGCGAGGGCGTCGGGTTCGTCCGCCAGCGTCCGCTCCTCGGCTCGCTCATCGCGATCGAGACGACGACGGTCGTCTTCCTCGGGCACACCTTCAGCTCGCTGCTCGTCGTGTTCGCCGCGGAGCGCTTCCCGAGCATCCAGCTGGCGTACCCGTTCCTCCTCGTCGCGAGCGGCCTCGGCGCGATCGGCGCCGCGCTCTTCCTCGCGTACCGGCACGAGCCGCGGCGCAAGGGCCTCTTCATCGCGGTCACCTCGATCGTCGAGATGCTCGCCATCCTGCTGCTCATGCTCGCGAGCGATTACGCCGTCGCCTTCGCGCTCATGCTCGTCGTCGGCGCGATGACCGTGCTCGCCCAGTCGCTCAACAACACGACGCTCCAGCTCTCCGCCCCCGACCGCATCCGCGGTCGCGTCATGGGCGCCTACAGCTTCGGGACGCAGGGTCTCCGGGTCGTCAACGGGCCGTTGCTCGGTGGCCTGGCCACCTTCTTCGGGGTGCCGCTCGCGGTCGCGGGCAGCGCCGCCCTCGTCATGCTGGTCCTGGGCGGGATCACGATCGCCTTCCCCCAGCTGCGCGCGTCCGACGCGATCTCTTAAGAGATCCTCAAAGAGCCGCCAAAGCGCCCCTAGACTCGTTCCATGCGGCTCCTTCGCGCGATCCGCCCCTGGGCGATCGTGTTCCTCGTCGGCGGGATGCTGAGCTTCGTCGTGACCGCGCTCGGGAGCGGACTCGCCGAGGAGAAGGCGATCTTCGGCGTGCACGAGAGCTCGGCCGCGCGGCAATACATGATCAGCCTCCTCGAGAACGAGCCGCAGTCGCTCATCTCGCTGCTGCCGAAGACCGACGTCGTCAGTCGCGCGCTGCAGTTCGCGCAGTCGGAGTCGGCGGCGGGCCAGATCCGGCCGATCTCACTGACGTATCTCGGTGGGCGGACGTCCGGATCGCTGTCGGTGTTCATGTACGCGATCGAGGTGCGCGCGGACAACGGGCAGCGACAGTTCTTCCCTCTCGCGCTCACGCTGAGCGGCGGGCGGGTCATCCGTCGTGAGTAGGCTTCGCGCCGCCCTCGGGGTGCTCGTCTTCGCCGCGGGCGTCATCGCGGGCGTCCTCGCCGCCCAGCTCGTCAACCCTCCGCCGCCGCCGAGCCCGTGGGCGTCGCTCGCCTCGGTCGAAGAGCCCTCAGCCAGCGCGGCGGTCGCTTCGATGATCGCGCACGACGACGCGCAGGGTCTGTCGCGCGCGCTCGACTCGCAGCTCCTTCAGAAGCTGGCGCAAGCGATACAGCCCTTGGTCAGCATCGACACGGTCGAATTCACGGGGGCGACGGAAACGCAGGGCGATATCCTTGCCGGATACGTTGCCGGCGGCACCGATCAAACCGGTAACGGCGTGATCATCGGCGTCGTGTTCCGTGTACGCGACGGGAAAGTCGTAGGTGTGAATTGAAACAAGACTTCGTCGCCGCCGATGCCACGACCCCGACCGCCGCGGCGGTCGGAACGCCGATGGACCGGGCGCTCGACCACGGCGCGTACATCTGGGAGCGCAACCGTCGCCGCCTCCTGATCCTGTTCGTCGTCCTCACGGTCGCCGTCGTCGCGTTCGGCGTCCGCGGCATCGTCGAAGGGCTCTTCGGCCTCATCGCGCAGGCCCCGTCGATGCTCGTCCTGCTCCTCTTCTACGCCTTCGCGATGATCGCGCAGTTCGGCGTCCTCATGTGGTTCCTGTCGCGGCCGCGCACGTACACCGTGACGCCGGACAGCCCGCAGATCGACCTGTCCTTCGACAAGTACCGCGGCCAGCCCGACCTGCTCGAGCACGCGAAGAGCACGGTCCGGATCCTCCAGGGCATCGCGAAGTTCCGGAACATGGGCGGCGAGCCGCCGAAGGGCATGCTCCTCGCGGGCGCGCCCGGTACCGGCAAGAGCTTCCTCGCCGGCATCATCGCCGCCGAGGCGAACCTGCCGTTCATCTACGTGGACGCGAGCTCCATGACGAGCATGTGGTTCGGCATGGACGCGCTCATCGTCGTCTCGCTGTTCAGCAAGGCCCGCGGCCTCGCGCGCAAGTACGCGCCCCCGGGCCATCCCGGCGCGTGCATCCTGTTCATCGACGAGATCGATTCGATCGGGCGCTCGCGCGGCGGGGTCATGGGCGGGCAGCAGCAGGGAGGCATGGGCCCGATGGGCATGATGGGCATGGGCGGCTTCGCTCTGAACACGCTGCTCAACCAGATGGACTCCCTCGGACAGTTCACGGAGGACCGCTGGAAGTACAAGTTCGGCCGCTGGCTCGGTCTCGTCCGCGGACCCGTGCCGCCGAAGCCGGTCGTGTTCGTCATCGGCGCGACGAACCGCCCCGATGTCCTCGACGTCGCTCTCACGCGTCCCGGCCGCCTCGACCGCAAGCTCAACGTTTACGTTCCGGACGGCCCCGGTCGCAGGGACATCATCGAGCTGTATCTGGGGCAGAAGGCCCACGATCCGAACATCCCGATCGACCTCATGGTCCAGGACTCCGTCGGTGCGACGCCTGTCGAGATCAAGACGTTCATCAATGAGGCCCTCATCGTGGCTCACGACCAGGGGCGCGATCGGCTGACGTACAGGGACTGGCTGGCCGCGCGCGACATGCGCGAGCTCGGCCTCAAGCAGCCGATCACGTCGATGACGGCCGACGATAAGCGAGCGATCGCGTACCACGAGGCCGGCCACGCCGTGGTCGCGCACTACATGCGCGCCGAGCACCGCATCCTGAAGGCGTCGATCATCCGGATGGGCGATGCGCTCGGCGTCGTGCAGCGATCCGATCGCGAGGAGCGCTACACACGCCGTGCGACGGAGATCGAAGCGGACATCATGATCTCGCTCGGATCGCGGGCCGTCGAGGAGGAGATCCTCGGCATCAAGATGACCGGCGCCGACTCCGACATGCAGACCGCGACGTGGCTCGCGATGTCGTACTGCGGCCAGCACGGCATGGGGCCGAGCCTCCTTTCCGTGCCGTCGCAGAACGCGCTCGGAGGCATCCCCGAGCCGCTCATGCGCGTCGCCGACAAGATGCTGGACGAGCTGTACGCGGAGACGCGCCGGCTCGTGCGCGAGAAGGCGCCAGCCGTGCACGCCGTCGCCAACGGGCTCCTCGAGAAGCAGGAGCTCATCGGCGAGGAGCTCGACGAGATCTACGCGATGGTCGAGGAGGCGCATCCCGAGATCACGACGCCGTTCCAGCGCAAGCCGCTCGATCTGCCGAAGCCGTTCGAGGACCGCGACTGGCGCAAGACCGAGACGGTCCCGATCCCGGAGCAGATCCCGGCCGCCGCGACCGAGCCGCCGGCTAAGCCGGCGGCCACGATGGACGAGGCGTGGAGCTGGTGGCCGAGGGACTAGCCTTACCGCCCGGTGAGCGGGCCGCGCTCCTCGTACCCGCGATCCTGCCGCCCGGGTCCCCCTCCTCTAGCCTGACCGCACCTTCACGCGTATCGCGACCTTCGACGTCTCCGTGCCGTCCTTCGGGCTCACCTCGAAGACCTCCACGGTCACGTTGCCCGTGAGGGACGCGGGGAGCGCGATCGTCGCGTCGTAGCCGCCCCACACGCCGCTCGTGCCGACGGTCGCGGTCGCGTAGCCGTACAGCACGGCGTTCTCGCGATCGTCGAGCACGCGGTAGTTCACGGTCCCCTCGAACGTCCTCGCCGCGCCCGAGAGCGTGAAGGTGTGCCCGACCTCGCCGTTCGGCGCCGGTGCGTAGAGGACGACGTTCTGGTCGCTCGAGATCGCCGACGGTGCGCCGCCGATGTCGATGGCGATGCGGGTCGGGTCGTAGAGGACCACCGCCCGCCAGGGCCACAGGTGGTCGAGGCCGAGGCGGTACGTCTGTGCCGGCACCGCGTTCGACTTGCCGACGGCGATCGATCGCAGTGGCGGCTGGTCGACCTGGGCGGCGACGGTCGTCGTGTCCTCGCCCTGTGGGACCGTGATCTCGAGCTCGGCGCTCGCGCCGGGCATGTTCGAGTGGTCGTACGCGCTCACGCTGAACGCCGGCGCCGTGTGCGCGGGCAGGCCGGAGACGGCGATCGTGAATCGCGCGAGGCCGGGCGCGGCCTCCCGCGCGTACGACGTCGTCAGCTGCGTCGGTGCCGACGTGCCGTCGAGCTGGAACGCGCCCGTGAACGCCTTCACCGCGTACCCTGCGACGTCCCAGCGCGCGAGCGGTCCCGTCGGCGCGGCATACGCGCCGAGGGCCATCGGCTTGCCGCCGCTCAACAGAACGACGTGATCGATCCCTGGCTCTTCGGTGACCGTGTACACGAGCTGCTGCACGATCTCCTGCGCCTCGGCCGTCGTGCGCGGTGCGAGCGGCGGATCGGTCTGGATGTCGACCGTCGCCGTCGTGCCGTCGATCTTGATCGCTTGGTCCAGCGAGCCGTTCGGCGCGCCATGAGCGAAGAGGTTCTGAGCGCCGCTCGGGACGTCGCTCCCCGATGCGTCCCAGAGCGCGCCGATCCTGTTCGCGATCTGGTCGGACGGCGTGTTCGTCGAGCCCGTCGCCGCATGCCCGAGGACCTGGGCCGCGACGGGTGGCAGCCCGGTGCGCGCGAAGAAGACCGTCACCGGGATCGGCGGCACCGCGACGGGCGTCGTGCTCGCGGGAGCGGTCTGGGCAGGCGGGAGGGTCGCGACCGGCTGGGTCGCGACCGCCGCCTCCGGCGTCCGGCGCTGGCCGAGCACGGTCGCGCCGATCGCCAAGCCGACCACGATCACCGCGGCGACGCCGAGCGCCTGCCACACGAAGGGGCGCGTCCGATCCGCCGGCCGCGTCGCGACGCGCGACGACGCGAACGCCGTCTCGCGGAGGGGCTGCGTCTCGATCGCGCGCGCGAGCGCCGTCCCGAGGATCGTGTCCTCGAGCTCGGTCTCATCCTTCTCCGTGTCGCTCTTCATCGCATCGCTCCGCGCGCGAGCTTCCCGGCGAGGTGCAGCTGCCGCAGCTTCGCCGTCGCCTGGTGGAGCGTCGCGCCGACGGTGCCGCCGGCGACGCCGAACGCGCCGGCGAGCTCGTCGTACGACAGCCCGTAGTAGAAGCGCGCGACGACCATCGCGCGCTGGCGCTCGGGCAGCTCGCGCAGCGCCGCGAGGAGGTCGGCGCGGTCGGCGGCGGCGTCGAAGGGCGCCGATGCCCCGCCCGATGCCTGTGCCGCGGCCTCCCAGCGGTCGCGCTCGCGCCGTGCCCGCCGGTGGTGGCGGAAGAGCTCCCGGCTGCCGACGACGAGGAGCCACGCCGCCGGCCGGCCGATGCGCTCGACGCCGTGCTGATACGCCTTCACGAACGCCTCCTGCGCGGCGTCCTCGGCGGCATCTCCGTCGCCGCCCATCGCGGTCAGCGCGCGGAGCAGCCGGGGATACTCCCGCTCGTACAGCTGCCGGAGCGCTTCGGACGGGTCGATCGCCACGTTCACCCCTAAAGAGGCGTCTCGGGACCGACTTCTTTAACGGCGCCTCACGCTACCGCTCACGCGTGCCTGAGCGCATGCGGCCGGCCAGGCGACAGGAGGCGTAGAGCTGCCAGTCGAGGGCGACGGTGAAGAGGTCTTCCTGGATGTTCTCTGTCACACGCTCCGCAGCGACCCCGTGACGCTCCTGCTGTTGGAGGCGATCGCGGCGCTGCAGGAAGGTGCTCCACTGCTGTCGAAGCCGGGTCTGGCAGCGCTCGTAGACGGCGAGGTGCACGGTGTCGATCGACGCAGCCTACCGCGCAAGCGCAAGGTCGCTGCTGCGGATGTTCTTCGCGGTCGCGATCGACCGTCTCGCCTGCTCGTCGCATTTGAGTGATCGGTGCGCAGGGCGCCGTGAAGGAGGTTGCTCTGGACGAACGCTGGACCGGATCTCTATGAGCGTGCCTGGCCGCTCCTCTATCGCGCCACGGCGCTCATGGTGGGGCCCGACGACCCCGAAGAAGTCGTGCGCTGGTCTCCGCGCCTCATGTCTCGTGACGGTGACCCATCCCGTGTGCAGCGGACGTGAAGGCGGCGTGAACGCGAGGTGATCGCGGCGCGCCGTCTGCGACGCGCGATACGGACGGCGCGCCTCCCCGCGCCGATACTCCCCCGGTGCGCGACGCTGCGCGGGCGGGCCTGCCGCGCGACTTCTGGACCTTCTGGACGGGACAGACGATCTCGCAGTTCGGATCGTCGATCACCCAGTTCGCGCTGCCGCTCCTCGTCTTCGACCTGACCGGCTCCGCGCTCGACCTCGGCGTCTCGTTCGCGCTCGGCGTCCTGCCGTATCCGCTGTTCGGCCTCCCCATCGGGGCCTGGACGGACCGCGTCGATCGGAAGCGGCTCATGATCCTCACCGACGTCGCGCGCGCCGCGGTCGTCGGATCGATCCCGGTCGCGGCGCTGACCGGTCTCCTCACCGTGACCTGGGTCTACGCGGTGCTGTTCGTCAGCACGACCCTCACCATCGCCTTCAATTCGGCGGAATTCGCGGTGATCCCGGCTCTCGTCGGGAAGGACGACCTCGTGACCGCGAACGGACGTGTGCAGGCGAGCTTCTCTGCTGCCGCCGTGATCGGTCCGCTCGTCGCGGGAGCGCTCCTAGCTGTCGTCGCGCTGCCGCTCCTCATCCTTCTCGACGCGGCGTCGTTCCTCGTCTCGGCCCTCTCCGTCTGGCTGATACGTCGCGAGCTGCACGCACCGCGCGAGCATGTGACGAGCATCCGCGCCGACGTCGTCGAGGGGCTCCGCTACGTCCTGCGTCACCCCATCCTGCGCAACATCTCGGCGATGATGGCGCTCGTCAACTTCGTGTCGGTCACGACGTTCGCGCAGGGCGTGTACTTCGCGAAGACGCGGTTCGACGCGACCGACCCGCAGGTCAGCTTCTTCTTCTCCGCCGCCGGCGTCGGCGTCGTCGTCCTCTCGCTCGCTGCCGGATACCTGCGCCGTCGCCTCTCGTTCGGCGTCGTCGCGCTCGGCGCGCTCATGACGAGCGGCGTTCTCACAGCGGCCCTCGCCGTCGTGCCCTCGTACGCGGGCGCCGTGGTGCTCGTCGCGGGGATGGCCGGCCTCGGGACGCTGTTCAACATCAACACCGCGAGC
>JAGWSB010000131.1 GCA_028876375.1 Chloroflexota bacterium | reverse complement strand
CCCGACCTCGTCCTGATGGACGTGCTCATGCCGGGCGTGTCGGGGGTCGAGACGACGGAGCGGCTCAAAGCGCTCCACCCCGAGATCGCCGTCGTGATGCTCACGGTGAGCGAGGACGAGGACGATCTCTTCCGCGCCATCAGGGCGGGCGCGCAGGGCTACCTGCTCAAGAACCTCGAGAGCGCGCACTTCCGCGCGATGCTCGAAGCGGTCGGGCGCGGCGAGGCCGCCATCACGCCCGCGACCGCGTCGCGCATCCTCGCGCAGTACGTGCGCGGCGACCACGGGCGCTCCGATCCCGACCAGCTCACCGAGCGGGAGCTCGACGTGCTGCGGCTCCTCACGGACGGCCTGCGCAACAAGGAGATCGCGGCCCAGCTGGGGATCAGCGAGAACACCGTCAAGTTCCACCTCAAGCACATCCTCGAGAAGCTCCATGCCCGGAGCCGGGCCGAGGTCGTCGCTCGCGCGATCCGCGAGGGGATGGTCGCCCCGCCCCATGGGGGGAACGACGGACGGCCGTAGGGACGGCGGCGCCGAGCCGACGGAACGCATCGCGACGCCGAGCGCGACGCAGCCGAACAGGCGCGCGAGCTCGACCCTCGGCGGCAACGCGATCGCGCTCGGCCTGGTCGTGGCGGTCGCGGGCGCGATCGCGCTCGGCGTCACGCGCAACCTCATCCTGCCGACGGGGGCAGGGGCATCGTCACCCAGCCCCAGCGCCGGCGCGGGCGGCGCGATCCCGACCATCACGCCGCGTCCGCTGCCCGCGCTGACCGCGACGCCGACGCCGTTCCCCACTCCCACTCCCACACCCACGCGCACACCCGTCCGTCGCACCGCGACGCCGCGGCCGTCGACGCCGCGTCCATCCGCGACCCACACCATCGCGCCGACGAAGACGCCCTGATCTGAGCGTCCTGCACACGCGCGTTCGCTCGACCCGTCGCCGCGTGCGAGCATGCATGCCGTGACCGACGAGCGCGCGCACAGCAAGACGCTCCTCGAAGGACCGAACCGCGCGCCGGCGCGCGCGATGATGCGCGCCGTCGGGTTCACGGACGACGACTTCAAGCGGCCGCTCGTCCTCGTCACGCACGCGTACACCGACATGCAGCCGTGCAACTTCAACCACCGGCGGATGGCCGAGCTCGTGAAGGAGGGCGTCCGCGAAGCGGGCGGCACGCCCGTCGAGTTCACGACGATCTCCGTGAACGACGGGATCGTCATGGGCACCGAGGGCATGAAAGCCTCTCTCGTCTCGCGCGAGGTCATCGCCGACTCGATCGAGCTCGCGGCGCGCGGCCACCTCGTCGACGCGGTCGTCACGATCAGCGGCTGCGACAAGACCATCCCCGGTTCGGTGATGGCGCTCGCGCGCCTCGACCTGCCGGGGCTGATGCTCTACGGCGGCTCGATCATGCCGGGGCGCTTCCAGGGCAAGGACGTCACGATCCAGGACGTCTTCGAGGCCGTCGGAGCGCACGCGCGCGGCGCGATGACCGACGCACAGCTGCGCGAGATGGAGCTCGGCGCATGCCCCGGAGCGGGCGCCTGCGGCGGCCAGTACACCGCGAACACCATGGCGACCGCGTTCGAGGCGCTGGGGATCTCGCCGGCGGGATCGTCCGGCGTCCCGGCGACCGACCCGCGCCGCGAGGAGGTCGCGCGCGAGTGCGGCCGCCTCGCCGTGCGCATGCTGCGCGAGGGCCGCCGGCCGTCGCAGGTCGTCACCCGCGCCGGACTGCTCAACGCGATCGCCGCGGCGATGGCGACCGGCGGCTCGACGAACGCGGTGCTCCATCTCCTCGCCGTCGCGCACGAGGCCGGCGTGCAGCTGGAGCTCGAGGATTTCGACCGCGTGAGCGCGAAGACGCCGCTCCTCGCCGACATGATGCCGTGGGGACACTTCACCGCTCCGGACATGGGCGCGGCGGGCGGGATCATGCTCGTCATGCAGCGCCTGCTCGAGAAGGGCGTCATCGACGGCGGCGCGATGACGGTCACGGGACGCACGCTCGCCGAGGAGGCGCGCGCGGCGAAGGAGACCCCGGGGCAGAAGGTCATCGCGCCGCTCGCCAAGCCGCTCGCGCCGAGCGGCGGCATGGTCATCGTGAAGGGCTCGCTCGCGCCGGAGGGCGCGGTGCTCAAGGTCGCCGGCGAGGGCATGCCGTCGCACCGTGGGCCGGCGCGCGTCTTCGACCGCGAGGAGGACGCCTTCAAGGCCATCGCCGACGGGAAGATCGAGGCCGGCGACGTCATCGTCATCCGCTACGAGGGGCCGCGCGGCGGACCGGGGATGCGCGAGATGCTCGTCGTCACCGGCGCGCTGCAGGGCGCGGGGCTCGGCAAGACCGTCGCGCTCGTCACCGACGGCCGCTTCTCCGGCGCGACGCACGGGATCATGGTCGCCCACGTCGCTCCCGAGGCCGGCGTCGGCGGGCCCATCGCGCTCGTGAGGGACGGCGATGTCATCAGCCTCGACGCGACGACGCGGAAGCTCGAGCTCGAGGTCCCGCCGGCGGAGCTCGAGAAGCGCAAGAAGGCGTGGACGCCCCCGGCGTCGCGCTACACGAGCGGCGTGCTCGCCAAGTACGCGAAGCTCGTCAGCTCCGCGTCGAAGGGCGCCGTCACCGGATAGGGCCGAGGCCGACGCTCGCGAGGAGCGAGCTCGACCCCGCGATGGATCTAGTGCGTCGACGCCTGGTGGCAGGCGACGTCGTGCTGCGCGGCGGTATCGTTCTCGTCCGTGAACGAGCACCTGCGCATGACGATCGTATTCGAAGAGCCCGATGACAAGGGGTGGATCGTCGCGCGTGTGCTCGAGGTTCCCGGCGCCATCAGCCAGGGGAGGACGCGGCAAGAGGCGCGCGAGAACGTCCTCGATGCGCTGAAGGTCGTGCTCGCGCCGGACGATCGAGAGGACATCGCCCTCAGAGGCCGAAGCGAGCCACTGGATCTGACCGTCGTTCGGTGAAGCTCCGCGACCTCGAGCGTCATCTGCGCGCCCACGGCGCGCGACAGGTCGGCGAGGGCGCGAAGCACTCCAAATGGCGCGGCGCGGATGGTGAGCGTGTTGCCGCCGTCCCGCGTCATCGCGAGATCGGCCCCGGTCTGGTGCGTGCCATCTGCGCGCAGTTGGAGATCCCGCTCCCGCGGGTGCGGTAAGGCGCGGGCGCAGCGCCGTCCCTACGACCGCCACGTTCAGCGCCAGGCGGCGACGATCGCTCCCATCACCGCTTGCACGAGCACGTTGTGCGCGTTGTTGAGCAGCCACAGCTTCCACGAACGCCCTTCGAACGCCGTCATCGTCGCGGTGATGGTGGCCATGAGGCCGAGCCAGGCGAAGA
>JAGWSB010000130.1 GCA_028876375.1 Chloroflexota bacterium | reverse complement strand
ATCCCGAGCACGGTCTGGGTGAGGTCGTTCGTGCCGAACGAGAAGAACTCCGCGTCCTTCGCTATCTGGTCGGCGATGATGCAGGCGCGCGGGATCTCGATCATCGTCCCGAACTTGAATGCGATCTTCGTCTTGCGCTCCTTCTCCACCACGGCCGCGACGCTCATCACCTGATCGCGCAGCCGCTCGAGCTCCCCCATCGTGCCGACGAGCGGCATCATGATCTCGGGCTTGGCGACGACGCCCTTCGCGGCGACGTCGGCCGCGGCGCCGAGGATGGCGCGGACCTGCATCTCGAGGATCTCGGGGAAGACGAGGAGCAGACGGCAGCCGCGGAGCCCGAGCATCGGGTTCTCCTCGGCCAGCTGTGCGCGCCGCGCCTCGACGTGCGCCTTCGCCTTCGCGGTCGAGACGCCGACGATCTTGGCCAGCGCCTTGAGGTCGATGTCGCGCAGGAACTCGTGGAGCGGCGGGTCGATGAGCCGGATGACGACGGAGAGGCCGTCCATCTCCCTGTAGATCTCGCGGAAGTCCTTGGTCTGGAACGGCAGGAGCTTCTTCAGGTACTTGCGCCGCTCCTCCGTGTCGTCCGCGAGGATCATCGCCTGGACGTACGGAAGCCGGTCCGCCTCGCGGAACATGTGCTCCGTCCGCGCCAGGCCGACGCCCTCCGCGCCGAAGCGGCGCGCACGCCGGCACTCGCCCGGGGTATCCGCGTTCACCCACACGCCGAGGCGCTTCACCTCGTTCGCCCAGCCGAGGATCGTGTGGAGGTCCTTCTCCTTCTCGTAGTCCGGCGCCTCCGTCGGGAGCTCGCCGAGGAAGACCTCGCCCGTCGTCCCGTCGATGGAGACCATGCCGCCTTCCTTGAGCGTCCTGCTCCCCACGCGCATCGTCCGCTTGGCGAGGTCCACCTGGAGCTCGCCCATCCCGGTGACGCAGGGCAGCCCCAGCCCGCGCGCGACGACGGCGGCGTGGCTGGTCGATCCGCCGCGCGAGGTGAGGATCCCCGCCGCGGCGACCATGCCGTGGAAGTCCTCCGGCGACGTCTCCGGCCGCACGAGCAGCACCGTCTCGCCCTTGCCCTTCCACTCGACGGCGCGGTCGGCCTCGAAGACGGCGCGCCCCGTCGCCGCGCCGGGCGACGCGTTGAGGCCCTTGCCCAGGTAGCGGCCCTCCTTGCGCGCCTGCTCGACGGCCTTCTCGTCGAAGCGCGGGAGCAGGAGCTGGTCGACCTGCACCGGGTCGACGCGGCGCAGCGCCTCCTTCTTGTCGATGAGCCCCTCGGCGACCATGTCGACCGCGATCTTCACCGCCGCGCGCGCCGTGCGCTTCCCGGTGCGCGTCTGGAGCATGTAGAGCTTGCCGCGCTCGATGGTGAACTCGAGGTCCTGCATGTCCCGGTAGTGCTTCTCGAGCCGCTCGGCGATCTCGGTGAACTGCTTGTACGCCCGTGGCAGGTCCTTCCCCAGCTCGGCGAGCTTCTTCGGCGTACGGATGCCGGCGACGACGTCCTCGCCCTGCGCGCTCAGGAGGTATTCGCCGAAGATCTTCTTCTCGCCGGTGTTCGGCTCGCGCGTGAACGCGACGCCGGTGCCGGAGTCGTTCCCCATGTTCCCGAAGACCATCGTCACGACCGAGCACGCCGTGCCGAGGTCGTGCGGGATCTTGTTGACCTCGCGGTAGTCGCGCGCGCGCTTCCCGAACCACGACTTGAACACCGCCTCGATCGCGAGGCGCAGCTGGTCGCGCGGGTCGGTCGGGAAGTCCCGCCCGGCCTCCTTGCGCACGATCTTCTTCAGCTCCGCGACGAGCTTGGTCAGGTCGCCGGCGTCGAGGTCGGTGTCCTGCTTCGCGCGCGCTCTCTTCTTGGCGGCTTCGAGCGCGGCGTCGAGCTTCTCGCCCTCGATACCGAGGACGATCCGCCCGAACATCTGGATGAAGCGGCGGTAGGCGTCCCACGCGAAGCGGTCGTTGCCCGTCAGCTTCGCGAGCCCCGCGCGCGTGCGGTCGTTGAGCCCGAGGTTGAGGACGGTGTCCATCATCCCGGGCATCGACATCGCCGCGCCGGAACGCACCGACACCAGCAGCGGATCGTTCGCGTCGCCCAGGCGCTTCCCCGTCTCGCGCTCCACCGTCTCGAGGCCGCGTGTCACCTGCTCCCACAGCCCGTCGGGAAGCTTCTCGCCCTTGGCGAAGTACTCGTTGCAGGCCTCGGTGGTGATCGTGAAGCCCGGCGGCACCGGCAGCCCCGCGCTCGTCATCTCCGCGAGCCCGGCCCCCTTCCCACCGAGCAGTGAACGCATCGACGCGTTCCCTTCCGCCTTGCCTCCACCGAAGAGGTAGACCCACTTCTTCGCCGACGGACGGTCGGCGGCGGACGACGGAGCAGCGGTCTCTACGGCCATGGGAGAAGCCTCCTTCTGGGGACCTGGAGCAGCACGCATTCTGGCAGAAGGCGTGCTCCCTTGGCCGTCGTGCGGTCCGTGCTAGCGTCCGGCGAGATGCACGAGCGGCCGGGCTATCGGACCCTTGTCGGACGCATTCGCGACAACGTACGGACATACATCCGCAAGCAGCTCCTCCTGCCGCGGCAGGAGATCACGGAGATCATCCAGGCGAATCTCCGCGCCGTGAAATGGCTCGCGATCTCGCTCGTCCTGCTCTTCCTCTTCCTCGTCTCGTTCGTGATCCTGCTCGTCGCGATCGTCGCGATCTGGCTGCCGCTCCCGCTCGCCGCTCTCATCGTGACGCTCGTCCTGCTCGTCGCCGCCGCCCTCGTCGCGCTCCGCGGCTACAAGCTCCTCGAGCTCCACGGACCGACGCGGACCATCGACTCGTTCAAGGAGACGATCACATGGGCGAAAGCGCGTCTGCTCGGACGCAGCGAGAGCTAGCCGACCTCCGCGGGCAGATCGAGCGCGACGCGGACGCGCTGAAGGAGCGCGTCCGCGAGGACATCGACCCGCGCAACCTCGTACGGCGTCAGCCGTTCGCGGTCTTCGGCGGCCTCGGCTCGCTCGTGAGCGCGGCCGCGCTCCTGATCGTGCGCAAGGCGCGGACGTCGCGCACCGC
Source organism: Chloroflexota bacterium (assembly GCA_028876375.1). Lineage (GTDB taxonomy): Bacteria > Chloroflexota > Limnocylindria > P2-11E > P2-11E > JACPOT01. The sequence goes on along the minus strand of JAGWSB010000130.1, from coordinate 305 downwards.
CGAGCAGCGGGTCGACGTGCTCGTCGAGGGCTTCGGCGGACGGATCGACAAGCTCAAGGGCAAGGCGCGCAAGCGCTTCCGCGACCAGCTGAAGAAGGAGATGGCCGAGGTCGAGGCGACGGGTCCCAAGGACGTCGCCATCGGCGTCGCGTCCGCCGCGCTCACGACGCTGGCGACGACGATGGCGCAGGGGTTCGGGAGGCGCCTCCTGGGCGACGAGACGGCGAGCGAGGACGACCGGAGGAGCTAGCTCAGGCCCATAGGTCGCGCAGCCCGAGGTCGAGGTCGCTCAGCGCCGCGCTCTC
>JAGWSB010000058.1 GCA_028876375.1 Chloroflexota bacterium | reverse complement strand
TAGACGGCGACGTCGGGATGCTCGGCGAGGATGCGCTCGGCGAGGTGGCTGCCGGCGAAGCCCGTGATGCCGGTGATCAGGACACGCACTAGACGAGGGACAGTAGCAAACGGGATGCCGCGCTCGTCCGCAGAGCGGACAGCCCAGCACGAACGGTTCTCGCGCTCAGAGCCTGCTCAGAGCCTGCTGACAACCTCTCGCTTCGTATGGCTGGCTCGCCCCACGCGCGCGAGGTCCCTGCCCTCGTGCTCGACGGGCCGCGCGTCGAGCGTCTCCTCAGCGTCGTGCGCTGGTCGGGCGCGTTCCTCGTTCTGGTCGTGGGGCCGTACGTCCCGAACCTCGGCTTCCAGTGGGTGATGCTCTTCGGCGCGTACCTCGTCATGCTCGGGCTCATCCTCTGGCTCCTCTCGCGGCTGGCCCATGCCATCGCCGGCGGTCGATCGCTCGTCGCGCACGTCGCGATGGCAGGTGACGCGTTGGCAGCGCTCGCTGGCCTCACGGTCTTCGCGCCGAATCCGCAGTGGGGGCTCACCGCGCCTGCGGGCGTCGTCCTCATCGGTACGGGTGCGCTCCGCGGCGGGAGGGGCGGGTCGATCGCGACGTTCGCGGCGACCGCCGTCGGATACCTCATGAGCGAGGCTCTCCGCGTCGACGTCGCCGACATCGCCGACGTCACGCGCGCCGCCGTCACTCTCGCGTCGTTCGCCTTCGCCGCCGTCGTCTTCATGGGCTGGGACATGGAGGTGCGCCGCGTCGTCGGCGACCGCGCGCGCGTCGCGAGCCGCCTCGTGCTCGTCGAGCGCATCGCCACGGACGTCATGTACGAGTGGGACATCACGACCGGCGCGCTCACGCTCAGCGACGCCGTCGCGACCCAGCTCGGTTACGAGCCGGGCCGCGTCGAACGGTCGTGGTGGGAGGAGCGCCTCCATCCGGACGACGCGGGACCCGTGCGCGACGCGCTCACGCGCCTTCTCGCGGGGAAGGAGCGCGAGTGGGAGGTCGACTACCGCTTCCGGAAGGCCGACGGCACGTACACGACGGTGCATGACCGCGCGTACGTCGTCGCCGGCGGTCGGCGTCACCGTCTCGTGCGCATGGTCGGCTCGCTCATCAACGTCGACAGCGTGTCGCTGTACGACCGCGTCACACACATGGCCGGCCGAGCGCTCTTCAACGACCGCGTCGAGCGGCGTGCGGTGCAGCAGGCGACGAGGAGCGAGCCGTTCGCGGTCCTCGTCGCGGACGTCGAGGGCTCGCGTGAGCTGAGCGCCAAGGTCGGGGCCGAGCGCATCGACGAAGTGCTCGCCGAGCTCGCGCGGCGCGTCGAGGAGCATCTCGGCGACGGCGAGACGATCGCGCGGATCGCGCACGACCAGATCGCGCTCCTCTTCCGCGCGACGAGCGCCGACGACGTCGTCGCTCGCGCGGCGCAGATCCGCGAGGTCGCCCGCGTCCCCTTCGGCGGCGCCAGCAACGTCCGGATCGACGTCGTCATGGGCGCCGCGATCTACAAGGCAGGCGAGGGGGACGTCGTGCGCCTCGCCGCGGCGGCCCTCGCCGACGCGAAGCGGACCCATCGGCACGTCGCGGTGTACGAGCCCGGGGGAGAGCGGCGCTGGGACCGCCGCGTCGAGCTGCGCGACGACCTGCGCGGCGCGCTCACGCGTGGCGAGCTCTGCCTGCGCTTCCAGCCGATCGTCGACGCGGCGACGGGAGCGTGCGCTGCCGTCGAGGCATTTGTCCGCTGGGCCCACCCCGAGCGCGGTGAGATCGACGCGGGAGACCTCCTCGATGTGGCGTCCGACCTGGAGCTGCGCGCCGCCGTCGACCAGTGGGTCGTCCACGAGGCGATCCGCTCGCTCGCTCGAATGCGCCGCGTCGCGCACGACTTGCGCGTCTCGGTCAACGTGTCCGCGGCGTCGATCGGCTCGGAGACCGCCGCGTCCGTCCGCGCCGCGCTCGCCGCGGCGCAACTGCCGAGCGACGCGCTCACGCTCGACGCCCCCGAGGACCCGGCTCTCGAGTCGGGCGACGCGGCGCAGGCGGTGCGCGACCTTAGAGCGATCGGCGTCGGCATCGCGATCGACGACTTCGGGACGGGCTACGCGTCGCTCCTCCGCAGCGTGCTCCCCGCGACGGAGGTGAAGATCGACCGCGCGTTCACGGCGCGCGCGGCGCGCGACGAGGTCGCCGCGCGGATCGTCGCCTCGACGATCAGACGCGCGCACGAGGCCGGGATCCGCGCCGTCGCCGAGGGCGTCGAGGACAAGGAGACCCTCGCGTGCGTCGGGACCATGGGCGTCGACCTCATCCAAGGGACGGCGATCGCGCGAGCGATGCCGTTCGAGGAGGTGATCCGATGGATCGCGCCGGCAGCGCAGGAGAGGGCCGCGACGGTGCGGCTAGGACGCCGCGGCTGGTACGAACAGTCCGACCGCCTGGACAAGGGCGTCGTGCTCCGCCGCGAGCACGCGATCGGCTAGCGTCTCCGGCGTATCCCGGGGAGATACCGGTACGCGCCGCTGGACGAGGATCTCTCCTTCGTCCAGCTTCCCTCGATACGCGCGGTGCACCGTCGCTCCCGACTCCGTCGCGCCGGCCGCGACCACCGCCTGGTGGACCTTCATCCCGTTGAGGCCGCCGAACGCGGGGAGGAGCGAGGGGTGGATGTTGATGACGGGGACCTCGCCCAGCGCGTCCCAGAACGCGTCGGCCAGGATGCGGTCGTAGCCGGCGAGCACGACGAGCCGCGCGCCGGACCCCTTGATGGCCTGCCCCATCGCCGCCTGCGCCTCCGAGCGCGTCGCCTTGGTGACCGGGAACACCCCCGACGGGATGCCCGCGCGGGCCGCGCGGTCCAGCGCCGGCACTCCGGCGCGGCTGCAGGCAACGAGGACGATCCGCGCGTCGAGGCGTCGCTGCTCGATGGCGTCGATGAGGGCTTGGAGATTCGAGCCGCGGCCGCTGACGCAGACCGCGATCGGAAGCGTCACCGGTTCAGATGAAGCGAACGCGCGTCGGGCCGGAGGCGCGCTCGACGCGGCCGATCGAGATCGCGTCGGGGAGGGCGCGGAGCGCGGCGCGCTCCTGATCCGCCGGGACGATCGCGACGAGGCCGATGCCCATGTTCCACGTCCGCCACTGCTCCTCGTCGGCGACGCCGCCCATCCGAGCGAGGATCCGGAACACGGGTGGCACCGTCCACGTGGAGCGGTCGATCACCGCGCCGAGGCCGTCGGGCAGCGCGCGCGGGACGTTCCCCTCCCAGGCGCCGCCGGTGATGTGCGCGATGGAGCGGACCGCGGCGGCGTCGCGCAGGCGCCGCACCTCCTCGAGATAGGAGCGGTGCGGCTGGAGCAGCGCGTCGCCGAGCGACGAGCCGCGCAGCTCCGGACGCGCCAGGCGCAGCTCCTCGTCGACGGACATGCCGTCGGCGCTCGCGGCGCGCGCGACGGCGGCGCGCGCGAGGGTGTACCCATTGGTGTGAAGCCCGCTGCTGGGCAGTCCGATGAGGACGTCGCCTTCGCGCACGGCCGCGGGCGCGAGGACGCGGTCGCGCTCGACGACGCCGACGAGGAAGCCGGCGAGGTCGAAGGATCCTTCGCCGTAGACGTCGGGCATCTCCGACGTCTCGCCGCCGAGGAGCGCGCAGCCGTGGGCGACGCAGGCGTCGGCGATGGCGCCCACGATCCGCGCGAAGACGGCCGGGTCGATGCGGCCGGTCGAGAAGTAGTCGAGGAAGAAGAGAGGCTCCGCGCCCATGGCGAGCGCGTCGTTGACGCTCTGGTGCACGACGTCGGTGCCGACGACCTCATAGCGTTCGAGGCGCCGCGCCACCTCGATCTTCGTCCCGACGCCGTCCGTCGTCGCGACGAGCACCGGGTCGCGGTAGCCGCCGAAGCGGAAGAGGCCGGCGAAGGCGCCGATATCGCCGATGACCTCGGGCCGCTTCGCGCGCGCGACCTTCTCGCGAACGCGGCGGAGGGCGTCCTCCTTGCGCTCGACGTCGACACCCACGGAGCGGTACGTGAGGCCGCTCACCGTCCGACCTCGAGCACCTCTTTGGTGAGCTCGAGCTGGACGGGGATCGGGTACTCGCCGGTGAAGCACGCGGTGCAGAAGTGCGTCTCGTCGAGGCCGGTCGCGGCGATCATCCCGTCGAGGGAGAGATATCCGAGCGTGTCCGCGCCGATGTGCCGGCGGATCGCCTCCACGTCGAGGCGCGCCGCGATGAGCTCGTCCTTGCGCGCCATGTCGACGCCGAAGTGGCACGACCACTGGATGGGCGGCGAACAGATGCGCATGTGGACCTCGCGCGCCCCGTTGCGCCGCACGAGGTCGACGATGGGACCGCTCGTCGAGCCGCGGACGATCGAGTCGTCGACGACGACGACGCGCTTCCCGTTGAGCACGTCGTGCAGCGCGTTGTACTTCAGCGCGACGCTGTGGCGGCGCAGCTCCTGCGACGGCTGGATGAAGGTGCGGCCGATGTAGCGGTTCTTGATGAGCCCTTCGCGGAACGGGATGCCGCACTGCCGCGCGTAGCCGACGGCCGCGGGGATGGCCGAGTCGGGCACCGGGATGACGACGTCCGCGTCGGCGGGGTGCTCGCGCGCGAGCGTCTCCCCCATCCTCTCGCGCGTCGCGTAGATCGACCGGCCGTCCATGTCGCTCGACGCCGAGGCGAGGTACACGTGCTCGAACACGCACAGCGCGCGCCGTTCCGCCGGCGTCCGCGCCACCGTGTGCGGGCCGGCGTCGTCGATGCGCACGATCTCGCCCGGCTCGACCTCGCGGACGAACTCCGCGCCGATGGTGTCGAGGGCGCACGTCTCGCTCGCCGCGAGCCATGCGCCGTCCCGACGTCCGAGGACGAGCGGCCGCACGCCGAAGGGGTCGCGCACCGCGTAGAGCGCGGTCGGCGTGAGCATCGTGAGCGACCACGCGCCGCTGATGCTCGCGAGGCCGGCCTCGATCTTCTCGTCCCAGGTGTCCCCGCGCGCGAACGCGATCGCCTTGGCCATGACCTCGGTGTCGCTCGACGTGTCGAAGGGCACGCCCTCGGTGGAGAGCGTCTCGCGGCGCTCGCGCGCGTCGATGACGTTCCCGTTGTGCCCGATGGCGAGCTCGCCGAGACGATCGTCCCGCACGACCATCGGCTGCGCGTTCTCGATGCGCGACGAGCCGGTCGTCGAGTAGCGCGTGTGCCCGATCGCGGCGCGGCCGGTGAGCGCGTGCAGGTCGGGCTCGGCGAAGACCTGCCCGACGAGCCCCATGCGCCGGACGACGCGCAGGTCGCGCCCGTCGCTCGCGGCGATGCCGGCCGACTCCTGCCCGCGGTGCTGCAGCGCGTACAGCGAGAAGAACATGAGGCGCGCGGCGTCGGTCGGATCCGCCGAGGGAGGCGCCCAGATGCCGCAGATGCCGCACATGGCTAGAGCGTCCTCCCCAGCGCGGCCGGCAGGCCGTTCTCATACGCGTCGCGCAGCGCCGCGATGGGCAGGCCGAGCACCGGTGCGACCTCGAGGAGGTCGCCGCCGACCGCTCCGAGCGTCCACGTCGGCACGTCGCGCTCGAGCGCCAGCGCGCGCAGCGCGTCCGCGTTCTCCGGCGCGGCGACGAGGACGACCCCGGACGCCCCTTCGCCGAACAGCGCGACGCGCTTGTCGATCCCGCGCACCGCGGGAAGCGTGGCGCGGATGCCCTTGCCGTCGCGGAGGCACAGCTCGGCGAGCGCGGCGCCGAGCCCGCCGTCGGAGCGGTCGTGCGCCGCGCGCAGCAGTCCGCGCGCGTGCGCCTCGAGGACGAAGCGCTGGAGGCGCGATTCGAGCTCGAGGTCGATGGCCCCGCCCGACGAGGCGCGATCGGCGCCGTACGCCGAGACGTCGAGCGAGACCGTCGCGCTCCCCGCGAGCAGGACGACGTCGCCGTCCTCGCCGGTCGTCACGGGGATGTGGGCCGCGACGTCGTCGAGATGCCCGACGGCGCCGATGACCGCCGTCGGCCAGATGTCGTGTGACCCGCCCAAGGGGTCGCGCGTCGCGTTGTAAAGCGAGACGTTGCCCGACACGACGGGCACGCCGAGCGTCTCGCACGCCGCGACGATCCCCGCGACCGTGCGCTCCAGCTGCCACGCGCCCTCGGGCCGCTCCGGATTGCCGAGGTTGAGGCAGTCGGTGATCGCGAGGGGCCGTGCGCCCATGCAGACGACGTTGCGCGTCGCCTCGGCGACGGCCGCGGCGGCGCCGCCGAAGGGGTCGACGGCGGCGACGCGCGGCTGGGCGTCGACGGACGTGGCGATGCCGTCGCGCCGTCCCTTGATGCGGAGGACCGCGGCGTCGCCGCCGGGTCCGACGACGGTGTCGGTGCCGACCATCTGGTCGTAGGTGCGGTAGAGGATCCTCCGCGACGCGACGCGCGGAGAGGCGAGGAGCTCGAGGAGCTCCAGGCCGATCTTCTTCTGCTCTGTCACAGGCGGCGCGCCGCCCGGGGGGGTGTCAAGGGGGGCGGAAGGGGCCTTGGCCCACGTCGTCACGTCGTACTCGGGTACGTCGTCAACGAGCCAGCGCGGCGCGAGCGACGCAACGACCTCGCCACCCGCTCGGACCTCCAGCACCTGCCCCTCGGTGACGACGCCGACGCGCGTCCCGTGCAGCTCCCAGCGCCGGAAGATCTCCTCGACGTCGCGCTCGCGTCCGGGGCGCGCGATGACGAGCATCCGCTCCTGCGACTCCGAGAGCATGACCTCGTAGGGCGTCATGCCCGTCGCGCGGCGCGGGACGAGATCGACGTCGACGCGCATCCCGACCGCGCTCTTCGCCGCCACCTCGCTGGTCGCGCAGGTGAGGCCGGCGGCGCCGAGGTCCTGGATCGCCTCCACCGCGTCGCGCTCGACGAGCTCGAGCGTCGCCTCCATGAGCAGCTTCTCGAGGAACGGGCTCCCCACCTGGACCGAGGGCCGCTTCGCGTCGTCGCCGGCGCCGAGCTCGAAAGACGCGAGGAGCGACGCGCCGGCGATGCCGTCGCGTCCCGTGTCGGACCCGACGAGGTACACGGCGCTGCCGGGGCGCGCGGTCCCCGCGAGGCGCAGGCCCTCGCGGCGCACGAGGCCGATGCACATGGCGTTGACGAGCGGGTTCTCCGCGTACGTCGCCTCGAACGAGACGTGCCCGCCGACGTCGGGGATGCCGACGCAGTTCCCGTAGGAGGAGATGCCGCCCACGACGCCGGAGACGAGGCGCCGCGTGCGCTGCTCGTCGGGCGGGCCGAACGCCAGCGCGTTCAGCACGGCGACCGGACGCGCGCCCATGGCGAAGATGTCGCGGAGGATGCCGCCGACGCCGGTCGCCGCCCCCTGATAGGGCTCGACGGCGCTCGGGTGGTTGTGGCTCTCGACCTTGAAGACGCAGAGCAAGCCGTCGCCGAGGTCGACGGCGCCGGCGTTCTCGCCGGGGCCGATGGCGACGCGCGCGCCCTTCGTCGGGAGCGTGCGCAGGAGCGGCTTCGAGTGCTTGTACCCGCAGTGCTCGCTCCACATCGCGCCGAACATGCCCCACTCCAGTGCGTTGGGCTCGCGGCCCACGAGCGCGCGGACACGGCCGGCTTCGAAGGGAGTGAGACCCACTTCCGTGGGAACGCGGTCGAGGAGGTCAGGGTCCTTCCTAGTCCCCGATATCGCCGTCGGGGACGGGCTCATGGCCGGGAGCGGCCTCCCCATCTCCTCACACCCAAAGGGTACGGGAGCGGCCCGCTCTAGGCCAGAGGCTCTCCGATGAAATGCTCGATGGCGTCGGCGAACGCGCCGAGGTCGCCCACGCGGTCCTGGATGTATCCGTATACCTCGCCGATATCGGTCTGCTCACGGTCGTACGCGAGAAGGTTGCGCACGTTCGCGAGGCCCTCGAGCCGGTATGCGAGCGTCTTCTCGATGATCCCCCGGCCGGCGAGCGAATCGAGGATGTCGTGGTATGCCTCGGGCTTCGGCAGCGCGAGCGCCATGACGAGGTACGCGCCCGTCCCGAAGAGCAGCTCCACCGCCTGCTGCAGGTACCACTGCCCGAGCCCGTACAGCTTCGGGTCGGAGCGGAACTTGTCGCGGTCGATGGGACGGAGGTCGGCGAGGAGGCGCGCGTACTCGCGCAGCCGCGCCAGGCGCGCGCGCACGTACTCCTGGTCGATGGCGAACCGCTCGCCGCGCGTGCGCTCGGCGAGGGCGCGCGACTGGAGGTCGTCGTACTTCTGGAACTCGAGGTACTCCATCACCGCGCGCGCCTCGAAGACGACGCGCCGCTTCTGGTCGCGCTGGTAGAGCAGGCCCCAGCTGCGCACCACCTGCGCGCGCTTGAGGAGCGAGGCCTGGTTGAGGATGAGGACGTCGATGTCGTTGACCTCGAGCGTCTTGGACAGCTCGCTCACGAAGTACACCTGGTAGTCGAAGAACTCGTTGGCCCTGATCTTGTCGAGGAGCAGGAGCGCCACGTCGACCTCGGAGTACTTCCCGACGACGCGCTTGCCGGCGGTCATGCCCAGCGCGTAGGCCGCGTCGACGGGATTGGTCTGGAAAAGGTCCGCCATCTTGGCCTGCTTCTCGAAGATGTCCATTACACGCCGAGAGGAGCAGGCGCCGTGCCCAGCGACCTTACGAGACCGTCAAGGACCTTCATGCCGTCGGTCCCGCCCATGAGCGGCTCGGCGCAGCGCTCGGGGTGCGGCATGAGTCCGACGACGTTCCCCGCGGCGCTGCGCAGTCCGGCGACGTTGTGCAGCGAGCCGTTCGGGTTCCCGGCCGCCGTCGCCGCTCCGCGCTCGTCGACGTAGCGGAAGACGACGAGGCCCTCAGCCTCGACGCGCTCCACGGTCTTCTCGTCGGCGACCCAGCAGCCCTCGCCGTGCGCGATGGGCATCCGCACCTCGGCGCCCTTCAGCCCGCGGGTGAACGGCGTCGCGTCGCTCTCGATCCGCATGCGCACCCAGTCGCAGCGGAACTCGAGGCCGACGTTGCGCGTCAGCGCGCCCGGGAGGAGCCCCGCCTCACACAGGATCTGGAACCCGTTGCAGCTGCCGAGGACGGGCTTGCCCTCCTCGGCGAAGCGCCGCAGCTCGCGGATGGCCGGGGACAGCCGCGCGATGGCGCCGGCGCGGACGTGATCGCCGTAGGCGAAGCCGCCGGGGACGATCGCCGCGTCGAAGCCGGACAGGTGCACGTCCTCGTGCCACAGGATCTCCGTCTCGGCGCCGGCGAGGGAGAGCGCGTGCTCGAAGTCGCGATCGGACCACGTCCCGGGGAAGCGCAGGATCGCGACGCGTGCCATGGAAAGATGCTAAGGGCCGGACAGCTCCACGGAGAAGTCCTCGATGACCGGGTTCGCGAGCAGCTCGCGGCCCATCACGTCGGTCGCGCGGCGGGCGGCGGCCTCGTCGGCGGCGTCGAATGTGACCACGATCTCCTTGCCGGTGCGGACGTTCGCGACGCCGAGCCCGAGCGAGTTGAGCGCGCCGACGATGGCCTCGCCCTGCGGGTCGCGGACCTCGATCTTCGGCCGCACGTGGATCGTCGCGACGTACCTCATGCCGGCTTCGCCGCGAGCGCCTTCTCGAGCTCGTCCGAGTGCTCCTGGCAGTGGCCCGACGACTCGCTGGCGATCGCCTGCCACACAGGCGTGCCGGGGTCCCAGGGCGCGCCCGCCTCGAGGAGGAGGTTCTCCTCCTTCATCTCGCGCACGATCTTGCACACGACGTCGGCGGTGAAGGCGAAGTCGGCGAGGACGGTGGAGAACGGCATGCGGCGGTAATGCTCGACGGTGAGGCGGTTGATGGTCTCGCCGCCGACCTCGTGCTCGCTCTGCCAGCGCGGGATCCAGCTCGGCGGCGGCAGCGGCGCGCCCATCATCCGCGCGAGCATGCCCTGCCAGTACACGCAGTGCGCGACGACGTCGCGGGCCGACCACTCTCCGACGACGGCCCGCGACGCGCGCTCCTCGCCCATCCCCTGGACGAGGGCCAGGAGGCGGTCCTTCTCGCGCTCGATGGGCGCGATGACCTCGTCCTTCGTCAGGCGACGCTTCGCCGCGGTCACGGCAGCGGCTTCCCCACGATGCGCTCGTAGCACTCGATGTAGCGCTGCGTGGTGCCCTCGACGACCTCCTTCGGCAGCGCCGGCGCGGGCGGCTCCTTGTTCCAGCCGGACGCGGTGAGGAAGTCGCGCACGTACTGCTTGTCGTACGACGGCGGCGTCGTGCCCGGCTTGTAGCGCGCGGCGTCCCAGTAGCGCGACGAGTCGGGCGTGAGGATCTCGTCGATGAGCGTGAGCTGCTGGCCGTCGAACCCGAACTCGAACTTCGTGTCGGCGAGGATGAGGCCCTTCCCGAGCGCGTAGGCGTGCGCCGCGCGGTAGAGGGCGATGGTGACGTCCTCCAGCCGCTTGGCGAGCTCCGCGCCGACGACGGCCGCGAGCTGCGCGCGCGAGATGTTCTCGTCGTGGCCGGTCATCGCCTTCGTCGCCGGCGTGAAGATGGGGTCGGCGAGGCGGTCCGACTCCTGAAGCCCGCGCGGCAGGCGCTCGCCGGCGACCGTGCCGTCCTTCACGTACTCCGACCAGGCGGAGCCGCTCACGTAGCCGCGCGCGACGCACTCGATGTCGATGCGCTCGCAGCGGCGGACGAGGACCGCGCGCCCCTCGAGCTCCGGCCGCGAGCGGAAGGGCTCCGGGAATCGCCGAAGATCGGTCTCGACGAGGTGGTTGGGGATGATGTTCGCCGTGCGGCCGAACCAGAAGTTCGAGAGCTGGGTGAGGACGCGGCCCTTCTGGGGGATGGGCGTGGGCAGGACGGCGTCGAACGCGGAGAGGCGGTCGCTCGCGACCATCACGAGCCTGCCGTCACCCGCCTCGTAGACCTCGCGCACCTTGCCCTTGCGGAAGAGCGTCGCCCCGGGGATCTTCGTCTCGGTGACCGTCGCCGTCGCCATGTCGTCCCTCCTTCGTTCCCTCTATTCCGGCAGCACGTCCGCGAGCCGCTTGCGCCAGGTCTTCGCCGTGTCGCGCGCGACGGTCGCCGCGAGGCCGCGGTACTCCTCGGGCTGATCGAGCACGCGCCGCTCCTCCGCGGTCAAACGCGTGAGGTACGAGCGCACGTCCGCGTCGACCGTCGCGACCTCCATGACCGTCCGCCCGGTGCGGTCCGCCTCGAGCGTCAGGCGCCGCACCGCCTCGTGCGCGTCGGGGTGCCCGTACTTCGCGAGGAGCACGTAGAGCGGCTCGGCGACGATCGCGCCGCGCGAGGTCCGGAGGTTCGCCGCCAGGCGGTCGCGGTCGATGCGCACGCCCTCGAGCGACCCGGCCATGCGGCGCGCCGCGTACGCCGTCGCGGCGAGGATCTCGCCGAGGAAGCGCTGCGATGCCGAGTTCGTGAGGTCGCGCTGGTGCTCGCTGATCTGGTCCATGTAGGTGGTGAGGACGCGCGGGGCCATCGCCTTCCAGATGCTCTTCACGTTCTCGAAGCTCACCGGATTGCGCTTGTGCGGCATCGTCGAGCTCCCGACCTGCTCGGCCGCGAAGGCCTCGGCGATCTCGCCGATCTCGGTCCGCTGGAGGTGGCGCATGTCGTCGGCGAGGTTCGCGAGCACGCCGAGCGCCGTGACGCACGCGTGCGCGAGGTCGGCCCACGGCTCGGCCTCGACGATCTGCGTCGACGTGGAGCGCGGCTCGAGCCCGAGCGAGCGCAGGAAGCGCTTCTCGAGGTCGCGCGGGTCCTCGGCGAGGAGACCGAGCGCGTTGTACGCGCCGACCGCGCCGGAGAGCTTCCCGGGGAGGCGCCGGCCGGCCTCGCGCAGTCGCTCGACGCGGCCGCCCAGGCGCGACACGTACGACGCCATCGCGAAGCCGAACGTGATGGGCTCGGCGTGGCGCCCGTGCGTGCGCCCGATCTGCGGCGCGTCGGCCTCGCTCTCGGCGAAAGCGATGAGCCGCGCGATGGCCGCCCCGATGGCGGGCAGGATCGCGCGCTCGACGCACTCGCGGTAGCGGACGGCGTTGGCGGTGTCGACGATGTCGTAGGACGTCGCGCCGAGGTGCACGAAGCGCTTGGCCTCGTCGGGCACCTGCGCGCGGATGACGTTGACGAGCGCGCGGACGTCGTGCCGCGTGCGCGCTTCCTCGGCCGCCACCTCCTCGGGTGACACGCGCTCCGCCGCGTCGGCGATGGCCTTCGCCGCGGCGCGGTCGCAGATCCCAACGTCCGCCATCGCCGCGGCAAGAGCGCCCTCGACGCGCGCCTGGTAGCGGATCATGGCGCCCGCCGAAAGATACGGGCGCAGCGCCTCGAAGACGGCCTGATCGCCGCCGTAGAAGCGCGAGTCGAGCGGCGAGACGGCGTCGAAGCGCGACTCGAAGGTCATGCGCCGAGCACCTTCGCGGCCATCGCCTCGCGTTGCGCGCGCAGCCGCTTGGCGAGCTCGGCGTCGGACGTCGCGAGGATCTCCGCGGCCAGGAGGCCGGCGTTCGCGGCGCCCGTCTCGCCGACGGCCACGGTCGCGACGGGGACGCCGCGCGGCATCTGCACCGTCGAGAGGAGCGCGTCGAGCCCGCCCGCGATCGCGAACGGCGCGGCGAGCGGCACGCCGATGACCGGGAGCGTCGTGTGCGCGGCGACCGCGCCCGCGAGGTGCGCCGCGCCGCCGGCGCCGGCGATGACGACGCGCACGCCGCGCTCCTCGAGCGCTTTCACCCAGTCGCGCACGGCGTCGGGCGTGCGATGAGCGGAGAGGACCTTGACCTCGTGCTCGACGCCGAGGTCGCGCAGCTGCTGCGCCGCGTGATCCATCGTCGCCTGGTCGGACGTCGAACCCATGACGATCGCCACCCTGGCAGCCACCTACGCCTACACCTCCCGCCGCGCTATGTCCGAACGATAGGTGATCCCCTTCCACTTCACTTTTTCGGCCGCGCGGTACGCGAGCTCGCGCGCTTCGGCCACCGTCGATCCGCCGGCGACGACGTGGACGACGCGCCCGCCCGCCGTCACGAAGCGCCCGCCCGCCTGCTTCGTCGCGGCGTGGAACGCCCACGCGCCCTCGGGAAGGGCGTCGAGGCCTTCGATGGCGTCGCCCGTCTCCGGCTTCCCGGGGTAGCCGGCGGCGCAGAGCGCGACGCTCACGAAGGCGCGGGGACTGAAGCGCAGCGGCGTCTCCCGCGCGTACGCCGCGAGGCGGCCCTCGCCGAGCGCGAGGAGCAGCTTCCCGAGGTCGCCCTCGAGCCGCGGCAGCGTCACCTGGGCTTCGGGGTCGCCGAAGCGCGAGTTGTACTCGATCACCTTCCAGCCGTCGCGCGTGCGCATGAGGCCGGCGTAGATCACGCCGCGGTACGGGATGGCGCGCGCGACGAGACGCTTCGCGACCGGCGCGATGACCGCGTCCGCGACGTCCTGCGCCTCGTCGTCGGGGAGGATCCGCGTCGGCGAGCACGCGCCCATGCCGCCCGTGTTCGGCCCGGTGTCGCCCTCGCCGAAGCGCTTGTGATCGCGCGCCGGCGGCAGCGCGACGACGGTCTCGCCGTCGACGAGCGCCTGGAGCGAGGCCTCCTCGCCCTCGAGCGCCTCCTCGAGAACGATCGTCCCCTGGCGGATCGTCGGCGATCCGAGGGCGTCCAGCGCCTCCTGCCGCGTGCGCGCGACGACGACGCCCTTGCCCGCCGCGAGCCCGTCCGCCTTGACGACGACGGGGCCGTCGCGCTCCTCGAGCGCCTTCGCCGCGGACGCCGCGTCCGGGTAGCTCTTCCACGACGCCGTCGGCACGCCGGCCTCGTCCATGAGCTCCTTGGCGAACGACTTGCTCCATTCGATCCGTCCGGCCTCGCGCGACGGCCCGACGGCGGCGACGCCGGCGCGGCGGAGGACGTCGCCGAGCCCCGCGGCCACGAGCTCGTCCGGGCCGACGATTCCGAGGTCGATGCGCGCCGCGGCGAGATGCTGCTCCACGCGCGCGACGTCCGTCGGCGGGATGTCGACGAGGCGCGCGAAGACGGACATCGCGGCGTTCCCGGGCATGACGTCGATCGTCCCGACGCTGTCGGCGCGCGCCAGCGCCCAGGCGATGGCGTACTCGCGTCCGCCGCCTCCGAGCACGAGGGCGTGGATCCCGCGCGCGCCCGGTCGGCTCCCGCTGCGCTCCGCGCGCTGCTTCCGGATGGTCTCCAGGGTGCGGTCGCGTGAGGTGAAGAAGCTCAGGCGCTCACTCCCATTCGATCGTCGCGGGCGGCTTCGAGCTCACGTCGTACACGACGCGGTTGACGCTCGGGACCTCGTTGACGATGCGCGACGAGACGCGCTCGAGGAGCTCGTACGGCAGGCGCGCCCAGTCGGCGGTCATGAAGTCGTCCGTCGTGACGGCGCGCAGCGCCACGAGGTAGCCGTAGGTGCGGAAGTCGCCCTGCACGCCGACGCTGCGCACCGGCGTGAGGACGGCGAACGCCTGCGCCACGCTGCGATAGAGGTCCGCCGCCCGCAGCTCGTCGAGGAAGATGCGGTCGGCGCGGCGCAGGACGTCGAGCTTCTCGCGGTCGATGGGCCCGACGATGCGGACGGCGAGGCCGGGCCCGGGGAACGGATGGCGCCACAGGATGTCGTCGGGGATGCCGATCTCCGCGCCGACGCGGCGCACCTCGTCCTTGAAGAGGCGGCGCAGCGGCTCGACGTTGCGGAGGGTCATGTCCTCGGGCAGCCCGCCGACGTTGTGGTGCGTCTTGATGCGCGCCGAGGTCTTCGAGTCGCGCGAGCGCGACTCGATGACGTCGGGGTAGATCGTCCCGTGGACGATGTATTCCAAGGACAGCTTCTCCGCCTCTTCCTCGAAGACGCGGATGAACTCTTCGCCGATGATGGCGCGCTTGCGCTCGGGGTCCTCGACGCCGTCGAGGCGCTTGAGGAAGCGCGCCGACGCGTCGACGTGGACGAGCCGCAGGCGCGGCCCGAACGTCGCGACGACCTCCTCGGCCTCGTTCGCGCGCAGGAGGCCGTGGTCGATGAAGACGCAGGTGAGCCGGTCGCCGATGGCTTTGGCGACGAGCGCCGCGGCGACGGCGGAGTCGACACCGCCGGAGAGCGCGCAGATGGCGTGGCCCGCGCCGATCTCGGCGCGGATGTCGCGCACCGCCTCCTCGACGAACGCCGCCGGCGTCCAGTCGCCCCGGAGTCCGCACGCGCCGTAGAGGAAGCCGCGCAGCATCTCCGCGCCGTGCGGGGTGTGCGCGACCTCGAGGTGGAACTGCACGCCGAAGCGGTGCGCGCCGTCGCTCATCGCCGCTGCGGGGAGCCGCTCGGTGCGCGCGATGGGACGGAACCCCGCGGGCATCCGGCTCACCGAGTCGCCGTGGCTCATCCACACGCGCTCGCGCGGCGCGACGGCCTCGAAGAGCGTGTCGCGCTCGAGGACCTCGATCTGCGCCGGGCCGTACTCGCGCCGGCCTTCGGGCGTCACCTCGCCGCCGAGCGCGTGGGCCATGAGGTGCATGCCGTAGCAGATCCCAAGGACGGGCCAGCGCCCGTCGAGGATGTGCGCGTCGATCCCCGGCGCGCCGGCGTCGTACACGCTCGCGGGGCCGCCGGAGAGGATCACGCCCTTCACGTTCCTGCGCTCCAGATCGGAGGCCGTCACGTCGTGGGGGAAGATCTCGCAGTAGACGCGCGCCTCGCGGACGCGCCGCGCGATCAGCTGCGTGTACTGCGAGCCGTAGTCGAGGATCGCGACGGTCGGGTGCATCAGTACTGCGTCGACCCGGTGAAGGTGAAGGCGGCGAGGCGCAAGGCGGGGACGCGCCGCGCGCCGGAGCTGAACTCGCCCGCGGCGAAGAGGCGCAGGTCCTTGCCGATGCCGAGTGTCCCTCCGAGCGCCTCGTGGTACGACTGCGTGAAGCGGAAGTTCTTCACCGGATGCGCGATCTCGCCGCTCTCGATGAGGAAGGTGCCGTCGCGCGTCATGCCCGTGACGATCGAGCGCAGCTGGTGGACCCAGCGCGTGTAGTGGAAGCGCGTGACGAGCACGCCGCGCTGGACGCCGCGGATGAGCTCCTCGCGCGTCTTCGTCCCCGGCTCGATCCGCAGGTGCATCGGCGACGACGTCGCGAAGGGGTTCGGCGGCGTGGCGTGCCCGGTGCTCTCCGCGCCGACGCGCGCCGCGGTCTGGAAGTCGTACACCAGGCCGCGCGCGGTGCCGCGCTCGACGAGCGTCACCTTGCGCGACGGCTGGCCCTCGTGGTCGAAGGACCGCGGGATCAGCTCGGCGTCGACAGGGTCGTCGACGATGGTGACGTCGCCGGTCACCTTCTCGCCGATCTTGCCGGTGACGAACGATCGCCCCTCCTCCACCGACTGTCCCGTCAGCGAGCTCCCGATGAACTGCGCGATGTCGTTCACCGCGTAAGGCTCGAGGACGACCTCGTACGTCCCGGGCGCGAGGTCGCGCGGGCCCTGCGCGGCGAGGCACTTCGCGATGGCCTCCTCCGCGACGGCATCGACGTCGATGCGCTCGAGGTCCATCGCGTTCCGCTCGGCCCACGCCGTCCCCGCGGCGCCGGTGACGACGGTCTCGATCGCCGCGAGCGTCGACGGCGCGTACGCCCACACGCCCTCGCTGCTCGCGACGGCGAGCTCCTGCGACGTCGTCGAGAGGTATCCCGCGGTGGTCAGCTTGCGCTCGCGCGCGCGGCGGAGCACCAGCTCGACGCGTCGCGCGCGCTCGAGCGGCGTGGCGGCGGCGGTGCGCTCGACGAACGCCGACGGCGAGGGAGGGATCGGCAGCGCCGGCGGGAGGCCGGCGAAGACGGGGTTCTCGGGCACCTGCCGCGCGATCTCGCTCGCGCTCCTCGCCGCGCGCGCGATCCCATCCTCGCCGAGGTCGTGCGTCCGCACCATCCCGACGCGCTTCCCGACGACGACGCGCACCTGCAGCGAGGCCTCGCGGCTCGCGACGTTCTGGTGGACAGCGTTGTTCGCGAAGCGCGTGAGGCCCGAGGTGAACGCCGAGACGACGGCCTCGGCCTGGTCGCCGTTCGTCGCGTGGAGCGCGCTCTCGCAGATGCGCCGCAGCTCCGGCTCCGTCCACAGCATCATCGGACGACGCCCACCCGGATGTTCCGGAAGCGCGCCGGCGCCGCGCCGTGGCCGGTGTGCCCGACCTGCCCCGGCTGTCCCTTGCCGCAGTTGGGCGTGCCCCACATCCGCCACTCGCTGGGGGAGCACACCGCGTCGCACGAGCCCCAGAACTCGGGCGTGATCCCCGTGTACGTCGGGTTGCGGACGAGGTCGCCCAGCTTCCCCTTCTTGATCTCGCGCCCGAGCTGGGTCCCGAACTGGAAGTTGAGCCGCTTGTCGTCGATGGACCACGAGCGGTTCGTCTCCATATAGAGGCCGTCGTCGGTGTCGGCGATGAGGTCGGCGAGCGTGCCCGCATCGCCGGGCATGAGCGACACGTTCGTCATGCGAATGAGCGGAAGCCGTGCCCACCCGTCGGCGCGCATCGTCCCGTTCGACGGCTTTCCGAGCGCGGCCGCCGTCTCGCGGCTCATGAGGTAGCCGACGAAGACGCCGTCCTTGACCGCCCAGCCTTCGCTCGCGGGGACGCCCTCGTCGTCCCAGCCGAACGTGCCGAGGCCGCCGGGGGTCGTCGAGTCGATGCGGATGGAGACCTTGTCGCTGCCGTAGCGGAAGCCGCCGAGGCGGTCGGGCGTGAGGAACGACGTGCCGGCGTACGCCGCTTCCGATCCGAGCGCGCGGTCGAGCTCGATGGGATGGCCGCAGCTCTCGTGGACCTGCAGCATCAGCTGCGCGTCGCCGATGACGACGGTCGTGCGCACGTCCTGCGGGCACGGCTTCGCGGTGAGGAGCGCGACGGCCTCCTCCGCCACGCGCGGCGCGTTCGCGACGAGGTCCCACTTCTCGACGAACTCCCAGCCCGCCTGGTTCTGCGTGCGGCCGCCGGCCGCCGGGTACGAGCGGATCTGCAGCTCGCCGTCGCCCACCGCCTCGGCCGAGATGCCGCATCCCGTTTCG
>JAGWSB010000057.1 GCA_028876375.1 Chloroflexota bacterium | reverse complement strand
GGGCTCCACGTGCGCTGGCAGTGGATCTCGCGCGACGTCGTAGACGCCGCGCACGGCGAGGGCGTCCACGTGCACGCGTGGGGACACCGTCATCCCCAGGATCCCGCCATCGTCCGACGTCTGGTCGGCCTCGGCGTGGACTCGCTGTCGGCCGACGCGCCGGACGCCCTGGTGCAACTAGTCTCGACGGCGTGAGCCCTCTGGAGGTCGCGCGAGCGTTCATCGACGCGGTGCAGGCGAAGCAGGCCGACACCGCGGCGGACCTGTGCGCCGACGACATCGAGGTGCTGCTTCCCGGCGCCGACGGCCCGCTGCGCGGGAGGGACGGCGTTCGGCAGATGGTGCGGATGGCGCCGCAGCTGGAGCAGAGCTTCCGATCGGAAGAAGAGCGCGACGGCGAGGCGCGCGTGACGACCCTCACCCGCGCGCCGGGGATCTTCGCCAACTACACGACGTGGGTCTTCGCGTTCGAGGACGGGCGCGTCAAGCGGCTTTCCTTCGAGCTGCGCGCGGCGAACTAGAGGCTTCGGGTCAGATCCCGGTCGGCACGCTCCCCGATCGTTCGAGGAACCAGCGCATGCAGCGGTGCCCCAGGTCGCCGATCGGCGCGTACATGAGCGGACAGCCGCCGGCGATGACGGACATGCCCTTGCTCCGGCAGAACTCGACCGCACCGGGGCTCACGCTCCCGGGGACAGGCCCGCGGTGCATCCAGACGCGCTTGATGCCGAGCGCGTAGCACTCGCGCGCGATCGCCTCGGCTCGCCCGGGCGCGGTGCCGATGACGACCCCGTCCACGCCGCTCGGGATCGAGGCGAGGTCGCGGTAGCAGGCGTCGCCCTCGACGGTCTCGGCGTTCGGATTGACGGCGAACACGCTGTACCCGTGCGATCGCAGGCGTTGGTAGACGGCGTTCGCGCCGTGCCCCTTCGCGGCGCGGGACACCCCGATGACCGCGATGCGCGGATGCGACAGGAAGTCCTTCACGAGACCCGGCATGGCGACCTCCCCTTCCTCGCTGCGCGATCGAATGTCGCGCAACGACGCGGCGCGTGCCAGAGCCGAAGGCCACAAGCGCGCCGCGCGTCCCCGCGCGACGTGTGGGTACGTTCGGCCACGCCGAAGGGTCGGGTCAGCCCGGCTTCGCGCCTTCGAGCCTCTGGAGGATCTTCGTCTGCGCCTCGTTGATCGAGTGCACTTCGACGGTCAGCTGATGGATCGCGACGAGCGTCTCGTGGTCGGCCTCGGCCCGCGCGTCGTTCGCGGACTGGATGACGTTCTGGCCCACGATGATGATGGGCAGCAGGACGAGCTGGAGGAACGTCTGCGCGATCCAAGCGACGATGACGATCACGTCGCGCGAGGCGATCGCCGCGGGCAGCGAGACCAGGGCGATCAGACCGAACAGGTACGCCGTCCACATCGTCCCGACCGTCTGGGTGATGCCGACGGCGAGTCGGGTGTTGAACGCCGACAGCGGACCCGTGCCGTGGACGAGCGAGAGGACGTGCGAGCTCTTGACGAGGCGTGGCAGATGACCCTTGGCGGCTTCGATGTCGCGGATGGCCATGATCTTTCCTCCGTTCGCGGCGCCTGCAGTTGGCCGCTAAGGGTAGGAGCGTTGACCTAGCATCGGCGCGTGGCCGAGCGCACGGTCGAGGTGCTCATCGAGATCCCGCGCGGGAGCCGCAGCAAGTACGAGATCGACGAGAAGACGGGGCGCCTGCGTCTCGACCGCGTCCTCTACTCCTCGGTCCACTACCCGACCGATTACGGATTCATCGTCGACACGCTCGCGCAGGACGGCGACCACCTCGACGTCCTCCTCCTGTGCGAGGAGCCCGCGGTCCCCGGCTCTCTCCAGACCGCGCGCCCCATCGGCGTCCTCGACATGGAGGACGAGAAAGGGCCGGACGAGAAGATCCTCGCCGTCCCCACGGGCGATCCGCGCTTCGCCGACGTGCGGCGCCTCGACGACCTTCAGCGGCACTGGAAGGTCGAGATCCAGACCTTCTTCGACTCGTACAAGGAGCTCGAGGGCGGCAAGGGGGCGACGGTGCGCGGCTGGCGCGGCGTCGACGAGGCCTGGCGCGCGATCGAGGAGGCGCAGCGTCGCTTCGAGGCCGCGCCGTCGACCGCGCGACGGTAGCGTCTCGGTAGCGATCGGCGCCGGGCGCTCCACGCGCGTGCCCGGCGTGCGTTAGGGCCGGGCGTGATGCGCCATAGTCGCGGCGTGAGCGGGACGAGGTCCTTCGTCCGCGGGTCGCTCGCGGCGCTCGTCCTCGCCGCGTCGGCCGGCGCGTGCGGTACGGGGTCGCTCGAGGCGGGGAGCGCCGGGTCGTCACCGAGCGCGTCCGCGTCCGTCGCGGCGACACCGTCGCCGACGCCCCTTCCGAGCGCGACGGTCGCGGCCGCGCCGACGATCCTCGTGACCGCGTCGCCCGTGCCTACGGCGGCGCCGGCGACGGCCACGGTCGCTCCGACGACCGCCCCGACGCAGCCACCGCCTCCGCCGCCGGCATCGACACCCATCGTCAAGGCGGTCCCGATGACCGGGACGCGCGGGACGACCTTCGTCTTCCAGCTCGCGGGCTTCCCCGCGAGCGTCGACATGGTCATGACCGTGACCGGCCCCGACGGGAAGACGAGCGCGCCGACGGTCGTCCCGATCGCGGCGAACGGCGCCGGGCTCGCGACCTACGCGACGAAGCTGAGCGACCCGACGGGCGCGTACATCGCGGTCTTCAAGAACGGCGGGGTGGTCGTGCAGATCGTCTTCCAGCTCGTGTGAGCAGCTCGCGGCGCAGCTCCGGCCAGCTGCGCACGAACGCGTCGGCGCCCTCGAGCCTCGCGCGCGCGTAGCCCCAGGAGACCTGGATGACGCGCGTGCTCGCCGCATGGGCCATCTCGACGTCGGCCGGCGCGTCGCCGACCACGACGCACTCCGCGGGCGGCACGCCCAGCCTCGCCGCCGCGGCGAGCGCGAGGTCGGGCGCCGGCTTCGGCCGCGCGACGGAGTCGCCGCCGAGGTAGGCGTCGATCTCGTTGCGGATGCGCAGCCCGCGCAGGATCCGCTCGCAGTCCGCGGCGCGTTTCCCGGTGACCGTCGCCTGGAGCAGGCCCGCCGCGTGGATCGCGCGCAGGGTCACGCGGGCGCCGCGGTGGAGCCGCGTCGCCGGGATCGCCTCGCGCTCGTAGATGGCGCGGTACTCGTCGCGATACGCCGTCGCGTCCGCGGACGTCAGGTCGGGCCACGCGACGCGGAAGATCCGCTCGAGCGGCGCGCCCGTCATGCGGCCGACGACCTCGGCGTCGAGGGCGGCGCCGCCGTGGGCCGCGATGACGCGGTTCGCCGTGTCGACGACGAGATGCACGCTGTCGGTCAGCGTGCCGTCGAGGTCCCACAACACGGCACGGATGCGACGGTCGCGCGTCATCGCAGCATCGTCGCGAGCGCGCCGGCGGCGCCCGCGAGGGCGACGACGGTGACCGCGTTCAGGCGCACCAGGAGGGCGACGGCGATGACGAGCGCGACCGCGCTCACGACATCGGTGAGCGCGACGCGCGCGATCGAGACGAAGCCCGCAGCGACGAGGCCGAGCGCCACGGGCGCGAGGGCGCGGGCGATCGCGCGCGGCCACGCCAGCTCGCGGACGCGCTGCCACAGCGAGACCGCGGTGAGACCGATGATCGTCGGCGGCAGGAGGAACGCGATCGTCGCCACGAGGGCCGCCGTGGGGCCGCCGATGCGCCACCCCAGCGGGATGACCATGAAGATCCCGGGCCCGGGCGTGATCTGACCGAGCGCGAACGACTGCCAGTAGGCCGCGTCGGTGACCCAGCCGTGCTCCTTCACGACGACGCGCTCCATCTCCGCGAGGACGGTCAGTCCGCCGCCGAAGGTGAGGAGCCCGAGCCGCGAGAAGACGAGCGCGATCTCGATCGGATCGGGCATCTCAGTCCCGCCCCGGGCGGTGGCGCCACAGGTTGGCGCCGCCGACCCCGACGAGGATGACGACGAGCGGGACGCCGACCACCGAGAGCGCGAGCGCGAGCGCGGCGATCATGCCATCGAGCGGTACGCGCAGGCCGCGCCGCGCGAGCCGGTAGAGAGTGACGGCGAGGAGGGCCGCGGCGCCGATGGTGACGCCGTGGAGAGCGCCGACGACGCGGGGGTCGCCGATGCTGCCGATGAAGAACGCGCTGAGGAGCGAGATGAAGATGGCGCCCGGGACGGCGACGAGGAACGCGCCGAGGATCCCCGCGCCGACCCCGCGCATCCGCGTGCCGCAGTACGCGGCGACGTTCATGAAGTTCGGCCCCGGGAGCGCCTGCGAGAGCGCGAGCCCCTCGAGGTAGTCCTCGTCGCCCATCCAGTGAAGCCGCCGGACGAAGGCGTCGAACAAGTAGGCCTGGCGCTGTCCCCCGAAGCTGATCAGGCCGATGACGAGGAACTGGCGGGCGAGCGCGAGCGGAGACACCTTCTCCGCGGGAGCGTCCGTCGCGTGCACTGACAGCAGATCATGAGGCCGTCGGGTCGAGCACGCGACCGAAGGGCCCTGGACGGCAGGGCGACGCGCGGGGGCTAGGTGCTCGGCGTTTCGGCGAGCGTGGCGCGCAGCGTCAGCGTCGACGACCCGCGCAGGACCGTCAGGGTCGCCGTGTCGCCCGGCTTGTGCGTGTCGATGAGCCGCGCGAGCGAGGACTCATCGCTGAGGTCGTTCCCGTCGATCTTCGTGATGACGTCACGCGCGCGGAGCCCGGCTTTGTCGGCGGGCGAGCCCGCGACGACGCGGCTGACGACCACGCCTTTCACCGTCGACGCGACCCCGACCTGCGCCGCGAGCGCCGGGGTGAGGTAGCCGTAGTAGATGCCGAGGAACGCGTGCGTCGCGCGTCCCTTCGAGATCAGCTGGTCCGCGATGGGCTTGGCGGCGGAGATCGCGATGGCGAAGCCGATCCCCTGCGCCGGGACGCCCGGCTCGGCCTGCGTCTGCACCAGCGTGTTGATCCCGACCACGTTGCCGCTGAGGTCGACGAGCGGGCCGCCGGAGTTGCCCGGATTGATCGCGGCGTCGGTCTGGATGAGGTCGAACAGGAACGGACCGGCCGCTCCGGTCGTCGGGTCATTCGGCTCCTGCAGCGTGCGGTGCACCGCGCTGACGACGCCGACGGTGACGGTCGGACCGCCCGGGAGGGCGAGCGCGTTGCCGATCGCGATGACCCAGTCGCCCGGCTGCGCCGCGGAGGAATCGCCGAGGGTGGCGACGGGCAGGTCCTTCGCGTCCACCTGCAGGACGGCGAGGTCGGTCCGCGGATCGTGGCCGATGACCTTGGCGTCGAAGCTGCGCCCGTCGGGGAGCGTCGCCAGCAGCTTCTGCGCTCCTTCGATGACGTGGTCGTTGGTGAGGATGTGGCCCTGCTGGTCGAAGATCACGCCGCTCCCGACGCCGGCGGGGATGTCGCCGGAGATGTCGATGCTCACCTGGTAGTTGCTGACCTGCACGACCGCGGGCCGCACCTTCTGCGCGACGTCATGGACGGCGGTCGCGAGGTCGGCGCCCGCGCCGGGACCCGCGCCCGGAGCGCGCGTGGTCGCCGGCGTCGCGCTCGGCGCGCCGGCGCCGGAAGCGCTCGCCGACGGCGAGGGCGACGACGACGGTCCCCCGAGGAGGCCGCAGCCGCCGAGGATCGACAGGACGAGGACGAGCGCGCCCGCGCGCGCCAGAGCCGAGGTCATCGCTCTCTCCTATACAAGCAGGAGTGACGCCAAGATGCTCGGACGCCCGCGGACGCGGGTAGAGTCGAATGCGGGATGTCACCACGCTCAACGGCCTCATACGCCGTCGCGCTCTCGCTGGCGCTGAGCTGCAGCGTGCCGGAGTCGCCGCGCCCGCCTGCCGCGGCGACGGTCACGGCCACCGCGTCCGCGTCGCCGGGCGAGACACCGACCCCGTCGCCCGCGCCCGCGATCGCGGCCGTCCCCGGAGCCGACGCGGCTCGCCGCTCCCCCGGTGCGGGCGTGCCCTTCGTCGGACATCTCCTCATCGCCGACCGCAGGAACGGACGCATCGTCGAGATCGACGCCGCGGGGAACGAGACGTGGGTGTTCCCGAAGAAGGGCGACTCGCTGCCCCCGCACTACGGGCCATGGGACGACGCCTTCTACACGCCGGACCGCAGCGAGATCATCGCCAACGCCGAGGACGACCAGGTCGTCATCGCCATAGACGTGGCGACGGCGCAGCTGCGATGGCACGCGGGAGTGCCGGGGGTGCGCGAGAGGGGCGCGGCGGGGTTCAACACTCCGGACGACGCGGTGCCCGCCCTCGATGGCACGATCCATGTCGCCGACATCCGCAATTGCCGCATCGTCCACCTCGGCGCGGCGGGCGCGTACCTCGGCGCGGTGGGCGACGGCGTGTGCCGCCACGATCCACCGCGATCGTTCGCGTCGCCCAACGGCGCGTTCCCCACCGCCGACGGCGGGCTCGTCGTCACCGAGATCAACGGCAGCTGGGTCGACTGGCTGCGACCGGACGGAACGCTCGACGCCGCGGTCCACACGCCGGCGGCGTATCCGTCCGACGCGATGGCCTACCCCGACGGCAGCGTCCTGCTCACCGACTACAGCAAGCCGGGACAGGTCATCCGCATGACGCGCGAGGGGAAGGTCGTGTGGCGCTACCGGCCGAGCGGCGCGGCCGCGCTCGACCATCCGTCGATCGCGCTGCCGCTCGCCGAGGATCGCGTGGCCGTGTGCGACGACTACGGCGGTCGCGTCCTCATCGTCGATCCGAACACCGACGAGGTCGTCCGCGAGTACACGAGCGTCGGCGGGGTGCACTTGGACCTGCCCGACGGGCTCTCCTACCGCCCGGACTGACGCCGCCGCCGCCCGCGCGGTCGCGAGGCCGTCGCGGCGCCGCGCAGGTACGCGAGGTATGTGCGGCCGCTGCGCACCATCGCCTCGAGCTCTCCGCGGCGGTCCGCCTTGCGGACCTCCTCGGAGATCGAGCGCAGCGACAGCGCGAAGCGCTCGTCCCCCGCGGGCGTGAGGCCGACCGAGAGGTATCGCCGGTCCGCGGCGGGCTGGCGTCGCACGAGCTTCGCGGTGACGAGCCGCTTGAGGAGCTCGCTCGCCGTCGCCATGTCCATGCCCATGTCGCCGCGCACGTCGGAGAGCGGAACGTCCCCCTCGCCGCGAGCCTTGATCGCGAGGAGGAAGGCCTGCTGCTGGACGGTCAGCCCCGCTCCGCGGCAGCCGCGCTCGATCGCGCCGTTCACCATCCGCAGCGCGTGACGGAACCGCGCCAGGAGCTCGTACGGTCGGTCCTCGCTCCGCGGCCGCCGCTGCCGGGTCGTCCTCGGCATCTCGCGTCGAATGGTGCATGAACCCGCGGCGGCGAGCAGGAAAGCTCACCGCGGCGACGCCTAGAGCGTGTAGGCCTCCTCGCGATGCTGCGTGATGTCCAGCCCGAGGACCTCCTCGTGCTCCGGGACGCGGAGTCCGACGAAGAGGTCGATGAGCTTGAGAAGGACGAACGTTGCGACGGCGCAGTACGCGGCGACGGAGAGGGCGGCGATGGCCTGGACGCCGAGGCGACCGGGGTCGCCGTAGAGGAGCCCGTTCGCCCCGCCCGCGTTCACCGCGAGCTCCGCGAAGACGCCGGTGAGGAGGACGCCCACGACCCCGCCGACGCCGTGGACGCCGAACACGTCGAGCGCGTCGTCCACCGCGAGCCGCTTCGCGATCTGGATGCCGACGTAGCAACAGACCCCCGCGGCCATCCCGATGAGGACGGCCGCCGGGACGTCGACGTAACCGGACGCGGGCGTCACCGTCGCCAGGCCGGCGACGGCGCCGGTGGCGGCGCCGAGCACGCTCGGCGCGCCCTTGTGGATCCACGAGACGGTCATCCAGGTGAGCGCGCCCATCGCGCCGGCGGTGTTCGTCACGACGAACGCGCTGGCCGCGAGCCCCGCGGACGAGAGCGCGCTGCCCGCGTTGAACCCGAACCAGCCGAACCACAGCAGCGATGCGCCGAGGACGACCATCGTCACGTCGTGCGGCTCGGCCTGCGCCTGGCGCAGACCGGCCCGGCGCCCGAGGACCCACGCGGCGACGAGGGCCGAGACGCCGCTCGTGATGTGGACGACGATGCCCCCCGCGAAGTCGAGCGTCCCGATGCCGCGCAGCCATCCGCCCGCGCCCCACACCCAGTGCGCGACGGGGTCGTAGACGAAGGTCGCCCACAGCAGGGTGAAGACGATGAAGGCCTTGAAGCGCTTGCGCTCGGCGAACGCTCCGGTGATGAGCGCCGGCGTGATCACCGCGAACATCATCTGAAAGGCCATGAACGCGAGGTGCGGGACCGTCGGCGCGTAGTCGGCGCTGGGGGTCTCGCCCACGCCCTTGAGCGCGAGGTGGTCGAGGCCGCCGATGAGCCCGCCGTGGTCGGGTCCGAACGCCAGCGAGTAGCCCCACAGCACCCACTGCAGGCTGATGAGACAGAGGATGAAGAAGCTGTGCATGATCGTCGCGAGGACGTTCTTGCGGCGGACGAGCCCGCCGTAGAAGAAGCCCAGCGCCGGCGTCATCAGCATCACGAGGGCGGCCGACGCGAGGAGCCAGGCAGTGTCTCCCGCGTTGATCCGGTCCATCGCTCCGACCCCCTCCTCGCCGGCCGCGACCGCGCCGGCCGCCCGCGAAGCTAGCCGATCACTGCGTCACGGCCGTGTCACCTCGTGGCATGCCGCTCGCGAACGCCCCGGCCGACCCGGGCGATCACGAAGAGCTCCACGCCGTGCCGACGTCGGCGTCGCGCTGACGTCCTCGCCGCCCTGACGCGCCGCGGCAAGGGCGCGGCGCGCCGTCGTGAGGCGCGCTCAGCGGTCCGCTATGTCATTTGCGGCGGGGGCCCCTATCCGTCCCGCTCCCGTTCAGCCCTACTTGTCGAGGCCGCGGTCGACGGCGCTCTGAACGAACTCGCTGTCGAGCATCTGCGTCACGTCATAGGCCTTGACCTTCGCGTCCTTCGCGCCGAGCACCTGTTGCGCGTCGGCGAACATGTCGGGCTTCGAGAACGGCTGGCTCTTCGTGACCTTCCCGGCGTAGAAGTCGTAGGTCACGCCCATCGCGTTCTGGTCCGTCGACTTGAGGTACTTCTCCAGGACGCTGATGCCGAACGCTTTGTCGGCCTTCAGCTTCTTCGTGCCGAGGACGATGGCGTCGACGTAGCGCTGGACGACGTCCTTGTGCGCCTGCAGGAACGCGCGCGTCGTGACGACCGAGGTGTTGGCCGACGGCAGGCCCTGGCTCGCGAGGTCGTACACGACGTGGAACCCGCCGGCCTCGAGCTTGATCGTGTCGGGCGGCTGCGCGACGCCGCCCTGGATCGCGCCGCCGAGGAGCGCCGAGATGCGCGAGCTCGTCGAGCCGACCGCCTGGATGTGGACGTCCTTGTCGGGATCGAGGCCGAGCTTTCGCAGCGCAACGCGCGTCGCGATGTCGCTCGACGATCCGATGCTCGAGACGCCGATGCTCTTGCCCTTGAGGTCCGCCGCGGTCTTGATGTCCTTGCTCACCTCGAGCACGAAGGGGTACACGCCCGCGAGCTGGCCGATGACGACGAGCGGCCCCGCGCCCCCCGCCTGCGCGTTCGCCGACATCGTTTCCGATCCGCCGAGCTGCGCAATGTCGACCTTCCCCGAGAGCAGCGCCGCGATCCCGGTCGAGCTGTCGATCTGCTGCAGCCCGCCGACGTTGAGGCCCTCCTGCTTGAAGAAGCCGCCCTCGTTGGTGGCCCACAGCGGGAGCTCGTCGGCGATGAGGTTGCTGTACGAGACCCGCAGGTCGAACGACGCCGGCGCGGCGCTCGCCTTCGTCGTCGCGACGGGCGACGGCGCGGCGGATGCGGACGGCGCCGCGGGTGCGTTGGCGGCGCCGCCGCAAGCGGCGGCGAGGAGAGCGGCTGAGACGGCGAGTGCGAAGAGACCCCTCATCTTCTGATCCCCTCCGAAAGGCGTCCGACGGTCGGGCGATCGTACTACCGGCTGTTCCCTCCGCGGCGGCGGCGCGTGCGTTCCGCTGCGGTCGATCGGCGCGGACGGGCGGTCGGCGCCCGGCGCTTCTTCCGCTGCGGCCGCGCCGGCTTCTCGGGCGCCTCCGGCTCCTCCAGGTGGACGATGCGGAAGGCCTCCCCCGCCTTGTAGCCGGCGGGCTTGCCGGTCCGCTTCGCCCAGTCGCGGACCATCTCTTCGGCCTCGGGCCCCAGCTGGGAGGTGTGCGCGCGCAGCGCCTTGACCTTCAGCTCGAGGACGTCGGAGATGTCGACGACCGTCCCGCTTCCGCCGAAGGCCGCGAGGAAGAGCGCCTTCGGCTTGTGCGGCTCGAGGTGCTCGTCGTTCCAGAGCTCCGGGAACATCTGACGCGTCGAGGCATCCGGGTTGATCGACCGCAGCGCGACCTCGCCCGCCGCGATGTGGTCCGGATGGTTCACGTAGAAGTCCTCCGCGATGCGCATCGTCGGATCCATCGTCATGAGCACGTCGGGGCGGTGGATGCGGATCTGCCGCGCGACGTCGCGCCGCACCTCGAGCGTCGGATACAGATAGCCGTCCTCGTAGCCCAGGAACACGCAGTCCTTCACCCCGAGGATCTTCGCCGCGGCCCGCTGCTCCGCGTAGCGGACGTCCCGCAGCTTCTCACGGGTCATCGCGGGATCGTCCGAGCCGGAGGCGCCGTTCGTGACCATGCAGTACGTGACCTCGACGCCGGCCCGGGCCCACTTGGCGACGGTGCCGGCGACGCCGAACTCCGCGTCGTCGGGGTGCGCGTAGACGACCATGGCGCGCTGGATGTCGATGCCTTCGAACTTCATGAGGGGAAGAATCTCACGCCGTGAGCGCCAATGCCCCAGGAGCGACCTCGACGCGATGGACGTCTTCGAGCGCCGCTCTGAGTGCTACTCGACCCGATCGAGCTTTCGCTTCACCGAGCGGCGCGCCGCTCAGGACGTCGCGACGTTGAAGAGCCGGCCGACCCCGTAGGTGATCGCCGCGGCGGCGTAGCCGATGGCGACCTGCCGCATCCCGGCGCGGAGCGGAGAGAGCCCCGTGATGAGCGTCACGGCGCTGCCGTTGGCGAAGAGGACCGCGCCGGTCATCGCGACCGCGAAGATCTCGGCCGTGACCCCGGTCAGCAGCGCGAACGCGAGCAGCGGGACGGCAGCGCCGGCCGCGAACATCGCGAACGAGGTGGCTGACGCGATCCACGCCGATCCACCGAGATCGCCGAGGTCATCGCTCTTCGTCGCGCGCCCGCGCGTTCCGCCGACCGTGCCGTCGACGAACTCCGCCGCGAGAGCGCGCGCCCGCTCCGTCTCCATCCCGCGGTCGGCGAGGATGAGCGACACGAATTCGACGCCGGTGGGCTCCACGTCGCTCTTCTTCTCGAGCGAGATCCGATGCTGGAACAGCTCGCGCGAGGTCTGCACGGAGAGGTACTCCCCGAGGGCCATGGAGAGCGACCCCGCGAGCAGGCCCGCGACCCCGGCGACCACGAGGGCGTGAGGGTCGGCCCCCGCGCCCGCGACGCCCATGAGGAGGCTGAGGTTCGCCACCAAGCCGTCGTTCATGCCGAGCACCGCGGCGCGCAGCGCGTTCCCCAGCCGTGCCATGCCGGTACCCGAGAGGCGCGCCGCCGCGATGCGGTCGAGGACCCATTCGTGGATCCTCTCCTCGGCCGTGAGGGCGGCGCTGATCGGATCGTCCTGCCGCTCGTAGCGGGCGCGCTCCGCGCGCTCACGGGCGACGAGCGAGCGGCCGACGATGTCGGGGCCGAGCCGTTCCGCGACGGCGATGAGGAGGCTTGCGGTCCGCGACGGACGCGGTGTGGGTCGCTGCATCCCCGCCCTACGGAGCCGCCTACCCCAGATACGCGCGTGATGCGCCTCCATCGCGGCGAGGCGCGCATACACCGCCGCGATCGTCGCCTCGCGCTCGCTGCGCGCCATCGAGGCGTAGATGAGGCTCGAGTCGACCTCGGCCTGGAGGTGCCGCGACCACCGTGCAGCTTCGCGAACGTGCGTCGTCACGTGCGGAAAGGCTGAGTCCCCCAACACAGCCACACAAGTGACCTTCGCCTCGAAAGGGACGATCGCGCGTACGTCGGCGCGCGCGGCGAGCGGTCCCCGTGGCCGCGAAGCGCCGCTAGAACGCGGCGGCGCGGGCCCGCCTTTCAGGCGCTATGCGGTCGCGCGATCACCCTGGGACGGCGTCGTCCTGGCCGTCCTCGAAACGCACCGTGAGCATCGCGCTGCACCGGCGGCATCGCATCGTGGCGAGGTGCTCGGCGCGCCCGTCCAGTGAACGCACGAACGTCGGAGCGTCGCCGGGCCCGATCGGCCGGTGACAGCTCGGGCAACGCGCCTCGAGCCGCTCGAAGGCAGCTCGGCTCGTCGTCACGTCCCCGAAGCCCGCACGCTTGCGCCGTCCCATCTACTTCCGCCCCCGGCCGACCGTGATCATGACTGCTGCGCGATCGGCTTACCGGTGCGCTTGTCGCGCCGGCCCTTGTTCTTCGCGACCGACGACAGCGCGCGTCGCCGCGCCGCCTTGACACGTGCTCGCGAGCCCCTGCGTCGGGACATCAGATCCACCCTTTCGTTGTGCGCCTCACGGCCGAGGCGCCCGCCGTTGCGACGGCTGGTATGCGGTCGCCTCGGTCGAGAGCGCGACGTGGTGATACGAGTGATCCGTCACTTCATGTTCCGTCCGGGCCGCGCTCGCCGCCCGAAGCGCCGCCATCGAGTTCTGGTCGGCCACCTGGAAGACGACGTCGCAACCGGTGAGCCGGCACGGGAACCCGGCTGTCCTCATGATGCTCCCCCTTGTCGCAGCTGGCCGATACCCGAGCTCACCAACGCGGGGAGTCTGAAGGGAGAAGCTCCGCTCGGACGGCCCTCATAGGTGCGATCTTCGTGACCGCTGGTCCGACCGTATCACGTTCGGGCGTGCGGAGAGATCACCCCTGTATGAGAACACGACGCGGTCCGGCGATCTTCGCGGGAACGCCCCCGTGAACATTGGGCGTGTGGGCCGGACCGTCGTCAGCTGCCCGGAGGAAGGACGGTGAGGAATGCGGTCTTCAAAGGGTGCACAAGAAGAGAGGACAGGAACGGCATCACGGCGGCGACGTGTTACGGTGCCGTGCAAGCGGTCACGAAGATCGCACCTATGAGGGCCGTCCGAGCGGAGCTTCTCCCTTCAGACTCCCCGCGTTGGTGAGCTCGGGTATCGGCCAGCTAGCGACAAAGGGAGAAGCTTCATGAGCTTCAGCGACATCGACCTCACCTGCAAGGACTGCGGCCAGCCATTCGTGTTCACCGCGGGCGAGCAGGAGTTCTACCAGCAGCGCGGCCTGATGAATCAGCCGGGACGCTGCGTCAGCTGCCGCGGCGCCCGCCGCGGAGGCGGCGCGAACACCTCGAGCGGCGGCGCGCGTGAGATGTTCACCGCGACGTGCTCGCAGTGCGGCCAGGAGGCGCGCGTGCCCTTCCAGCCGCGCGGCGACAAGCCCATCTACTGCAGCAGCTGCTTCGAGACGAAGCGGCCGGCACGGCGCGACTAGCGCCGACGACCTTCCCGATCGACCAGGCACTGTCCGGCGCGGGGCCGCGTGCTCAGCGCACGCGGCCCGCGTCGGCTCAGCTCCGCTCACCCGCCGGTACGATCCGTGTATGAGCGCGGTCCGAGTGCTCTTCCTCTGCGTTCGCAACTCCGCCCGATCGCAGATGGCCGAGGGCCTTCTGCGCGCGATCGGCGGCGACGGCTTCGAGGCGCATAGCGCCGGGCTCGAAGCGGGCGGAATGCGTCCAGAAGCGGTCGACGTCATGCGCGAGATCGGCATCGACATATCGGGTCAGCGGAGCAAGGCCGTCGACGTCTACGCCGGACAGCCATTCGACCTCGTCGTGACGACATGCGATGAGGCGCGCGAAGCGTGTCCTCTCTTTCCCGGCGCGCAGAGGCAGCTGCACTGGTCGTTCCCCGATCCCGCAGCGGTCGAGGGGCCGCGGCGCACCGACGCGTTCCGGCACGTGCGGGACGGCCTCAAGGCGAGCGTCGAGGAGCTGGTGCGGCGGACCCCGGCATGACCGGGCTCACGCCGAACGGTGACGCGCCTAGAAGCTGATCACGGTGGCGCCCTCGAGCGCGTATCGGGTGAACGCCTCTCGGGCGAGCTCCAACTGGATGCCACGCGCCGCGAGCGTCTCCGTCGCGTGCTCTGCGGCCGCGATGTTGAGGCAGGTCTTCACCTGGACGCCCTTCGCGACGAGCTCGTCGATCTGCTCGTTGAATTCGCGCGCCGTGGGATCCAGGAGCGCCTTTTCCGCCGGACCGAAGACGTAGACCTCTATGTCGATCCCGCGGTCGCGCTGCACTTGCCGGATGCGCTCGCTGACGTGCGAGCCGGTGCCCAGTGACGGCTCGTCGCCGTGGAATATGTGGATGACGACCTTGGCCATGTCGAGATGACCTCCTCAAACGATCATGACCGCGATCTTGTACGCGGTCATGACGACGATCAGCACGCCGAACAGCTGCTTGAGGCGCGTCGCGGGGACCCAGCGGCTCGCGATCGTGGCGCCCGCGAAGGCGCCGATGGCGCCCACGACGAGTAGCGAGATGCTCAGCGTCGGGTCCCAGATCGCGCTGGGCAGGTGCGGGATGAGCGCCGAGAAGGACGGCGGCGTGACGGCGAAGGCGTTGATCCCCGCCGCGCGCTTCGTCGGGAAGCCGACGATGACCAGGGTGGGCATGAGAAGGAAGCCGGGACCGACGCCGAGCAGGCCGCTCAGGACCGAGATCGGAGCCGCGAGCACGAGCGCCGTGCGGAAGCCCTCGCTGCCGGGCCGCTCGCGCGCCGGGCGGAAGAGGCGGTAGGCGAGGTACACGACGGCGGCGAGGTAGATCGCCCAGATGAGCAGAGGGTCGATCCGCTGCGCGGCGAGCGCACCGAGCGGCGCGAACACGGTGGTGACGACGGCGAGCGGGATCGCGCGCGACCAGTCGAG
This sequence comes from Chloroflexota bacterium, assembly GCA_028876375.1. Taxonomy (GTDB): domain Bacteria; phylum Chloroflexota; class Limnocylindria; order P2-11E; family P2-11E; genus JACPOT01. Next base: position 2,978 of record JAGWSB010000057.1, on the reverse strand, counting down.
GTGGCCGCCGCGCCAGAAGCCGAACGCGGCGAAGAGCGCGGTCAACCCATTGAGCAGCAGGCTGAGCGGCTGCACCTGATGGACGAGGTCCGGAAGGAACAGGGCGAGGAAGGGGACCGCGGCGAAGGCGACGCCGAGGCCGAGCATCCCCGACACGATGCTCAGGACGAAGAGGCCGGCGACGAGGAAGCCCGTGCTGCCGACTTTCACCCCAGGGCGGGGCGTGGTCGTGAGGCTATCGGCACCTCGTCGATCGCCGATGGTTATGGGCCGAGCCGGCGTCAGGCCTCCGCCGGCACCCTTCCGAAGAACGACTGCAGGGCGGCGACGAGGATCACCAGGAAGACGACAAGGATCACCGAGAGGGCGGCGATGACCGTGTACTGCCCGGCGTCGCGCAGGTCGAAGATGCGCACGGCGAGGACCTCGCTCTTCGTCGAGTAGAGGAGGATGCTCGCGCCCAGCTCGCGCAGGGACACGATGAAGACGTAGATCCAGCCGGCGAGCAGCGACGGACGCAGCAGCGGCAGGGTGATGCGCCGAAGCGTTCCCACCCACGACGCGCCGGCGGTCTGCGCCGCTTCCTCGAGCTCGGCTTGCAGCCGCACCAGGGCGGACGTCACCGTGCGGATCCCATACGGAAGGAAGTTCGTCGTGTAGGCGATGAGAAGGATCCACATCGTGCCGTAGATCGCGATGGGGAGCGTGAAGTACACCCAGATGAGGCTGACGCCCAGAACGATCCCCGGGATGGTCAGCGGAATGAATGCCAGTACGTCGAGGATGATGCGGGCGCGCGAGCGGCCGCGCACCGTGATCCAGCCGATCACGCCGGTGAGGAGCATGACCGAGGTCGCGGCCCCCACGGAGAGCTCCAGGCTGTTGAGGAGCGAGACGCGCGTCAGATCGTCCTGCACGACGAAGAGGTAGTTGGCGAGCGTGAATTGACGCAGCGCCGTCGCGGTCGGGACGGAGTAGTACGAGAGGAGGCTCGACCAGACGAGGACGAGGAACGGAAGGACCACGGCGAAGAGCCCGTAGCCCCCGAGGAGGAGGAACGCGGCGCCGCGGTAGCGGCCCAGCTCGAGCCGTCGGGGCCGGTAGGCCTTCCCGCTCACGGTCGCGTAGCTCGCGGAGCGCCGGGTCAGGCGACGCTGGAGCAGCACGCCGACCGTCGCGATGGCCAGCAGGACGAGCGCGAACGCCGCGGACAGGCCGAAGTCGGGCGGGAAGTCGGTGAGGGCCAAGTAGATGCGCGACGTGTAGACGTAGATCTGCGCCGGCAGACCGATGATCGCCGGCACCTCGAAACCCTGGAGCGTCCGGACGAACAGGATGAGGAGCACCGACGAGGCGACCGGAAAGAGCAGCGGCAGGTCCACGCGCCGGACGGTCGTCCACATGCTGGCCCCGGACGTCGCCGCGGCCTCCTCGAGCGCGGGATCCATCGAACGGAACGCCGCACCGGCGAGAACGAACGCTAGCGGCGCCTCGTGCAGCGCCTCGACCCACACCATGCCCGGCAGGCTGTAGATCGAGAGGGAGACGCCGAAGAGCGCCCGCAGCGGGAGGTTGAGCCACCCGATCGTCGGGCTGAGCAGGAACAGCCACGCGATCGAGTTCACGATCCCGGGCACGATGAGCGGCACCAGCGCCACCGCGTACCAGAGCGGGCGCAGTGGGACGTCCGTGCGCTCCACGACCCAGGCCATCGCCGTGCCGATGGCGAGCGCGAGGAGCGCCGTCAAGACCGCGTACACGACCGTGACGCCCAGGAGCCCGAGTCCGTCGCGGTCGGTGAGCACCCGCGCGAGGTGCACGAGGGTGAGGCCACCCTCGAGGACCTGGCCGCTCGGCGAGAGGCTGCCGAGGACGAGGAAGATCAGCGGGACGACCGTCAGATAGAGAAGGAGGAGGATGGCCGCGCCGAGGACGAGCGCGTCGAGCCGGGGCCATCGCCACACGGCCCGACGCGCCAGCGCCTGCGTCAAGGTCGCCACGGAGCTAATGGATGCCGAACGTCTGCTGCCAGACCTGGTTGTCGGCGTTGTACTCGGTCGCCCAGCTCGGGCTGATGTAGAACTTCGGCGCGAAGTCGTTGACGCCGGGGTACTTCGGCTTGACCGCGGTCGAGGACGGGACGCGGCCCGTCGAGGCGATGGCCTGCTGCCCGCCCGGCGAGGCCAGCCACTCGTCGAAAAGCTTGGCCGCGTTCGGGTGCGGCGGCTTGTCCGCGAGCCCCGCGATCACCGGGTCGGTGATGATCGGGTCCGTGTGCGCCCAGTTGACGGGCGCCTTCTTGTCGTACGTGAGCTTCGTCAGCTCGTGGCCGTGATTCATGAACGTCGCCCAGAACTCCCCGGCCGCGAGCAGGTCGGCCATGGCCGTGTGCCCCGAGCGCATGCTCGGGTGGTTCGCGGCGATGCACTGGATGATCTGCAGCGCCTTGTCCTTGCCGTACAGGTGGACGAACGCCGTGTACATCGCGCTGTCTCCGACCTCGACCGCTACGTGGCCGCTGTACTGCGGCTTGCAGAGGTCCGTCCACGTGGTGATCTCACCGGGCTTGATCTTGGTCGTGTTGATGCCCGGCAGCTCGTTGTTCTCGCGGTCGGAGAACCACAGGTGCTTCTCGTCGTCGCGGGCGCCCTTCGCGTAATCGTTCCACGACGCGTTCTGGTAGGGCTGGGTGTAGCCCTGGTCGATCAGGTAGAGCGCGTCGAAGGAGGAGGTCTCGAGGACGTCAACGAGGTTCTGGCCCGCCTTCTTCTCGGCGACGACCTTGGCCACCAGCTTCGTGCTGTCGAGGCGGGTCTCGTCGACGGTGATGCCCGGGAACTGCTTCTCGAAGGCCGGAAGCACCTTCTTCGCGTCGCTCGTGTTCATGGACGAGTAGAAGGCGACGGTCTTCTCTCCGGCGGCCTTCGCCGCGGCGTAGAGCGTCGCCATCACCTGATCCGCGCTCTGTGGCTGCGCGC
>JAGWSB010000056.1 GCA_028876375.1 Chloroflexota bacterium | reverse complement strand
GCGCGTTCGTGGCGACGCAGGAGACCAAGGCCAAGATCGCCCTGGCGCAGATCGGCGCCACCACCAGCGCCCCGCTGCCCCAGGCCAAGGTGTACGCGCCGTCGGTCGATCAGCTGCCGCCCGCGTTCGTGGCCCTGGCCTCGAATGCGCCTTCGGTGCCGCAATTCCTGGTGCAGCCGAGCGGCCTGCCCGTGGCGGTCGTCAACCCGACGCCGGCCCCGATCATCCTGCAGCCGACGCCGCAGCCCACGACCGCGCCGGTCGTCGCCGTCTCCAGCCCGAGCTTCGCGCTGCCGTCGGTCCCGGCGCTCTTCACCACGACGCCCGCGCCGACGCCCACGGCTGCGCCGACCACATCGCCGCCAACGCCCACGCCGGCACCGACGTCCACGGCTGCGCCGACCACGCCCCCGCCGACGCCCACGCCGGTGCCGACGCCCACGGCTGCGCCGACCACGCCCGCCCCTACGGCGCCGCCGGTCGCGAGCCCCGTCGTCGCCGCCGTCCCGCCCGCGGCGCCGGTACAGGCGGGCGGAGGGCCGGTCCCGATCGGACTGAATGTCTCGTCGACCGCGGGCTTCGCCGCCACGAACATCCGCGCGACGGCGACGCTGACCGGGACGGGCACGCTGACGGTGTCGTCCGCGACCAGCACGCACACGACGGGCACGCAGTACACGGCGTCGGTGAGCGTCGAGATCCCGACGACGGCGGCGCCCGGCCTGCAGACGCTCACGATCTGCCTCAGCGACCTCGCGAACAACGTCGGCTGCACGAGCGTGCCCATCACCATCACGGCGGCCCCGACCCCGACACCGACCGCTACCGCGAGCCCGACGGTGACACCCTCTCCGACGCCGACACCGACGCCGAGCCCGGTCGTCGCCATCGTCGCGCCGACCGCGGGGGCGTCGGTGCAGGCCGGCGGCACGCTCCAGGTGCAGGCCTCGATCTCGCCGACCTCCGCGTTCCCGACGGATCCGAACGCGGTGATCGTCTCGGCGGCCATCGGCACGACGGACCTCACCATCGGCGCGCAGCGTCAGTACACGAACGGCGGGAGCGTCCTCAGCTTCAGCGCGACGGTACCGACGACGACGCCGACCGGGACGGCACCCCTTACCGTGTGCCTTCTCGACAACAACGGCAACATCGACTGCTCGGCCTCGATCGCCGTCTCCGTGGCCGCCGCGCCGACGACGGCGACGCTCGCCGTCTCGATCGCGGGCAGCGCGACGGCGGGCACGCCGCTCAACGCCACGGTGACCGCACAGGACTCGTCCGGCAACACCGTGACGACGTACACCGGGACGGTGCACTTCACGAGCAGCGACGCGAACGCGGCGCTGCCGGCGGACGCGACGCTCACGAGCGGCGTCGGCACGTTCCCCGTGACGTTCAAGACCGCGGGGTCACAGACCGTGACGGCGACGGACACCGTCACCAGCACGATCACCGGAACGTCCTCCGCGGTGGCCGTCGGTCCCGGCGCGGTGGCGTCGATCGCCGTGAGCACGACGTCCTCGACCATCACGGCCGGCGGGAGCGCGGTCTTCACGGCGACGGCCAAGGACGCGTACGGCAACAACGTCGCGTCGTTCGGCCCGACGTGGTCGAGCACCGCGGGCGCCAGCTGCTCGCCGACGGCGGGCACGACGACGACGTGCACCGCGTCGACGACCGGCACTTACACCATCACCGCGACGTCCGGGTCGATCACGAACAGCGCGACGCTCACCGTGACCGCCTCCGCGCTCGCGAAGATCACGATCACGCCGTCGACGGCGACCGTCTCGGCCGGCAGCCTGGCCGCGTACACCGCGGCCGGCTTCGACACGAACGGCAACGCCATCCCGAGCTTCACCGCGGGCTGGAGCGCGAGCGCGGGCGCGAGCTGCGTGCCGACGACCGGCGCGACGAGCTCGTGCAGCGCGGCGGTGGCGGGGACGTACACCATCACGGCGAGCTCGGGCAGCGTGAGCGCGACCGCGACCCTGGTCGTGACGGCCGGCACGGCGACGGCGCTCGTCGTCACCGCTCCGACCACGGCGACCGCGGGGACGGCCGTGAGCGTGGCCGTCACCGCGAAGGACGCGAACGGCAACACCGCCACCGGCTACACGGGCACCGTCCGCTTCACGAGCACCGACGGCCAGGCCGCGCTACCGGCGAGCTCGACGCTCACGAACGGGACGGGGACCTTCTCGGTCACGTTCAAGACCGTGGGCTCGCAGACGATCACCGCGACCGACACGGTCACCGGTAGCATCACCGGAACGTCGGGTCCGGTCGCCGTGAGCGCGGGCCCGCTCGCTGTGCTCACCGTGACGCCATCGAGCGCGTCCATCACGCTCGGCGCGTCGCAGACGTTCACGGCGGCGGGCGCCGACCAGTACGGCAACAGCGTCACGCCCTCGTCCGTCTCCTGGACCGCGACGCCCGCGGGCTCGGGCTGCGCCACGAGCGGCACCCAGATCACCTGCACGCCGACGGCGGGCGGCAGCTACTCGATCTACGCGACGAGCGGATCCGTGAAGAGCAACACGGTCACGCTCACGGTGACGACGCAGCCTCCGGTCGTGTCGGTCGTCTCCCCCGCCGCGGGCGAGGAGATCGAGGCCGGCCAGAACCTCGTGATCCGCACGACCATCTCGTCGGCGGCCGGGTTCCCCAGCGACCCGAGCAAGGTGCAGGCAACGGTCACGATCGGCAACGAGACCATCCCGATCGTGAACCAGCAGTACACGCAGGGCGGCAGCGTGTTCATGCTGAACACGAACACGCCGCGCGACCTCGCCGGCGGTCCGGCCACGCTCCAGGTCTGCGTGGTCGACAACTCCGGCCAGCAGGGCTGCGGGACGCAGCAGATCGTCGTGCGTCCGGCGCCCACCGCCTCGCCCACTCCGACGGCGACACCGACGCCCACTCCAACTGCGACTGGGACACCGACGGCGACGGCGACGCCGACACCGACGCCCACTCCGACTGCCACCCCGACTGCGACCCCTACACCTTCGCCGACGCCGACCCCGACACCCACGCCGACAGCGGCGCCGCCGACGGTCACGATCACCGGACCGCACTCCGGCGACACGGTCTCGGCGGGCAAGGACATGGACGTCTCGGCGTCGATCTCCTCGCAGTCCGGGTTCGACCCGAGCTCGATCAACTTCACGACGACGCTCGCCGGAACGACGCTCAGCCTCGATGGCCAGGCGGAGCTCTCCGAGGACGACCAGCACGTCTCGATCGAGGGCGAGTTCAAGATCCCGTCGAGCATCCCCGGCGGCTCGCAGCAGCTGACGGTCTGCGTGACCGACGCGGCGGGGAACACCGCGTGCGCCAACGAGAGCGTCACCGTCGGCGCCGCGCCGACGCCTACGCCCAGCCCGACACCGACGCCCACGCCGTCCCCGAGGCCGACGCCGACCGCCACAGGAACGGCCAGTGCGTCGCCGACAGCGACTGCCACCGCGTCGCCGACCGCGACGCCCACCGCGTCGCCAACGCCAACGCCCACGCCGACGCCCTCGCCGAGCGGGCTGACGGTCACGATCTCGCAGCCGTCGAGCGGCACGTCGGTCAACGCGCACCAGACGCTCAACACGGTCTCCGCGGTGAGCTCTTCGGCCGGGTTCGGCTCGACCCCGCCGGTCTCCGCGACCATCGGCGGCGCGGCACTCGAGGTCGACACCGAGTGGTTCCTCAACAACGCGCTGACCGTGAAGTTCGACCTGCCGGACTCGCTCCCGAGCGGAACGCAGGCGCTGACCATCTGCGTGACGGACAGCAGCGGCCAGCAGGCCTGCGGCTCGCAGCAGGTGAAGGTCGTCGGCGCGGGGAGCTCGAGCACCACAGAGACACCGGAGCCCACCGAGACGCCCACGGCCTCGCCGACGCCCACGGCCTCGCCGACGCCGACGCCCGCGCCGACGCCGACACCGACGCCGGAGCCGACGGAGACGCCGAAGCCGACCAAGACGCCGAAGCCGACCGCCACGCCGAAGCCGACCGCCACGCCGAAGCCGAGCGACTAGCGGGTCGAGCCGGCCGACCGACCGTGCTAACGTTCGATCGCTGATGGGCCTGCGTCCGCTGGATCAACGGACACAGGGGGGCGTGGCGAGCACCGGCGCCGCCGGGACCGCTCGGCCGCGACGGCGCGGCGTCCTTGGCGGACTCGTCGTCTTCGCTATCGGCCTCGCCTTCCTACTTCAGGCCGTCGGCTTTCCGGCGGCGTCCTCCTTCCTCTTCATCGCGCTCGGCGGCGCCTTCGCGGCCGCATATGTCCTCGGCTACCGCCAGTACGTGTACCTCGTCCCCGGCGCGGTGCTCATCGGTCTCGGGGTCGGGCTCCTGCTCCCGTCGATCTTCAGCCTGGGGCAGTACGCGGCGCCGATCTTCTTCGGCGCGCTCGCGGCGGCGCTCGTGTGCGTCACGCTGCTCGCTCCCGACCGCCGCTGGCCGCTCATCCCCGCCGTCCCGCTCGCGGTCATCGCCATCGCCGGGGTCTTCGGCCGCGTCGACCTGGTACCCGTCGTCGCGCAGCCCTTCATCCTTCCGCTGGTGCTGATGCTGGTCGGCGCGTACCTCCTCGTCGAGCCATCGAGCCGCTAGTCCCCGCGGGGATCGGCTGAGCGATGCAATCGTCGATGGCCCGCTCGGTCATGCGGCTCGGACCGGTCCACGTCGTCGTCGTCGCGCCCTCGCCGTCGCTGCGAACGGCGATCGTCGAGTGGCTGCGGTCGAACAAGCGCGTGCGCATCGTGCGGGCGGTCGCGACGCTCGCCGAGCTCGGCGCGCAGCACGTCGACTGCGACCTCGTCGTCGCGAGCGCCCTCGACGGACCGCGCGAGCTGCGTGCGATCGCGAAGCGCTTCCGCTCGCAGGCCGGCCTCGTCGCGCTCACCCTCGGAACGACGCCTCTCCCCGCGGGCTGGACCGGCGTGCGCCCCGGCGCATCGCAGCGCCACGTCCTCGACCACGCCATCCCGCACCCCGAGCGGAGCGTCGCGGGCTCGTGGACGGCGATCTCCGCCGTCCTCGTTGCGCTCGCAGCCATCGTCGTCGGCTCCGTGTACATCCCCGCGTCGGGCGTGTCGTACGACCGCGCCGCGCTCGCTTACGCGGAGCGCTTCCCGGATACGGGCACGTGGTGGCACATCTGGGGCGCGGGAGCGCCGCTGCTCGCGGCGCCGTCGTGGCCGCTCCTCAAGCTCGCCGCCGCCACCGGGCTCGGGTCGCGCGCGTTCGTCCTCCTCGAGGTGGCGATCGCCGCGCTGTACGGCGTGTCCTTCCTGCTCCTCGCGGTCCGCGCCGGCGCCCGGCGGTGGGCCTTGCCGCTCGCGCTCGCCGCCGTCCTGCCGCCGGCCGTGTGGGTATGGCCCCGCGGCGGGGACGTCACGAGCCTCGCCGGTCTCGCCGCGGTCGTGCTCGCCGTCGCCGGGAGCCGCGTCACGCGACTGCGCTTCCTCGCCGTCGCGACCGCCGTCGCCGTCGGATCGTTCAGCGGGATCGTGTGGGTCCTCGCCGCCGCGATGGTGGGCGCGGTCGCCGGGATCAGGAGCCGGCGCGGCCGCGCCGGCGTCTTCGGCGCGGCGTTCGGCATCCTCGTGTCGGCCGCGGTGACCGTGCCGCCCTTCCTCTCGCGCGGCGTCGACGCGCTGCGCCCGCCTCTCGCTCGGGCGCCCGCGCTGAGCGACCTCGTGCCGATCGTGGCGTCGGCGGCGCTCGTCGGCATCATCGTCGCCTCGGGACGCATGCGCCGCGTCGTCCTGGCGCTCGCCGCGGTCCTCGCGCTCGGCGGGAACGCGCTCGCGCTCGCGGTGCCCACCGACGCCGTCTCGGTGCCGAGGCTCCCGTCGACCGGCGCCTTCGGCCGCCTCGCGCTCCACCCCGCGCAGGCGCTGGCCATGGCCGTACAGCAGCCCGATCTTCCGACGACCGGCGACGACGCGAGCGCCGCGCTCATGCTCGGGACGCTGCCGAAGGACGTGATGAACACGCAGCTCGAATGGCTCGGGGTCGACCGCGCCCTCCCGCCCGACCGCTCCGCCGCGCTCGTATTCAACGAGCGCGATTGGAGCGTCCTCGACCGCGACAAGCTCCTGCTCGCCGCGCCCGCGGTGCCGCCGCTGCGACCGCTCCTCTCCGCGGCGATCAGCAACACGGTGCTCGTCGTGGCCGACGAGCCCGACGCCGTGACGTTCGGCGAGGCGCTCATCCATGCCGGCGTACCCAGCGGGAACCTGGTGCCGATCCGCGCGAACAAGCTGCTCGACGATCTGGACACCGCGACGCTGCAGCAGTTCACGGTGGTCGCGATCTACGGCCAGCCCTGGCGGGACCGCGCCAAGGCGCAGAAGGTCCTCGACGCCTTCCTTCAGACGTCGGGCTTCGTCTTCATGGACACCGCCGCGCGCGCCGGTCTGCAGCCCGTCATGCCGGAGGCGCGGACGCAGCGCGCCGATCAGGTCTCGGTCGTCGGCGCGGAGCCGACGCTCATCGCCGGCGACGCCGGCTACAGCGGCCGCGCCGTCGCGATCGACCCCTTCACCTACGCGAACGACGCGACGTGGGAGCGCGCCGCGCTCGTCGCCGGCGACAAGCGCCTCATCCAATTCGGCCGCGTCCAGCTGCAGGGCTCGTCCGACTCGTTCGCGCACCTGGTGTGGTCCGGCGTCGACCTCCCGCGGCGCGCGGCGGACGATGACACGCACGCCATCACCCAGCTGCGCGGCGCGTTCGAGTGGCTCCTCACCGCCGCGGCGGCGGCGGCCAACCTTCCGCAGCAGCCGTCCTTCGCCCGACCGACGTCCGGGAACACCCTCGACAGCGACGCCTTCACGGCCTCGTTCCTCAGCCCGACCCACTGGCGGATCACGATGAAGCAGCAGGTGACGGGTGTCCTGTTCAAGGAGCGGTACGACGACCAGTGGCGGGCGTACCAGGTCGACGTCATGCCGCTGACGCAGCAAGAGTCGAGGACCTCCCTGCCCCTGTGGGAAACGACGCACGGATACATGTACGTGAACCTCTCGGCGAACGCGCGGGTGGTCGACTTCGAGCTCCAGAGCCATCCTCTCGAGGCGGCCGCGCGCGCCGTCTCGGCGCTCGCGCTGTTCGTGGTGCTCGGCGTCTCGTTCTTCCAGTGGCGGCGCCGGTGACGCTGGGAGCGCTCTCGAGCGAGCTGGCGGCGATCGCCGGGTCGGGCCGCGCCGACGCCGCGGACGACGCGCTCGCGCTGCTCGCGGACGCGTACTTCCTGCAGACGGCGGGGCTGTGGTCGCTCGGCCTCGCGCTCCTGCACTACCGCGCCGGCTTCGGGGTCACCGACGAGCGGCCGATCCCCGAGGAGCTGTGGGGTCCCGACCTCGCGCGCGCCCTGGCGGAAGGCGTCGCGGCGCGGGTCGAAGATCCTCCCGCCGCCTGGCGCCAGGCCGAGCGCGCGCACCTCGTCGTGCCGATCCTCGACCGGGGCTCGGCGCGCGGCGTCCTCATCGCCAGCACCGGGTCGCCCGACCTGCCCGACGACCTCGTGGAACACGCGCGTGCGCTCGCGCCGCTCCTCCAGTTCACGGAAGGATCGCCGCGGCGGATCGCCGACGATCTCGAGCGTGAGATCGGGACGTCGCTCTGGAGCGCGCTCCTCGGCGTGCAGGACGCAGAGGATCCGTCGTCGAAGCGCGCCGCGGCGGCGCTGCGCGCGGCGCTCGCGGACGTGCGCGCGATGGTGTCCACGCTGCGCCAGGGGCTCTCGCCGGTCTCCACCCTCGCCGACGCGGCGCGGCGGTACAGCGAGGTCTACGGGCTCAGCGTCGAGCACGACGAGTTCCCCGGCGAGGAGGGCCTCGCGGCCGTCGACCGCGCGGCCCTCATCGCCGTCATCCGCGAGGCGCTCGCCAACGCCGCCGTCCACGGGCGGGCACGCCGCGCGCGGATACAGGCCGGACGGACGGACGCCGGGCTGCTGGTGCTGATCGTCGAGGACGACGGTGCCGGCGCGGACCAGAGCGAGGTCGACCGGGCGCGTACGCGCGGCGGGCTCGGGCTCGCGGCCATCGAGGGTCACGCCGTCGCGCGCGGCGGGACGCTCACGCTGTCGCGCTCCGACCTCGGGGGCTTGCGCGTGGAGGTCGCGATCCCAGCCCTTTAGTACTAGCCCCTCCTCCCGTGACCGCGTCGTTCAGGGCGCGTTCACCGATCGGACATGGCCGAGACGCGCCTGGCGCGCCGCGCGTTCGGGCGTTCCCCCACCAGCGACCGGGGACAGTCCCTCGTCGAGGTCGCCCTCGCGCTGCCGCTCCTCGTCTTCACGCTGCTCGGCGGCGCCGACATGGCGCGCGCCTTCGCGGTCCAGCTCGCGGTCCAGAACGGCGCGCGCGCCGCGGCCGAATCGACGGCCCTGCAAGCGACGCCGACGGGCCTCGAGGCCAGCGCGCACGCGCAGGACGAGATGAACCGGACGCCGGGCATGAACGTCTCGGGCGCCTGCACGCAGTCGGGCACGGTGTGGACGTGCGGCGGCGCGACGGTGACCGTCGCGTTCACCCAGGCGGACGGGACGAGCACGTGCACGGGCGCGTCGAGCACCGCCGTCGCCGGGACGTCGAGCGTCGCGACCCCCTGCTACGCCAAAGTCCGCGTCCAGTACGCGTTCTCGACGATCGTCCCCTGGCCCGGCCTGCCGCACACGTTCCAGCTCGACCGCACCACGATGTACCGGCGCTACGAATGAGGGCGCACCGCGCGGAGGAAGCGCAGGCGTTGGTCGAGTTCGCGCTCGTCCTGCCCGTCCTGCTGATGCTCATCCTCGGCCTGTTCGACCTCGCGCGCGCCGTCGAGCAGGAGAACACGCTCGCCTACGCGGCGCGCGAGGGGTCGCGCTACGCCATCGTCCACGGCGCGTCGGCGTCGCCGGCCCTCGGCCCGTGCGCGAGCTGCGTCGACCCGACGACGGCGAGCGCCGCCGCGGACAGCGCGATCGGCGGCGTCGTGACGAAGGCGGCGATCAGCGTGCCCAACGTGTCCGTGACGGTCGACTACCCCGACGGCCACAACTACCGCGGGGACCGCGTGTCGGTCGACGCGAGCGCGCCCTTCGTGCCGCTGCCGTCGACGTGGCTCCTCAACGGGGCGCTCACCATCACGATGCGCGGCGGCTCCGAGCTGGTGATCCAGTATTGAGTCGGCTCCACCGCGAAGAGTCGGGTCAGGCGGTCGTCCTCATCGTCATCGTGATGCTCGGGATGATCATGGCCGTCGGGCTGGCGATGGACACCGGTCAGCTCTACAACGGCCGGCGGACGGCGCAGGAGGCGGCGGACGCGGCCGCGTTCGCGGGCGCGACCGTCATCTACCAGCAGGGCTGCGCTCTCGATGCGAGCGGCCTGCCCATCCCACCCTGTAGCGCGGCGCTCGACGCGGCGACGAGCGACGCCGCGCTGAACCGCTACGCGGCGGACACGCCGACGAGCGGGACGACGGTGGCGGTGGCCCACCCGCCGACGGCGGGCGCACGCGCCGGCGACGTCCGGTGCATACGGGTCACGATCTCGACGCCCGTGCGCACCAGCCTCGTCCCGCAACAGGCGACGTTCACGACCGTGCAGGCGCACAGCACCGCCTGCAGCCTCAAGCCGCTCATGCCCTACGGGATCATGACGATCGACCAGCAGTGCGCACCGTCGGACATCCCCGCGCTGTACGTGGGCGGCTCGCTCAGCCTGCAGGGCGGCAGCATCCAGGTCAACGCCTGCACGCCGCACACCGGGTACGACGCCATCAACAACAGCGGGACGATCACCCTCAGCGACGGCTACGAGACCGACGTCGTGGGCACGGCGACCAGCGGATCGTGGCCCGAGCTCCAGACCGGTCAGAAGGTGCAGGCCGATCCGTTCGCCGGCACGCCGAAGCCGTCGACGAACGGGCTGACCAGCTACGGGACGCCGGCGTGCTCCCCCACGGTCAACCAGCCGGGCATCTACACCGGCAACGCGAACGGCAACTGCATGCACGTCTTCGCTCCCGGCACGTACGTCTTCGAAGGCGCCGGCATCCAGCTCAGCGGCAGCAGCGCCGGAGCGTGCACCGGCCGCTACGTGTCGACGTCGGCGACGGCGACGATCCCCGCCGGCACCCAGACCGTCGTGCCCGCGAGCATGACGAACGTCAGCGTCGGCAAGATGCTCGTCGTGGACACCGGGACCGCGACGGAGGGGGTCGTGCCGAGCGCGGTCACCCCGACGTCGTTCACCGCGATGTTCGCCAAGGCGCACTCCGGCACGTGGAGCATCACCGGCGGGTGCCAGGGCGGGACGGACACCGCCGACGGGGGCGTGTTCTTCTTCTTCACCAACAGCGCGTATCCCGCGACCGGCGGCTCGTGCGGCAACCCCGCGCTCAAGATCGAGGGCGGCGTCTCCACCGAGCTCACGGCGCCCACGAGCGGGACCTACAAGGGGCTCCTCTTCTGGCAGGACTCCGTCTGCACCGTCGCGATCAGCATCGGGAGCGCCTCGGGCGCCCTGTACACCAGCGGCTCGGTGTACGCGCCGAACGCCGACATCACCGGCAACGGCAACGGCGCGACGATGGTGGTCAGCCAGATGATCGCGAAGACGGTGAACACCCAGAACGCGGACTTCACGATGAACTACGTCCCGGGCCTGAATTTCACCGGCAACGTGCCGGCCATCGTGGAGTAGCCGCCCCAGAGACCGGATCGGTACTACCCCTTAGTACTATCCGAGCGCCCCATGAGCGCCCGCTCCGATGCCCGTTCAGCCACCTGACCGCCTTCGTTCAGCGACGCTTGGGCGCCTGTTCGGGCGCCTCGCGCGAGGCGACGCCGGACAGTCCGTGGTGGAGCTCGCGCTCGCCCTGCCGGTGCTCGCCTTCACGCTCCTCGGCGGCGCGGACATGGCCCGGGCGTACTCGGCGCAGCTCGCGGTGCAGAACAGCGCCCGCGCGGGCGCCGAGGCCGCCGGCCTCATCGCCTCGCCGAGCGGACCGACCGTCGCGTCGCGCGCGCAGACCGAGCTGACCAACACCCCGGGCGTGAGCGCGTCCGGCTCCTGCTCGCAGTCGGGCAACGTCTACACCTGCGGCGGCGCGACCATCACCGTCTCCTTCACCCGGTCGGACGGGTCGAGCGCCTGCACCGGGGCGGCGAGCACGTCGGTCGTCGGGACCTCGACCTCGGGGACGCCGTGCTACGCGAAGGTCGAGGTGCGCTATACGTTCACCACGCTCACGCCGTGGCCGGGCCTTCCCCATTCGTTCACTTTCGACCGCATGACGATGTACCGGCGCTACCAATGCCCGACGTCGGGGTGCTCGTGATGCGCGCGCTCCGGTCGGAGCGGGCACAGGCGCTCGTCGAGTTCGCGCTCGTCCTGCCCGTGCTCCTGATGCTCATCGTCGGCCTCTTCGACGTGGCGCGGGCGGTGGAGCAGGAGAACACGCTCGCCTACGCCGCGCGCGAAGGGGCGCGCTACGCCATCGTGCACGGCTCCTCAGCGCTGTCCTCTCCGATCCCGTACTGCTCGTCCTGCACCAACGCGGACGTGACGGCGGTGGTGGACAAGGCGGCGATCAGCGTGAACGGCGCGATCGCCGTGACGGTGTCGTATCCCGACGGCGACAACAAGCGCGGCAGCCGCGTGTCGGTCCAGGCGACCGCGCCCTTCGTTCCGCTGCCCTCGCAGTTCCTCTTCAACGGGGGCCTCTCGGTGACCCTGCGCGGTGGATCCGAGCTGGTGATCGAGTATTGAAGCCGCTCCGAGACGAGGGCGGCCAGGCGATCGTCCTCGTCGGCATCACCATCCTCGGATTGGTCATGGCCGTCGGGCTGGCCATCGACTCGGGCCAGCTCTACAACGGCCGCCGCACGGCGCAGGAGGCCGCCGACGCGGCGGCGTACGCCGGCGCGACGGTGCTCTACCAGAAGGGATGTCCGTGGTCGACCTGCACCTCGACGCAGGTCTCCCTGGCGACGAGCGCGGCGACCTCGGACGCGTCGCTGAACGGCTACGCCACCGACACGCCGACGAGCGGGACGACGGTAACGGTGACCTCGCCCATCTCGTCCACGGCGTACGGCGATCCGACGCTATGCGTGGAGGTCGTCGTCTCGACGCCGGTGAAGACGACGCTGGTCCCGCAGACCGAGTCGTTCACGACGGTGAGGGCGACGGCCATCGCCTGCGCCGCGGCATTCAACGCCGGCTACGCGATGATGTCGACGGACACGGGCTGCGACAGCAAGGCGCTGGTCGAGCAGTCGCAAGGATCCCTCAAGATCTCCGGCGGCAACCTGCAGATCAACTCCTGCTCGACGAGCGCGGGCTACGCGCAAGGGTCGGTCACGCTGGACAGCGGCTACAGCGCGTACATCGTCGGCGGCGCGAGCCCCTGGCCCTCGGTCTCGCCGGGCACCACGGTGACGAACACGGGCAACGTGCAGGCCGATCCCTTCGCCGGCACCCCCGGCCCCTCGACGAACGGCCTCGACCCGCAGACGTGCGGCGGACCCGCCCTCAGCCCAGGGATCTACCAGTGCACGATCGGCAACGGCACCTACACCATGACCCCCGGCTACTACGTCTTCGAGGGCCACAACAACGGGATCAGCCTCTCCGGCGGCTCCGTGCTGACGGGTACGGGCGTCCTCATCTACGTCACCGAGGACTCCGGCGGGAGCTGCGCGTCGTTCTCGCTAGGCGGTAATACCGCCGCGACGCTCACCGCGGCGACGACCGGCCCGTACAAGGGGCTCCTCATCTATCAGGACCCGCGGTGCACCGGCGACCTCACCGTCGGCGGCAACGGCGCCGTCGACTCGCTGAGCGGATCGATCTACGCGCCGGGAGCGACGGTCGTGTGCGACGGCAACAACGCCTCGGTGAGCGTGAGCCAGATCGTCGCGTTCCAGGAGAGCGTGCAGAACGGGAACATGAAGATCACCTATTCGTCGAGCACGGCGTATGTGGGGTACCTGCCGGCGCTGATGCAGTAGCGCCGACCGTCTCGGCGCGCCGGTACGCCCTCGTCGCGCGCCCGTACAGCCTGTGTTCAGCCGCTCGGGTCAAGCGCATCACGAGACGCGATGAGACGTTCGTGCGCTTGTGAACGCGCTCGATCGAACGCATCGTCGCGGCGTGCGAGGGCGCGCGCGGCGTGAGGCCGTCGCCGAGATGGGCCAGGCGATCGTCGAGCTCGCGCTCCTCCTTCCCATCCTCGTCTTCGGGATGATCGGCGCGGCCGACGTCGCGCGCGCGCTCGCCGTCCAGCTCGCCGTGGAGAACTCCGCTCGCGCGGCCGCCGAATCCGAGGTGATGAGCAGCAGCCCCAGCCAGAGCGCCGCGCAGACGGCGGCGCGCAGCGAGCTCGGTCAGACGCCGGGCGTCGCGCCGGCGAGCGCGACGGTCACCGAGACGCTCGCCGACGGCAGCGGTCACGCCTGCACCACGAGCACGCTCTCGGCCCCGTGCTTCGTCACGGTGAGCGTGCGCTACACCTTCACGACCCTGGTGCACTGGCCCGGTGTCTCGAACACCTTCACCTTCGACCGGAGCACGCGTCTGCGGCGGTACCTGTGATCGGTCCCATCCGACGCTCGGACGAAGCGCAGGCCCTGGTGGAGTTCGCGCTCATCATCCCGGTCTTCCTCCTCCTCGTCCTCGGGTTCGTCGACACGTCGCGCGCGGTCTTCCAATACATCACCCTCGCGGATGCCGCGCGGGAGGGGACGCGCTACGCGATCGTCCACGGCGGCGCGAGCTCCTCGCCCTCCGGGCCGGCCGCGAACGACGCGGGGGTGCAGGCGCAGGTGCTGCGCTACACGATCGGGGTGCCGAGCGTCACCGTAGCGTCGACGTGGCCGGACGGTACGAACGGCCGGGGAAGCCACGTGTCCGTCATCGTCACCGCGCCGTTCGTCCCGATCGCTTCGCAGCTCCTGCTGAGCGGCGCGCTCGCCGTGACCGTTCGGGGCGGATCGGAGCAGGTGATCGAGCGATGAGCGCGGTGCGCGCGTTCGCCCGCGAGCACGAGGGCCAGACCGTCGTCCTCGTCGCGCTCCTCATGAGCACGATGCTGCTGGCCGCCGGGCTCGCCGTGGACACGGGGAAGCTCATGGTCTCGCGCCGCTCGATGCAGGACGCCGCGGACGCGGGAGCGCTCGGCGGCGCGACCACGCTGTATCAGGGCGGCACCGCCGCGCAGGCGACGACGAACGCGACGTCCGACGTGACGGCGATGGGCTTCTCCTCCGGCTCTCCGACGGGGACGACGGTGACGGTGAACACGCCGCCGACGTCCGGAGCGTTCGCCGGGAACACCGCCTACGTCGAAGTGATCATCGCCTACAAGCCCCGCACGTACTTCCTGCCCTCGAGCACCGTCACGGCGCGCGGCGTCGCGGGGACCACGCCCGGCGGCACCGCGCCGGCCATCCTTGCCCTCGACCGCAGCGCCAACCCCGCGATCGACACCCAAGGCAACGGCAGCATCAGCGTGACCGGCGGTGACGTCTACTCCGACTCGAGCGGCGACAAGTCGCTCAACAACGGCGGCAACGGCACCATCACCGTCGGGTCGCCTTACGGCATCAAGACCGTCGGCGGCACGCAGAGCGGCGGATTCAGCCCGGCGCCGCAGACGGGGAAGCCCGTCCTGAGCGACCCGTTCTCCGGCTACACGAAGCCCGCGTGCCCCGCCGGCACGAGCGGTTGCACCACCGGCTTCCAGAGCTGCTGCTCGTCCACGATCGGCCCCGGCGTGTACAGCTCGATCACGCTCAGCAGCAACAGCAACGTCACGATGGGCCCCGGCACGTACATCATCAGAGGCGGCGGGATCACGTTGAGCGGCAACGGGGACCTCACGGGCACCGGCGTCTTCATCTTCATAACGACGACGGCCTACCCGAACAGCGGCACGACCTGCCAAGGCCTCTCGATCACTGGCAACGGCGACCTCATCGCCACCGCCCCGACGAGCGGGACGTACAAGGGCATGCTCATCTATCAGGATCCGAGCTGCTCGGCGACGATGGACCTGAGCGGCAACGGCAACGGGACGTCGACGACCGGGACGATCTACGCGCCGTCAGCCGAGATCTCACTTCACGGGAACGGGGACCTCGCCGTGACGGAGCTGATCGCGGATACCGTCGACCTGGGCGGGAACGGCGCTCTGACCGTCAGCTACAGCTCCGCCCAGAACGCGCAGTCGATGATCCCGGCCCTCGGGGAGTAGCGCCTCAAGCGGCGGGCAGCCGCACCGTGACCGTCGTACCGGTACCCGCGGTGCTCGCGATGGCGATGTCGCCGCCGTGCGTCTCGACGATGCGGCGCACGATGGCCAGGCCGAGCCCGGTCCCCGGCGACATCGAGCGCGCGCGCGCCCCGCGGTAGAAGCGGTCGAACACGCGCGAGAGCTCTTCCGGCGCGATCCCCACTCCCGTATCGGCCACGGCGAGCTCGACCCACGGCCCCGCGCGGCGAAGCGAGACGGCGACGCGGCCCTCCCGCGTGTACGCGGTCGCGTTCTGCACCAGGTCGCCGACGAGGACCTCGAGAAGGTCGCCCGGGACCGGCACCGGGAGCGCATCCGGCAGCGCCGCGAGCTCGATGGGCACGCGCGAGGTGCCCGCGCCGCGCGCGACGACGCGTCGAGCGGCCTCGGCGATGTCGGCGGAGGAGAGGTCGACCTCCGATCCCGTGCGCGCGAGGAGCAGGAGGCGCTCGACGATCCCGGCGGCGCGGCGCGCCTCCGAGCCCGCCGCCGCGAGCGCGGCCGCCTCGGTCGCACGCAGGTCCAGCCCGCGCAGGAAGTCGAGCTCGCCGATGACGCTCGTGAGCGGCGTCCGCAGCTCGTGCGCGGCGTCGAGCGCGAACTCGCGCTGCGCGCGCTCGGCGCGCTCGCGCACGGCCAGCGCCTCGTGCTCTGCGGCCGCTCGCCGCGAGGCGATCTCGATGGTCGCGAGGATCGGGAGGAAGAGGAGAAGGATGAGCGGCTCGTGCCACCACACGATGCTCGCGATGCCGCCGACCGCGACGAGCGCGAGCGTCGGCAGCGCTTCGCGCCGCAGGAAGCCGAGCATCGCCAGCGGTCCCTGCGACGCGGCGATCATGACGCCGACCGAGGCGAGCGTGACCGCCGCGTACGCGGCGCCGCCGCCGATGACGCCGACGTCTCCGCCGCCCGCCGCGACGAGGGAGGCCGCGCCGGTCGCGCCCGCCGCTTGCGCGACGTTCACGGCGATGCTGAGCGGCGAGCGCCGCTGGACGATCTTGGCCATCGCCGAGGCGACGCCGACGGCGGCGACGGCGAGAGCGCCGGGAAGGACGAGGGCGCCGAAGAACGCCGCGGCCGCGGCGAGGCTGAACTTCTCGCCGCGGGCGGGCTCGAGGGGACGCAGGAACGCCGCGAGCGCGAAGACGCCGACCGCGAGCGCGATGGGCAGCCAGCTCGCGTCGGCACGCGGCCCGCGCGTCGACGCGGCGGCGGCGAGCTCGATCCCGACGGCGATGACCGCGACCGCGGCGACGTGCACCGCGCGCAGGGAGCGTCCGAGCGCGATGCCGCGCCGTACGCGGACGCTCGCCTGCGGTGCGTTGGTCGCCGTGTATCGGTCGCTGCTCGCGGTCACGTGCCGACCGGGCCGCCTAGTGGCCCTTGGTCCCCGGCTTGTGAGCGACAGCGTGCTCCCACGCCGTCTCCATCCCCTTGGACGCGCCACCGGTCAAGGTCCACGCGATCGACCGGTCGTATCCGGGACCGGACCACGAGGTGCTCTTCAGCCACGACGTCGGGGACGTGAGGCTGTGCCCACCCGTCCCCTGCAGCCCGAAGTCGTTCGGCGGCGGGCTCCCGTCGTCGCACCAGTCGGGGCCCGCCAGCGCGACCGACGCGAACAGCGGGACGGACGCGATCGCCAGGACCGAGGCCAGCATCAGCCTTCTCATCGCTACCCCTTTCGCTATCCCGCGCTCTGCGCGCGGAGCAGGTAACCGGATCGACGGACCGCGCGGATCTCCACGCCGCCGCCCGCCGCGGCGATCTTCCGCCGCAGCCGACCGACGAGCTGCTCGAGGACGTTCGGCGACGCGAGAAGGTCGCTGCGCCAGGGTGCCCGCAGGAGCCGCTCGCGCGGCGCGAGCATCGGCCAGCTGCGCGCGAGCTCCGTGAGCACGCTGCGCTCGGCCGCCGTGAGCTCCATCTGGGTCGGGCCGAGCCAGGCGTCGCCCGTCTCGAGCGATACGGCGAGCGGTCCGATGCGGCGCAGCCCGCTCGTGCGTCCGCGGCGCCGCAGCACCGCGCCGATGCGCATGATCATCTCGTCCGCGTCGAACGGCTTCACCATGTAGTCGTCGGCGCCGAGGTGGAAGAGCTCGGCCTTCGTGGTCAGGAGCGGGTTCGCGGTGATGACGACGACCGGCACGTCCGCGGTGTCGGCGCGCGCGCGCAGCTCGCGGCACGTCCCCGCCCCCGACCCCTCCGCCAGCGCGAGGTCGAGGAGGATCACGTCGGGGCCCACCTCGGCCGCCCGCCGCACCGCGTCCTGCTGCGTGCGCACCAGGTGGACGATCATCCCGGCGCGGGCGAGATGCCGCTCGAGCATCGCCGCCAGCGGCGCGTCGTCCTCGACGAGGAGCGCGATGGTGGGGCGCTGGAGGCTCTCCACGGGGCGTGACCAGTAGAGGGCATACGGCTGAACCACGGCTGAACCAACGCTAGCGGGCGCTCGGCGCCGCGCGGCGCTCGCGAAAGCGGCCGGACTAGGCGCCCGGCTCTCCGGAGGCGGGCGCACGGCGGCGGGCATCGCGCCGGCGCAGCAGATCGAGGAGCGCGTCGGGACCGCTCTCGAGGCGGTGGGTGTCCAGTTGCCACCCTCTTGGTACCCGCACGTCGTCGCGCGTCACGGCGATGAGGCGCGCGCGCACGAGCAGCGGAAGGCGGTCGGGCGCGAGCCACTGAAGGTGCCGCGCGTCGATGAAGACGATGGCCGGCCACACGCGCGACGCGAAGGCCTCGGCGACGCTGCGCACGTGCAGCGGCGCGAAGCCCGCCGAGTCGAGCTGCCGCTCGAGCTCCGCGGCGAGATCGCCGTCCCAGGTGACGACGGCGACACGCTGCGAGGCGATCGCGCCCGGCGCGGGGGCGGGCGCCATCTCCGGAGCGCGCGGCATCCCCGGGCGGCCCCAGTGGGACAC
>JAGWSB010000055.1 GCA_028876375.1 Chloroflexota bacterium | reverse complement strand
TGGTCCGTCTCTCCGGTCTGGTCCGCGCCGACCTCATGCGCTCGGACGCCGGCCGCGACGCGGCGCACCTGAGCGCCGGGATCGGCGCGCCGCACCGCGAGCTCTTCGACTTCGAGGCGATGGCGAAGCTCCTCGCGGCGCCCTCGCGCGGCCTGGCGCTGCCCCCCGAGCGCCGCGCGCGCATCTCGCGCATCCTCGGCGCGCTGCGCGCCCACCGCGTCCTGGCCGAAGACGTCGGCGCGTACAGCTTCGACGGCGCGGACGCCGCGGTCGCCTCGCTGCGCAAGCGGCTTCCGGCCATGGCCGAGCTCGTCGCGGCTATCGAGATGGGCGACCTCGAGGTCGAAGGGAAGTACCTGGCCGCGGAGCACGACGACTTCTTCCGCGGCTACGACGAGACCGCGCTCACGCCCGACGACCTCGCTCTCTTCCCCGACACGCTCGTCCGCCTCTCCGCGGGCGCCGTCGACGCGCCGTTCCACGCGGCCGTCGTCGCGACGCTCACCGCGGGGGCGCCGATCAAGGTCCTGGTGGAGACGAACGACCTGTTCGGCATGGGGCCGCACCTGGCGACGAGCGCACTGGCCCTCGGCGACGTCTACGTCCTGCAAGCCGCGAGCTCGGAGCTGGTGCGCGTGGCGCCGCTTTTGCTCGCGGCGCTCTCGCATCCCGGCCCGGCGCTCATCAGCGCTTTCAGCGGCGCCATCGAGGGGAGCGACGTCCCGCCGTACCTGGTGGCCGCCGGCGCGAAGGAAGCGCGCGCCTTCCCGACCTTCGCCTACGACCCCCGGGTCGACGGCGGCTGGCACGACCGCCTCACGCTGGAAGGGGACCCGCAGCCCGAGCGCGCGTGGCCGCTGCACCAGCTGCGCTACGCCGACGAGGCGCTGCAGCGCGTCATCGAGGAGGTGCCCTTCACGCTCGCCGACCTCGCGGTCTGCGACCCGCGCCGCTCGCGCGACCTGGCGCGGATCCTTCCCGGCGCCGTCCCCTCCGGCGACCTCGTCCCGCTGGGCGGCTGGCTCGAGGGCGGCGCGGCTCCCTCGCCGACCGCGGTGCCGTACGTGAACGCCGTCGACGCGGACGACCGGCTCGTCCGTCTGATCGTCGACGATCGCCTGGTGCGCGAGACGCGCCGCACCGCCGACGCGTGGAAGCGGCTCGTCGAGCTGGCGACGCCGCCCGCTGCGATCGTCGTCGCCGCTCCGGCGTCCGCCGAGGCACCGGCTACGGAAGCCGCCGCTGCCGCCGCCGCGCCCGCTCCGGCCGCCGCTCCCGCCGAGGCCGCGCCGGCGGAGGAGGCGCGCTCGTCCGACGAGGCCTACATCGAGACGGTGCGCTGTGCGACGTGCAACGAGTGCACGAACCTCAACCCGCGGATGTTCGCGTACAACGAGAACAAGCAGGCGTACATCAAGGACATCAAGGCCGGCACGTTCCGCGACCTCGTCGAGGCCGCGGAGAGCTGTCAGGTCGCGATCATCCACCCCGGCAAGCCGCGCGATCCGAACGAGGCCGGGCTGAACGAGCTGCTGGAGCGGGCCGCCGCCTTCGCGTAGCCGCCGGGGCCGTTAGCCTCAGGGCGTGAGGGTGATGGCGGAGCCACGACGCGGCTTCCGCGACACGACCCTCGAGTCGCTGCACATCCGAGATTTCCGCACCCTCTGGCTCGGCTTCATGGGGTCGTGGACCGGCATGCAGTTCCAGCAGGTCGCGCGCGGATACCTCGCCTACCAGCTGACGGGGAGCGCCTTCGCCATCGGCGTCGTCACCCTCGCGATGGGCCTTCCGCGCATCGCGCTGTCGCCCGTCGGCGGATGGCTCGCCGACCGCTACCCGAAGCAGACGGTCGTCGTCGCCGGCAGCGTGTGGATGGCGGCGCTCAGCGCGCTGACCGCGGTGCTCTACATGACCGGACAGCTCACCATCGAGTGGCTCGTCGTCATCGGCCTGCTCCAGGGGACCTCGTTCGCCTTCCAGATGCCCGCGCGCCAGGCCTGGACGCCGCAGGTCGTCGGGACGGGCCACCTCCTCGCGAACGCCGTCGCGCTCAACAACGCGGGCATGAACCTCACGCGTGTCGCCGGCCCCGCCGTCGCCGGCGGCCTCATCAGCCTGCCGCGCGTCGGCCTGGGCGGGACGTTCCTGGCCGTCGCGGTGTGCTGGACGTGGGTGACGTGGTCGGCGCTGCGCGTCCACGACCGCGGCCTGCCGTCGGCGCGGCCGCGCCGGCTCGCGGCCAGCGTCACCGAGGGATTCTCGTACGTGCGCAACAGCCCCGCGCTCTTCGCGCTCATGAGCCTCGGGTTCGTGCCGCTCGCCGTGGGCATGCCGTACATCAATCTCATGCCGGCCGTCGCCGACGGCCCCTTCCACGGCGGAGCCACCCTGCTGGGGATCCTCCTCAGCATCGGCGGCGTCGGGTCGCTGTGCGGCACGCTGCTCGTCGCGTCGCTGTCGCGCTATCCGAAGCGCGCCACCATGCAGCTCGTCCTCGGCGTCACCTTCGGCCTCGCGCTCGCGGGGTTCGGCTTCTTCGTCGACCAGGGACAGCTCCTGACGTCGATCCCGTTCCTGTTCGTCGCGGGCCTCGCCGGCGACGCCTACATGGCGCTCAACTCGAGCCTGATCATGATGAGCACCGAGCCCGGCTACTACGGCCGCGTCATGGGCACGTACATGGTGGCGCAGTCGATCCGCCCCATCTCCGTCATGCCCATCGGCGCCCTCGGCGACGTCGTCGGCGTGCCCACGGTGATCCTCGGCGCGGGCATGGTCGTCGCGGCCTTCGTCGCTCTCGTCGCGAGGCTGTACCCCGACTACCGCAAGATCGGATCGACCGTCGCGCCCGCGCCGGCGGAGGTCGCCGAGGCGGCGGTCGCCGCGGAGGTCGCCGCCGGCGACGACTGAGCGGCGGCTAGCGCGCCCCGAGGACGAGGGTCTTCACCACGACGGGCACGACGCCGGCGGGGAGGACGATCTTCCCCACGTCGACGTAGTCGAGGTCGGAGAGCTCGAGCCCGTCGAGGACGACGATGCCGCCCTCGACCGCCAGCTCATCCGCGAGGATCGTCCCCAGCGAGCGCGCGACGTCGCCCGCGGTGGCCGCGAGGAGGGGGCGACGGTCACCGACCCCGCGCGCCAGCCCTTCCGCGACGGCGCGCAGCCGGTCGTAGCGCGGCTCGCCGAGATCGGGCAGCGCGATGAGGACCTGTCCCTCGTGGCCGGCGTGATCGCGCGCCGCGCGCACGGCGTCGGCGACGACCGAAACGCTCAGCTCGCGCGCGCCGTCGATCTCTCGCGCGCGCACCCGCGCGACCGGGACGTTCCAGAGCGGGACGATGCCGGGATCGGAGAGGAAGATCGTGTTGCCGGACAGCTGCACCGAGAACTGCGACGCGCCGATGACGGTCGCGCGGATCGCCTCCTCCGCGTCCGCGACGCGCCCCGGGAGGTCCGCGCGCGCTTCGCGGAGCGCCGCGGCGAGCTCGGGGCCGAGGTCGCCGTAGTCGCCGTCGGCGCCCTGCTCCATCAGCTCGCCGACGCCCCCGGAAAAGGTGACCACGCTCGGGCGGGGCGTCCGCGGCAGCGGGTCGAGGAGCGCGAGGTCCTCGGTCGGCCGGGCCCACGCGGCGGCGACGACGCTGCGCGCGAGCCTCGCGGCCGTGCGCCGACGCTCCGCCGCGTCGGGCGCGAGCGGAACGCAGCGCGCGCCGACCTTGATCGCGCTGGTGGCCACGATCTCGCCGCGGTCGACGAGCGCGAGCTTCGTCGTGCCGCCGCCGACGTCGATGTTGAGCACGACCGAGCTCTCGCGGCGCGAGCGCGGGACGGCGCCGGAGCCGTGCGCGGCGAGGATCGACTCGAGGCGGTGTCCGGCCGTCGCGCACACGAACTTCCCGCCGTGCGCCGCGAAGATGCGCCCGATCTCGGAGGCGTTCCGGCTCTCGAGGGCGTTGCCGGTGAGGATGACCGCGCCGGTGTCGACGTCGTCGTGCGCCAGGCCCGCCGCCGCGTACTCGCGGTCGATGAACGTCGCGAGGTCGCCGGCGTCGATCGTCCCGTCGGCGCGGTAAGGGGTGAGGATGATGGCCGAGCGGTGGAGCACGACGCGCTCCACGGTCACGAAGCGGCTCGAGAACGACGAGAGCCGCTGCAGCCGCAGCCGCGCGAACATGAGGTGCGACGTCGTCGAGCCGATGTCGATGCCGACGGTCACCAGGACGACGTCGTCGGGCTGCCACGGGGCGTCGGCGGTCTCGACGACCTGCTCGGGCTCGTCGGCGGCGTCGTGGTCGTACTCGCTTCGCTCGTACACGCGTCGCTCGTCCTTATCCGTGAGCTTCGCTCCCGGCCTCGTCCTCGCTAGCGTGTGGAAGTGGCAGGGGTCTTCAGGACCTCGCCCATCTTCGACGGGATGCCGCGCTTCCCGAGCTCGTCCTCGTACATGCGCAGGATCCGCGGGTCCTCGTCCTCGTACTCGATCTGGCGTCCGCCGTCCTTCACGCTCACGTCCATGCCGAGCCAGGTCTTGAGCTTGTCGGCGACGGTCGGGTAGCGGAGGCTGCCGAACGCGACGGCCAGGTAGCGCGCGGGCTGCGCGCTGGTGTTGAAGTGCTGGTGGAACTGCCGGTCGGCGGGCGCGAACACGCCGCCGTGCTTCCAGTCGAAGCGCTGGAAGTCCTTGTCACCCTCGTACCAGTAGATGCTGTAGCCCTGCCCCGTCACCGCGAAGACGTGGAAGTCGGCGCCGTGGCGGTGGCCCTTCTTGTACGTCCCGACGGGCATCTCCGACATGTGCGCGTGCATCGTGCCGTCGGCGAGGACGAACATCATGTTGCTGCCGCCGGCGCCGCGCGCCGACCACTGCTTGAGCTCGAAGGTCCTGAGGTCGGGCACGAAGTTCGTCTCCCACAGGTTGCGGCCGGGCTTGATGGGGACGAACGTGCCGTCGCCGCGGAAGTGCTGCTCCGCGCCGTAGCGCTCGGGGAACGGCGTCGGGTTGTCGAAGATGAAGGGCTCGCTGCGCAGGACGTTGAGCATGAGCGGCAGGTCGGTGACGACGGCCAGCCGCGCCCGCTTCGTCCCGCTGCCGTTGTAGTGCGTGTAGCGCGCGTTCAGCGGGATCGCGAGGAGGCTCGAGGTCTGCCATTCGACGCTGCGCTTCTGGCCGTCGGGCGTCTCGACCACGGTCGAGCCGTTGCCGTCGAGGACGTAGATGACCTCTTCGTAGAGGTGCTTCTGAGGGTCGGTCTGCTTCCCGGGAGCCATCTCGACGATCTGGACGTCGATGAAGTCGCCGCGTCCGTCGAGGTGCACGAACGCGCCGTCGGCGCCGATGCGCGCCCACGGCCGGACGTCGACGCTGAGCAGGTCCACCCCGTATCCGGTGGTGACGGGGATGCCCTCACGGAACGCCCACGAGCGGTACGGCTCCCGGTAGAGCGGACCTTCCTCCGGACGCTTCGCCTCGGTCGCCACCCTCAGTCCGCCGGCGTCGCGACGCCGCGCCGCGGAGCGGCGGGCGACTTCGGCGCTTCGGCGTCGGGTCCACCCTGGAGGATCCAACCCCACTTCTTGCGCGTCTCGCGCTTGGTCTCGGCGTCGGGGCCGATGGCGATGGGGAACTTGTCGCGCCACTCCCACGGCCGCGTCGCGTCGATGAGCAGACGCGAGTTGAAGCCCTTGAGGTCGGGATGGATCGCCGGGTCGAGGGGGCCCGACCAGGCGCGGTGGATGATGTCGAGCGAGCGCTCCGGGTCCGACCGCGTGAGGACGGCCCACATCACGTCGTTGAGGTCGGTCACGTCGATGTCGTCGTCGACGACGACGACCATGCGGCCGAGGTACGCGCCGACGCGGCACATCGAGGCGACGTGCGCCGCCTGGCGTGCGTGGCCGGCGAAGCGCTGCTGGATGGAGACGGCCAGGAGCAGGCGGCAGCCGCCGATGCCGAAGCAGTGCGCGTCGACGACGCCGGGCACGCCGGCCGCCTTCACCTCGCGCAGCAGGAGCGCCGAGCGCAGGTACTCGCGGTAGCGGTGCGGCTCGTAGGGCGGCTTGTTCGGCGGGACGCCGAGGATGATCGGGTCGTTGCGGTGGTAGATGGCCTGGACGTCGAGGACCGGCTCCTCGCGCTCGCCCGAGGCGTAGTAGCCCGTCCATTCGCCGAAGGGACCCTCCGGCAGGACGTGGCCCTTGCGCAGGAAGCCGACCATCGCGATCTCGGCGTGCGCCGGGATGGGGAGCTTCGTGACCGGGTCGACGATCACCTCGTACGGCTCGCCGCGGATGCCGCCGGCCCACGCGTACTCCGAGACCCCCTGGGGGATCTCGAGCGACGAAGCGACGAAGAGCAGCGGGTCCTCGCCGACGACGACGGCGACGGGGCACGGCTCGTCGCGGCTGAAGTACTTGTCGCGGAACTGGCGGCCGTGCTTGCCGGGGGAGATGTAGACGGCGACGCGCTTCGCGTCGTGGACCATCACGCGGTAGGCGCCGATGTTCACCCAGTCGCTGTCGGGGTCCTTGAGGATGTCGCACACGCCCGTGCCGATGTAGCGGCCGCCGTCGAGCGGGTGCCACTTCGGCGACGGGAACTTGAGGACGTCCACGGCGTCGCCGGTCAGGACGTTCTCCATGATCGGGCCGTCCTTCACGACCTTGGGCGGGAGGGCGCGTCCGGCCTCGGTCATCTCGAGGAAGCGGTCCATGAGCGGCCGGCGCTCGATGTCGATCGGCAGCCCCAGCGTGAGCGCGAGGCGAGTGCGCGTGGCGTTCGCGTTCGCGAGGATCCGGTACCCGTGCGGGTAGCCGGGGATGTCGTCGAAGAGCACCGCCGGCGAGTCGTCGGTGTGGTGCAGCATCTCGGTGATACGGCCGATGTCTTCCTGCCACGACGCTCCTCGGACGTCGCGGACCTCGCCGAGACCGCGGGCCTGATGGATCCATTCGCGCAGATCCCTGTAACTCACGTCGGCGAATGGTATTACCATTTGCCGCGAGCGTTCCGAGGGGCCACGCGCGGCGCGCGCTGAGCGGCCGATCCGGCCCGGATCGGTCGCGCACAACAGGGAGGAAGATCGATGGCGACGATCCAGGCTGAGCCGAAGCGCGCGAAGACGCAGCTGCGCGATCCGAAGGGACCGCCGGCGCCCAAGGAGGCGCTTCGCTCGCTGCCCGCGACGGTCGAGTGGCTCCGCCGCGAGGGCCTGCTCATGGAGACGGACGTCGAGGTCAGCGGCGACCTCCAGCTCACGGGCCTCCAGAAGCACTTCGACGGCAGCTATCCGATCCTCTTCAACGACGTCAAGGGCTACCCGCACGTCCGCGCCATCACGAACCTCTTCGCCAACATGGACATCGTCGACCGCATGTTCGGTTGGGAGGATCGGACGGCGCGGACGAAGAAGCTCGCGCACGCGCTCACGCATCCCATCCCGAACGAGGTCATCCCCCAGGATCAGGCCCCCTGCCAGCAGGAGGTCATCACCGACGACCTCGACGTGAACAAATACATCATGGCCATCCGCCACACCCACCTCGAGGGCGAGATCACGATCGGCTCGGGGAACAGCGTGGTGGTCGGCAAGTACTTCTGGGGCGGCACCCACATCGGCTACAACCGCCTCAACTTCCGCTGGGGCAACATCGGCACCTTCCAGTCCTCGCCCGGCTCGCACATGTGGCAGATCGTCACCGAGCACTACCGCGACGACGAACCCATCCCGCTCACGGTCTGCTTCGGCCTTCCGGTGGCGTCGACCCTGCTTGCTGGTGGTGGATTCGACTACGTCGTGCTCCCGCGCGGCGGCGACGAGCTAGGCGCCGCCGGCGCGGTGCAGGGCTTCCCGACGCGCCTGGTCAAGGCGCGCACCGTGGACGCGTACGCGGTCGCGGACTGCGAGTACGTCCTCGAGGGCTACCTCAAGCCGCGCGACAAGCGCTACGAGACGCGCGAGGCGGAGGAGCACGACACGCAGGGGCGGTTCCACTTCCACCCGGAGTGGGCCGGCTACATGGGGAAGGCGTACCGCACGCACACCTTCCACGTGACCGCGATCACCATGCGCAAGCGCGCCGAGAAGCCGCTCATCTACCCGATGGGCGTGCACATGTACGACTGCAACAACATCGACACGACCGTCCGCGAGGCCGCCTTCTACGAGCTGTGCGACCGTATCCAGCCCGGGCTCATCAAGGACGTGAACATCCCGTTCCCGATGACCGACTGGGCCGGCTGCATCCTTCAGGTGAAGAAGCGCCTCAAGACCGACGACGGCTGGGTCCGCAACTTCATCGCCGCCTCGATGGCGACGAGCGCGGGACTGCGCCTGTGCATCTGCGTCGACGACGACGTCGACATCTACTCGATGGACGACATCATCTGGGCGCTCACGACCCGCGTGAACCCGAACCAAGACCTCCTCAAGCCCGTGCCGGGCGGCGCGGGCCAGACCTTCATCCCATCCGAGCGCGTCACCGCCGGCGACCGCCAGTGGACCGGCATGAACATCCGGTTCGAGGGCGGCATCGGCATCGACGCCACGATCCCGTACGGGCTCGCGAACGACTTCATGCGCCCCGTCTACCCCATCGACCGGGTCGACCCGAGCGGGTGGTTCGACAAGGACCAGATCGCGAAGGGTAAGGAGCTCATGAAGACGCAGTCGTGGGCGGAGGTCCTCGCGAAGTCCGGCCGCTAGAGGCGGGAGAGATCGGGACATGAGCGTCAGCGCGTCGGCTCCGCTCGAGGGCGTCCGCGTCATCGAGCTGGCCGACGGCTGGGCGGCGCACTGCGGACGCATCCTCTCCGATCTCGGCGCGGACGTCGTCAAGGTGGAGCCCCCCGCGGGCGACACCGCGCGAAGGCGCCCGCCCTTCATCGCCGAGCGCGAGGGACCCGACCGCGGCCTGTGGTGGATCGCGCTCAACGCCAACAAGCGCGGCGTCACGCTCGACCTGGCGCATCCCGCGGCCACGGGCGTCCTTCGGCGCCTGGTCGAGCGCGCCGACGTGCTCCTCGAGTCCTACGGGACCGAGCTCGTCGCGCGCGGCGTCTCGCCCGCGGTCACGTCGTCGTGGAACGAGCGCCTCATCCATACGACGATCACGCCTTACGGATCCGCGGGGCCGCTCGCGGCGGCGCCGGCATCCGACCTCGAGGTCACCGCGGCGAGCGGAGCGCTCTGGCTCGCGGGCGACCCCGGACGGCCTCCGGTACGCACCACGCTCCCGCAGTCGCCGTTCTGGGCGGGCATGGCGGGAGCGATGGGCACGCTCTTCGCGTACCTGGCGCGCGGCGCCAGTGGAAGGGGCCAGCACGTCGACACCTCCGCGCAGGCGGCCATGGTGACGGCGACCCCGCCCGCCTCGGTCCACTGGGACACGATGCGCGAGGATCACGAGCGCCTCGGGCAGTTCCTCATCGGGCGGAGCATCGTGGGCGCGAAGTTCCGGAACATCTGGCGCTGCCGCGACGGCTACATCAGCTTCGCCATCCAGGGCGGCGCCATCGGCCGGCACACCGGCACGAAGCTGGTGGAGTGGATGGCGTCGCGGGGCGAGGTCCCCGAGACCCTGCGCGCGATCGACTGGCAGAAGTTCGACAACACCACGCTGAAGCAGGACGAGGTCGAGAGGCTCGAAGGTGCGATCGCGCCGTTCTTCGAGAGCCTCACGCGCAAAGAGTTCTTCGAGGGCGTCGTCGCGCGTAACATGCTCGGCTACCCCGTCTCGACGGTCGAGGACATCGAGGCCGACCCCCAGCTCGCGGCGCGCGACTTCTGGCAGCAGGTCCCCGTGCCCGAGGCGGGACGCAGCGTCACCTTCCCCGGAGGCTTCGCGCTGTTCGACGGGGAGCGGCCGCGCATCCGCCGTCCCGCGCCGCGCCTCGGCGAGCACAACGCCGAGGTGTACGGGGAGCTCGGCCTCGGCGCCGCCGAGCTCGCGGCGACGCGCGCGGGAGGAGCGTCGTGACCGACCTCGCCGTCGCCCCGTCGCTCGGCGTGTCCGCGCCCCAGGCCCTCGCGGGCATCCGCGTCGTCGAGGTCGGGTTCGCCGCGGCCGGCCCGCTGGTGGGGAAGTACCTCGCGAACCACGGGGCCGAGGTCATCAAGCTCGAGTCGAGCCGCGCGCCGGACGTCTTCCGCTCGACGTATCCGCCCTTCAAGGACAACGTACCCGGCCCCGACCGCGCGGCGATGTTCGCTTTCTACAACGACGGGAAGCGCTCGGTGACGCTCGACCTGAAGCACCCGCGCGGCATGGAGCTGGCGCGCGCGCTCGTGGCGAAGAGCGACGTGCTCATCGAGAGCTTCCCGGCGGGGACGATGGCGAAGCGCGGCCTCGCGTATCCCGAGCTGATCCGGGAGAACCCCGGCCTGGTGATGCTCTCGAGCTGCAACCAGGGGCAGACGGGCCCGCACGCGCAGCACCCCGGATACGGCAGCCAGCTGACGTGCCTCGCGGGCTTCGTGCACCTCCTCGGCGAGCGCGAGCGCGCGCCGGTCTTCCTCTACGGCCCGTACATCGACTACATCGCGGTCGGGTACGGCGTGATCGGCGTCCTCGCCGGCCTCGCGCGGCGCGCCGCCACGGGGCGCGGCACGTACATCGACCTCTCGCAGTACGAGGCCGGCCTGCAGTTCATGACGCCCGCCTTCCTCGAGCACGAGCTGAACGGGACCGTTCCGACGCGCGCCGGCAACGACGACCCCATCGCCATCCCGCACGGCGTGTACCCCTGCAAGGCGGACACGCGCGACGATCGTTGGGTCGCGCTCTCCGTGTGGAGCGACGAGGAGTGGGTCCGCTTCCGCGAGGCCATCGGCGATCCGGCGTGGGCGCGCGAGCGGCGCTGGGACGGCGCCGCCGGGCGCCGCGCCGCGCGGGCCGAGCTCGACGAGCGGATCGGCGAGTGGACCCGCGGCCGGACGCGCGACGCCGTCGTGTCCGCGCTGCGGTCGCGCGGCCTGCGCGCCGCGGCGGTCGAGACGATCTCCGAGCTCTTCGCCGACGGGCAGCTCGCGCACCGCGGGCTGTGGCGCGCACTGCCGCATCCCGTCATCGGGACGGTGCAGTGCCTGTCCGCGCCGTTCACCCTCTCGGCGACGCCGTC
This sequence comes from Chloroflexota bacterium, assembly GCA_028876375.1. GTDB lineage: Bacteria > Chloroflexota > Limnocylindria > P2-11E > P2-11E > JACPOT01. Next base: position 7,211 of record JAGWSB010000055.1, on the reverse strand, counting down.
GCGGCAGGAGCATGCGGGCCCGACGCTCGGCGCGGACAACGACCACGTGTTCGGCACGGTCCTCGGCGTGGGCGAGGAGGAGCGCGCGGCGCTGGCGCGCGACGGTGTCTTCGCCTGAGCGCATGAGCGACCGCGCCGCCGAGATCGAGCGGCGCAAGAGCGAGCACCTCTCGCTCGCCAGCGGGGAGGGCGTCGAGACGCGCGTCTCGGCGGGCTGGGACGACGTCCACCTCGCGCACGACGCGCTGCCGCGCATCGACGCGCAGGCGGTCGACCTCGGCGTCGATCTGCTCGGCCGCCGGCTGCGCTGTCCGCTCGTCATCACCGGCATGACCGGAGGGCACCAGGCGGCGCGCGAGGTGAATCGCGTCCTCGCCGCCGCCGCGGAGCGCCACGGCCTCGCGTTCGGCGTCGGCAGCCAACGGGCCGCGCTCCGCGACCCGAGCCTCACCCCGACGTACTCCGTCGCGCGAGAGGCCGCGCCGAGCGCGTTCGTCATCGGCAACATCGGTATCTCGCAGCTCCTCGACCAGCCGGGCGAGGCGAAGCTGACGCGGGACGACGTCCGCCGCGTCGTCGACATGATCCGCGCGGACGCGCTCGCGGTCCACCTCAACTACCTCGAGGAGATGGTCCAGCCGGAGGGGCAGACCCGCGCGCGTGGCGCGGCCGAGGCGCTCGCGGTCGTCGTGCGCGACTGCGGCGTGCCGGTCATCGCCAAGGAGACCGGCGCGGGGATCGGGCGCGCCGCGGCGCTGCGCCTCGCCGAGCTCGGCGTCCGCGCCATCGACGTCGGCGGCGTCGGCGGTACGTCCTTCGCGGCCATCGAGGCGCACCGCGCCCGGGACCGCGGCGACGAGAGGAGAGCTCTGCTCGGCGAACGCTTCGTCGACTGGGGCCTGCCGACGGCCGTCGCCGTCGTCGGCTCGCGCGCGACGGGGCTCCCGGTCGTCGCGACGGGCGGCGTGCGCAGCGGCCACGACGCCGCCAAAGCGCTCGCCCTCGGCGCGACCGCCGTCGGCGTCGGCCGCCCGCTGCTGCAGTCGGCGCTGCGCGGCGACGAGGCCGTCGACGAGTGGATCGCGCAGTTCGAGCTCGAGCTGCGGACCGCGGTCTTCTTGAGCGGCGCGACGTCGGCGACCGAGCTGCGCTCGGTGCCACGCGTGATCGTGGGTGACACAAAGGAGTGGATCTCTCAGCTGGGGTACTGATAGCCTGCGCGATGCGCGATACGACGGAGGGAACGGAACATGTGCGAGGGTCCTGAGCACGCCGCGGTCGACGCGGTCGTCACATCGGGAGGGACGCGGGTCCTCCAGGTCGAGGACCTCATGTCCTACGCGCGCGAGATCTGCCAGCAGCCCGAAGTGAGGCGGACCGCGCCGGGATTCATCGGCTACGGCGCGACGAAGCCGGGCGACCGCGCGCTCATCGCCGTCGACACGCACTACGACAAGCGCGTCGTCGAAGCCGTCGCGCGCGGGCTGCGCGAGATGGGCGCCTCCGTGGACGTCATCACCGTCGAGGTCGAGCCCGACCGTCCCTTCACGACGACCGACGAGGTGAGCGTGGTCATGCGCCGCGAGCCGTGGTCGAAGCGGCCGCGCCGCTGGGAGGGCCTTCCCTGGGTCGAGGAGCTCGCCGACCGCGAGGGCTACACGCTGCTCGTGCACGGCAAGGGCGGCGGCATCCCGAACACGAAGCATCGCTACGAGGCGATCCCCTGGCTTCAGACGGACCACTTCGCGAGCGAGGCCACCATCTACCCGCGCGACCTCCACACGCTCATCAACCTGAAGACCTGGAACGCATTCTTCGAGAAGGGCCGCGGCGGCCGCGTCCACGTGACCGACCCCGAAGGCGCCGACTTCTCGTACACGCTCTTCCCCGAGTACTTCGACGGCACGCGTCGCGGCTACACCGAGGTCCCCTGGTGGGGCCACATCCTCGGGCACGGCCCCACGCCGATCGTCCCCAAGGAGGACGCGACGGGCGTCATCTGCGGCACGACGAGCCACTTCCAGCAGCCGTTCCCGCGCATCAAGGTCACCCTCGAGAACGGACGCGTCGAGAAGATCGAGGGCGGCGGCGATTACGGCGCGGCGTGGCGCGAGCTCAAGGACGAGGGCGACAAGACGCAGTACCCGTGCTTCCCGCGGCCGGGCCTCTTCTGGCTGTGGGAGATCGCGATCGGGACGAACCCCAAGATCGCGCGCCCGCGCAACATCCACATGCTGTCGTCGGGCGGCTTCGAATGGGAGCGGCGGCGCTCCGGGATCATCCACTGCGGCATGGGGACGCGCTGGCGCGGGCCGGAGGAGGTCTGGGCCGGCGAGCGCGGGATCCTCTACGGGCACCTCCACGTGCACCTGTTCTTCCCGACGCTCGTCATCACGCCGCCGCAGGGCAAGGACATCGTCGTCATCGACAAGGGCCACCTCACCTCGCTCGACGACGGGGAGGTGCGCGACCTCGCGTCGAAGTACGGCGACCCGGACAAGATCCTCGACGCGGGGTGGTCGCCGGGCGTGCCCGGGATCGACGCGCCGGGCAGCTATGACGACTACGCGCGCGACCCGAAGAAGTACATCTTCAAGTAGGAGCTAGCGCGAGTACACGTACCTCGCGGGATCCTTGGCGTAGTCCGCGTACGACCCCGGGACGGTGACGCCCGGGATCGGGGGGATCCAGTCCTCGGCCAGGACGCGGTCGGGATCGCCGTACTTCGCGGCGCAGTCGCGGACGGCGCCGTCGTCGAGAGTGGTCAGGCGGCCCTTGTCGAGGATGGTGTAGGTCTTGCCCTTCGCCGTCTCGAGGACGAGCGTCGCGGCCATGCAGTGGACGTGCAGGTGCCCGTACACGAGGTGGTTCTCGCCCGCCCACTTCTCCTCGGGGCCGCGCCACTGGGTGCCCATACCGAGGTGGACGATGCCGCTCCGCCGCCGCTCCCACTCGAACCCGCCGGACGAGAGGTAGCGGATGTTCGCGGGGCGCACGATCTTGGGGTTCGTCCCGATCGCGATCTCCCACAGCCAGAAGAGGCCGGGGCGGGGGAAGCAGGGGTACTTGATGTCGCGCGCCTCGGCGAGGATCTCGCGCCAGGCGTCGCCGTAGACGCCGCCGCCCTCGACGTGCTCGACGCGCCCCTTCTCGATGGTGACGGCGATGGGCAGGAACGGACGGCCGAAGTGGTTCGTCGTGCCGCGCACCGTCCCGCGCGCGCTCTCGCGCTCGGAGATCGGCGTCGGCGGGTGGCTCATGAGGTGGTTCCAGCGCGGGACCGGGCCGAACATCGCCGAGGGGTGGTCGAAGTACTCGGGCCACATCTCCCAGGTCACGTCGGTGCCCTCGGGGTCGGTGAGGTGCATGCGCCCGCCGGGGCCCTCCTCCCAGATCGGACGCCAGGCGCGCTCGTTGAGGAGCGTGTGCAGGTCACGCGGGAAGACCGTCGCGCGGCTCGCGAAGTGCTCCTTGCCCAGCCAGGGGAAGGCCTCGTAGCGGTGCTTGGTCGGCGGGATCCCGCCGCCCTTGCCATGGACGAGCAGGTCGTAGCCATTCCGCTCCGCAAGGTCCTGGACCCACGGGATGCCCTCCCAGCGCCGCGGCTCTTCGCGCCAGGGGCGACGCCGGATGGCGGCGCGTAGCTCGTCCAGGTCGTCGAACTCGCGGTCGGGGCCGGCGTCGGTGACGATGACGTCCACCTTCGCGCCGCGCTCGCGGAACGCCTTCGCCGTCGCCTCGACCACCTCCGGGTCGAACTGCGTGTCGGCGGCCAGCAGGACGCGGTCGCCCGGACGGGTCCGCCCGTAGCCGATGAACCCCGCCGCGGTCCGCCGTATCTCGGGCTCGCCGACGATGTACCGCGCGTACGGGAGGAGGCTCTCGCCTCCTCCCGTTCCGTCACACACGCGCTACTTCTTGTCCAGGCCGCGGTCGCTCGCGCTCTTCATGAACGTGTTGTCGATGATCTTGTTGACGTCGAACTGAGCGATCTTGGGGTTCTTCTTGCTCAGCACGGTGACCGAGTCTTTGAAAGCGTCGGCGCTGATGAGCGGGATGTTGGGGAAGATCTTCATCGAGAAGTCGTAGGTCGAGGCGGCGATCTTCGCGTCGGCGATCTTCATCTCCTTGGTCAGCACCGCGACGCCGCCCTCCTTGTCCTTCCGGAGCGCCGCGATCGCCTCGACGATGGAGTCGACGTACGCCTGGACGGCGTCCTTGTGCGCGGTCATGAAGCTGCGCTGCACGACTATCCCGTTGTTGACGACGGGGAGCTTCTCGTCCACCTCGTTGAACAGGACGTGGAGGCCCTTGGCCTCGAGCTGGAGCGAGCCTGGGGGCTGGTCCAAGCCGCCCTGGATCGAGTTATTGAGGAGCGCGGCGGTCCGGTTCGACGACGACCCGACGTAGACCATGGTGACGTCCTTGTCCGGATCGATCCCCTCTTTCGCGAGGCCGACGCGCGTCGCGATGTCCGATGTCGACCCCACCGAGCTCGCCCCGACCTTCTTTCCCTTGAGGTCGGCGACGGTCTTGATATCCGCCGGCGACATGAAGACGTACGGGTAGATGGGCACGATGTTCCCGACCACGACGAGGTCGGCGCCCTGGGCGTCGGCGCTGAGCGTCTCGCTGCCGCCGCCCTGGAAGATCTGCGTGTTGCCCGAGATGAGCGCGGCAACGCCGGTCGAGCTCGACGTGTACTGGAGCGTCACATCGAGGCCGTTCTTCGCGAAGATCCCCTTCTCGGCCGCGTACCACATCGGGAGCGAGCCCTGGTAGATCTCGCTGAAGCCGACGACGAGCTTGGTCGGCGCCGGCTTGGGAGTGGCCGTCGCGGCGGCCTTGCTGGGTGCCGCGGTCGCGGCGGTCGTGGCGCTCGGCGACGGCTGCGCGGCGCCGCCGCAGGCGCCGATGACGAGCGCCACGAGTGGCAGGAGCGCGAGCTTCCTGAGCATGGGGTCCCCCTCTCCCCGCGCCGTTCGGCGCGTCGTTCTGGCAGTCTACCGACGCTCCGCGCTCGTGCCAGCGCCGGCGTGCGATCGGCACCACGAGTGCCATCCTGTATGTCGTGCCGGACATCAATGCGCTCGATCGTGTCGCGCTGGTCACCGGCGCGTCGAGCGGCATCGGTCGCGCGGTGGCGCTCGAGCTGGGGCGCCTGCGGATGACCGTCTGGGTCAACTACCACCGTGGCGGGACGAGCGCCGCGGACGTCGCCGCGGAGATCACCGCCGCCGGCGGTCGCGCCTATACCTGCTCCGCCGACGTCTCGAGCGCCGCCGAGGTGACCGCCATGTTCGACCGCATCCGCTCGACCTCCGGCGGCGTCGACGTCCTCGTGAACAACGCGGGCATCGAGCAGCCCGCTCCGTTCCTCGAGGTGAGCGAGGCGAGCTGGGATCTCGTCGTCGGCGTCGACCTCAAGGGCGCGTTCCTGTGCGCGCAGGCGGCCGCGCGCGACATGGTCCGCCGCGGCGTGCGCGGGCGCATCGTGAACGTCTCGTCGATCCACGAGGAGCTGCCGATGCCCGGGAACACCCCGTACGTCTGCGCCAAGGGCGGGATGGCGATGCTGACGCGGAACCTCGCGGTGGAGCTCGCGCCGCACGGCATCGCCGTCGTCGGCGTCGGCCCTGGGGCGATCGCGACACCGATCAACACGAAGACGCTCGACGATCCCGAGCTGAAGGCCGCGCTCACGCACGAGATCCCCGCCGGCCGCATCGGCACGCCCGAGGAGGTCGCGCGGCTCGTCGGGTACCTCGTGTCGGACGACGCGAGCTACATCACGGGCACGACCGTCTTCATCGACGGCGGGCTCATGCGCAGCACCGGCGGCCTCTGATCGGGCGTCGAGCAAGCGACGCCCCGTATCAACGCCGTGTCATCGGCCGGCCATTCCTTTACAGAGTCCTTGCACCCGTCGCGCACATGCGGCGCGAGACTCTGAACGTGCGATCGCGATCCGCGCTCGTGCTGGCGATGACCCTCGTCGGCGCATCGTGCGTCGCCTCGACGACGCCGAGCCCGGCGCCATCCGCGAGCGCGCCGGCCGCTTCTTCAGCCGCGCCGGCGTCCGGGATCCACAAGATCCAGCACGTCATCGTCGTCATGCAGGAGAACCGCTCCTTCGATTCGTACTTCGGGACGTTCCCCGGCGCCGACGGCATCCCGATGAGCGGCGGACAGCCGACGGTGTGCGTGCCCGATCCAGCGACGAAGGCGTGCGACCGGCCGTTCCACGACACGCGCGACCGCAACGCGGGCGGGCCACACGGCGAGAAGCAGGCCGCGGCGGACATCGACGGCGGCAAGATGGACGGCTTCGTCGCGCAGCAGGAGCAGGGCGCACGACAGTCGTGCAAGGATCCCAACGACCCGAACTGCGGCGGCCGCGTGAACGGCCGACCCGACGTGATGGGCTGGCACGACCAGCGCGAGATCCCGAGCTACTGGACGTACGCGCGCGACTTCGTGCTCCAGGACCACATGTTCGAGCCGAACGCGTCGTGGAGCTTGCCCGCGCACCTCTTCATGGTCTCGGCGTGGTCGGCGAAGTGCCGCAACGTCGGCGATCCGATGACCTGCTCCGACGCGCTCCAGGACCCCGGTCTCCCCACCGCGAAGCGGCCGACGCCTTACGCCTGGACGGACCTCACCTACCTGCTGCACCGCGCCGGCGTGTCGTGGGGCTACTACCTCGACGCGGGCACGCAGCCCGACTGCGAGGACGACGCGATGGTCTGCCCGGACAAGCCGCAGAAGGCGGGAGTGCCGTCGATCTGGGATCCGCTCCCCGGCTTCGTCACCGTCAAGCAGGACGGCGAGAGCGGGAACGTGAAGGAGCTGAACGACTTCTACACCGCCGTGCGCGGCGGGACCCTGCCCGCCGTCTCGTGGGTCGTGCCGAACGGCCGCGACAGCGAGCATCCGCCCGCGCTCGTCAGCGACGGCCAGGCGTTCGTCACGAACATCGTCAACGCGGTCATGAAGAGCTCGCTCTGGAGCTCGACCGCGATCTTCCTCTCGTGGGACGACTGGGGCGGCTTCTACGACCACGTGTCGCCGCCGAGCGTCGACGGGAACGGCTACGGGCTCCGCGTGCCGGGGATCGTCATCAGCCCCTACGCGAAGAAGGGCTTCATCGACCACCAGACGCTGTCGTTCGACGCGTACCTCAAGTTCATCGAGGACGACTTCCTCGGCGG
>JAGWSB010000129.1 GCA_028876375.1 Chloroflexota bacterium | reverse complement strand
GACGCGGCGCGCGGCGGTGCCGATCCCGCCGCGCCGCGCGTGCTCGCGGCCCATGAGCTTCGCGACCGTCGCCCCGGTGCCGGCGCCGACGGCGCCCTCGCGCGGCGCCTCGCCGCTCGCCGCTTCGCACGCGGCGTAGCCCTGTGGCGGCCCCGGGCGGACGCTCGGATCGCCGACCGAGAGGTCGAAGACGATCGCGGCCGGAACGATGGGGACGACCGCGTTCGCGACCTTCCGTCCGCGCCCGCGCTCCTCGAGCCAGCGCATGACGCCGTCTGCCGCGGCGAGGCCGAAGGCCGATCCCCCGGCGAGGCAGATGGCGTCGATCCGCTCATTGACCTTGAGGGGATCGAGCAGGTCCGTCTCGCGCGTGCCCGGCGAGCCGCCGCGCACGCTCACGCCCGCCGTCGCCTCGCCGTCGAAAAGGACGACGGTGCAGCCGGTCAGGGCGTGCTCGTCGCTCCAGTGGCCGACGCGGATGCCGGGGACGTCGGTGATGGCGCCCACGCCGCCATCCTGCCCTCTTCCGGCGCCGGCCGCCGGGGCTCGTCGCCGGCCACCCAGGCGTAGCTCTCGGGCATGAGCGTCGCGGGGAAGGGCCGCGGGAGCGCGAACAGGAGCTTCTTCATGCGGTCCGGTGTACCGGCGCGCGGCCGTACCTCCATCGGACGATCCGCCGACGCCGCACCCGTTCTCACGGCGCCTCCGAGCGCGCGACATAGGTGATCCAGCCGACGGCGTCGGCTCTACGCTCCCGGGATGCGGCAGACGATCGGGTTCGTCACGACCCGGGACGCGCGCGTCGCCTATTCGACGTTCGGAAGCGGGCCGCCGGTGCTGTGCGACACGGGATGGATCAGCCACCTCGAGGTCATGTGGCGGGGCGACGCGTACCGGCGCTTCTTCGAGCGTCTCGCCGAGACCCATACGGTGATCCGCTACGACAAGCCGGGCACCGGCCTCTCCGACCGCGTGCGCACGGACTTCACCATCGAGCCCGAGGTCCGCGCCGTCGAGGCGGTCGTCGAAGAGCTCGCCCTTCGGCAGCTGTCGTTCATCGGGATGTCGCAGGGCGGAGCGGTCGCGGCGGCCTTCGCCGCGCGGCACCCCGAGCGTGTCGAGCGGCTCGTCCTGTACGGCACGTTCGCGCGCGGGGACGCGCTCGCTCGTCCCGAGATCGCGGCGGCGCTCGTCGCCCTCGTGCGCGCCAGCTGGGGGATGGGCTCGCGGACCCTCGCGGACACCTTCATCGCCGGCGCCGACGCGGCGACGCAGGAGTGGTTCGCCGACGCGCAGCGCGACGCGGCCTCGGCGGAGATGGCCGCGCAGCTCCTCAGCTCGATCTACGCGACGGACGTGAGCGCCGACCTCGCGCGGATCCGCGCGCCGACGCTCGTCCTGCACCGCGAGGACGACCAGGCGATCCGCTTCGCCTGCGGTCGCGAGGTCGCGGCGTGCGTCCCGGGCGCCGTGTTCCGGCCGCTCCCCGGGCGCGCGCACATCGCGTACGTCGCGGATGCCGAGCCGATCCTCGACGAGATCCTGGCCTTCCTCGCCGCGGGCGCGCCGGCGACGGATCCGCTCACCGTGCGCGAGGCCGAGGTCGCCGTGCTCGTCGCCGGGGGCCACACCAACGCCGAGATCGCGACGCGCCTGGGGCTCGCGCCCAAGACCGTCGACGCCCACGTCGAGCACATCCGCAACAAGCTCGGCGTGCGGTCGCGCGCGCAGATCGGCGTGTGGGTGACCGAGCGCGGTCTCGCGACCGGCGTCAGACCTTCTTCTCGACCGCCTTCACGAGGAGGGTGATCGCCTCGTTCGTCGGCGCCTCGACCCCCGCGCGCTCCGCCTCGCGGACGACGGCGCCGTTGATGGCGTCGATCTCGGTCGGCTTCCCCACGTCGAGGTCGTTGAGCATCGACGAGCGGTTCTCGCCGAGCGTCTTGGCCGTGTTGCGCCACGCCGCGACGACCTCCTCCTCCGAGAGCGGCACGCCGACCGCCGTCGCGACGCGCGCCGTCTCGCGCGCGAGCGCGTCGGAGAGCGGCTCGGCGGCCGGATGGCCGAGGAGGCCGCCGTTGGTGACGCCGAAGATCGCGGTCGTCGGGTTCATCGCCGCGTTGACCGCGAGCTTGCGCCACACCGACGGCCGCGCGTCGTCGACGACGCTCACGCCCATCCCACCCTGCGCCAGGAGCTCGCCCAGGGCCTCGAGCGACGCGCGCGCCGCCGGGTCGGCGGGCCGGCCGAGCTCGACGCGGCCCGGCCCGGTCGCGAACAGCGAGCCGTCGGGGAGGATGCGCGCGCCGACGTAGATGACGCCGAGCGAGACGCGCGCCGGTCCGACGGCCTCGGCGAGCGTCTCGAGGTTGCCGAGCCCGTTCTGCACGGTCACCGCGACGCCGTCGGGGGCGAGGAGCGCCGCCGCGACGCCGGCCGCCCACGGCGTGCCGTACGTCTTCGTGCACACGACCGCGGCGTCGACGGGCGGCTCGCCGCTGCGCAGCGGGAAGCGCGTGCGGTCGACGCGGACGAGGTCGGCGCGGCCCTCGAGCGCGCGGGCGACCACCTGCCCGATCGCGCCCATCCCGAGGATCGCGACGCGCACCGAGTGCTCTACACCACCTTCTTCGGGCGGCGCGGCTCGCTGACGGCGCGCTCGAGCTCGGCGCGCTCGCTCTCCTTCATCGTGAAGGAGTGCTCGTCGTCGGGGAAGGCGCCGTCGCGGACCTCGCGGCCGTAGCGCTCGAGCGCCTCGACGACGATCGGCCCGAGATCGGCGTAGCGCTTCGCGAACTTCGGCTTGAACTCGCCGAACAGGCCGAGCGCGTCGTGGAGCACGAGGACCTGGCCGTCGCAGCCGACGCCCGCGCCGATGCCGATGGTCGGGATGCCCACGCGCTCCGTCGCCAGCGCGGCGACGGGCGCGGGCACGCCCTCGATGACGATGGAGAAGCAGCCCGCCTGCTCGAGCGCGACGCAGTCGTCGATGAGCTGTCGCGCCGCCTCGGCGCTCTTCGCCTGCACCTTGAACCCGCCGAACTGGGCGACGCGCTGGGGCGTGAGCCCGACGTGGCCCATGACGGCGACGCCGCTGTCGACGAGCGCGCGCGTGGTCTCGACGACCTCGTGACCGCCCTCGAGCTTGACCGCGTCCGTGCCCGCTTCCTTGAGGAAGCGCGTGGCGTTGCGGATCGCGTCGTCCCGTCCGGTCTGGTACGCGCCGAAGGGCATGTCGCCGACGAGGAGCGCGCGCTTGGTGCCGCGCGCCACGGCGGCCGCGTGCCGGATCATGTCGTCCATCGTCACGGGGACGGTGGTCGTGTAGCCGAGCATGACCATGCCGAGCGAGTCGCCGACGAGCGTGATGTCGATGCCCGCCTGATCGACGAGGCGCGCGAAAGCCACGTCGTACGCGGTCATCATCGTGATCTTCTTGCCGTCCCGCTTCATCTGGACGACCTCGGGGACGGTCACCTTCTTCGCGGGGATCGCGGGCCC
>JAGWSB010000054.1 GCA_028876375.1 Chloroflexota bacterium | reverse complement strand
GTCCGCCCTGCGGCTGTCCGCCCTGCGGCTGTCCGCCCTGCGGCTGTCCGCCCTGCGGCTGTCCGCCCTGCGGCTGTCCGCCCTGCGGCTGTCCGCCCTGCGGCTGTCCGCCCTGCGGCTGTCCGCCTTGAGGCTGTCCGCCTTGAGGCTGTCCGCCCTGAGGCTGTCCGCCCTGAGGCTGTCCGCCCTGAGGCTGTCCGCCCTGAGGCTGCCCGCCGCTCCGCGGCGAGCCTCCTCGAGCTCCCTGACCGGGCCGCTCTTGATCGCCCGTCTTGCGCTGCCCGCCTTGGTCCCCACGTCCGAGGAACGGACCGTTCGCGCCGGGACCGCTCGGCCCGAGCGCGGGCAGCTGCGGGAGCTCTATGACCGGGACGAATCCGCTCGGAGGTCCACCCGGAGCGCCGGGGCCACCGGGTCCACCCTGACCCCGCTTGCCCTGATCCGATCCGCTCTGGTCGGATCCGCCGCTCGGCGCGGAGCCGGCACCCTGATCGCCATTGACCGACGCGGCCCCGACCTGACGAGACAGCTTCGGCGCCTCGGCGATCTTGACGTCCGACGCGATCACCTGCATCTCCTGCGGCGTGATCGTCGTTCCCTTGACCCCCGCGCCCTTGCCGACGTCGACCGAGACGACCTGCGCACCCGCGCTCTGCGACGTGTCGACGAGCTCGCGCGTCGTCTGCTGCGGCTGGCCCTGCTCCGTCATCGTCGTCTGGACGTCGACCTCCCGCTGCGTCGCGTCCTTGCGCTCGATGACGGTCGCGACCTTCCCGTCGGGGATGTCGGGCAGCGTCACCGTCAGCTTCCCGTTGACGACCCGCACCTGCGCGCCCGGCGTCTGCACGACGATCTTGCCGTCCTTGATGCCGTTCGCGCGTCCGACCGGGTCGAGGACGACGCCGGAAGCGGCCCCGACGGTCACCGTCACCTTGCGCTCCGGCTCGGGCGCCGGCTTCGGCTGCGGCAGGGGCGCCGCCGTCGTGACGCTCACCTCGAGCCCGGGCGTCACGAGGACCTCTTCCTTCGGCTGCGGCTCCTGCGGGGTCGGCGCCTTCGACGTACCGACGGCGCCCTGGGTCGTCTGCACGGTCGTCACGAGCTGACCCTGCGGGTCCTGCTCGACGCCGACGTCGAACATCGTTCCGCGGACCGTCGCGGTGGCCGTCGGCGTCTGCACCTCGTATTTGGAATCCGGCTTCAGGAGATGGGTGACGGAATGCCACGTCCGTCCGAGCTGCTGCTCCATCGAGATGACCGTGGAGCCGTCCGGGTTCGCCTGCAGCGCCTTGATGACGAGCGTCGTGTTCGGATCGAGCGAGACCGTCGATCCTTCGAAGTACGTGAGAACAGCGTACGTGTCGGCTCCGGTCTCGATCGTCATGCCCGCGTGGAGCGTCGCGCCGTCGACGATCGGCTGGAAGGCGTCGCTGTCCGACGACCGCGCGCTCACCTGGCCCGAGATGACGGTCAGCGTCGTCGAGGCGCCGAGGGCCACGCTGCTCCGCGTGTTCACGATGCCCGTCGTGCCGAGCACGGTCGCGAAGACGAAGGTCGCCGTGACGGTGAGCGTGACGAGCCGCAGCGCGCGGACCGAGAGCATCGGCACGCGGACGCGCGAGAGGCGGCGACGCAGGGGCGGCGCGGCGAGCGCCGACGGGAACGGCGGGAGCGCGATCCGCGGCACCACGATGACGCGGCCGGCCGCAGCCGGTGGCGCGATGGGCTCAGCGGCGCGGCGCCGCTCGATCGCCCTGATGCGCGCCGCCCGGGCCGCGCCGCGGAGCGGCCGACCGCGCTTGTCGAGGAGCTCCGCGTCGGCGATGGGCGGCGCGGGCGGGACGACCGGCGCGGGGAGCGGGCCGTAGTGCAGGCGGATCCGGGCAACGTCGCCCAGCGCGCCGACGAGGCGCGTGAACAAGGCCACGATCTGGACGAGCAACGAGTACCTCTCTCCCACCTGGTCCCTCTCCCGGTCTCCCCTAGGCCGAGTTCAGCAGTCCCTCCGCGGGATCAGCGGGAGCATCCCCCGCGTGCCTGCACGACGGGCGACAGAAGCGTGTCAAGCCACCCATAGACGCGGGTCGGCTACCTAGTACGGAAGTACTAGGCCGTACCTCTTCGCCGCCGCGGAGGCCTAGAGCCGGGGGGCCAGGATCAGGTAGCCGCCGACGCAGATGAGCACGGCCGGGACGAAGAGCGGCTGGAGGCCGCTGGGCACGACCGTCGCCACCCGGAACACCTCGAGCAGCGTGATGAGGCCGAAGACCGCGGCCGGGATGAGCGGCCAGCGGCGGTTCGGGCGGATGACGAAGACCGCGACGAGCCCGACCGTCAGAGAGGCCAAGAACACCGGCGCGACGGTCTCGTCGGGCAGGCCGAGCCAGCCGGGGATGAGGAGGCCTGTACCGAAGCTGATGAGCGTCGCCGCGGGGACGAGATAGACGTACGGGTTGAGACCGGTCAGATAGGCCGCGGCGAACGCCGCCCCGAGCGCGAGGAACAGATAGGAGGTCGCGTTCGGCACGCCGAAGGTCGGGAGCAGGTAGGTGATCCCGACGGCGATGAGGACGGCGCCACCGACGACGCCGCGCCGGCGGCGGTTCACCAGCGGCGACGCGCCGGCGGTCGCGTCGCGCGGGACCGCGCCTGCCTGGACCGCCGCCTCGGTCGCCATCTGCTCCGCCATCTCTTCCTCCTGTTCGCCGCGCGGCGTCAGTCCCGCGGCGGCGAATACTCCGACACGCCGACGAGGAACGGACGCGGCCGTCCAGGTTGAATGGTGAGGGGTTCGGCAAGACCCTCCTTCTCGAACACCGGCACGCGCAGGCCGTGGAGCCGATCGCTGCGCTTGGTCCAGCGCGTCGAGCAGACCGGGCACACGAACGCCCCTTCGGGCATGCGATCGCCGTGGGTGAGAAGGATCTTGGTGCAGCAGCGCTCGACCCGCGGCTCCCGGCCGTCGGCGGCGGCGAGGTACGGGAAGCGGTCCTCGGGCCCCGCGCGCTCACGTCGCACGAACTCGTGGCCGTCGGAGGCGCGGTGATACGTCCCCGGCGACGACTTGCGCCACGCCGTCGCGCACTCGGGGCAGGCGAAGCCGTCGCCCGGGCGGTAGAAGCCGCCCCACTGGACGATCCAGTCCTCGCAGCAGTCGTTGAGGATGACGCGCTCGGTCATCGGGCCACCCCCATCAGCCACCGCACGAGCGCCTTCTGCGCGTGGAGGCGGTTCTCGGCCTGATCGAAGACGACGCTCTGCGGGCCGTCCATGACGTCGTCCGTGATCTCCTCGCCGCGATGCGCCGGCAGGTCGTGCATGACGACGGCGTCCGGCTTCGCCAGGCGCAACAGATCGGCGTTCACCTGATATCCCTGGAACGCGCGGCGCCGCCGCTCGTACTCCTGCTCCTGCCCCATGCTCGTCCACACGTCGGTGTACACGACGTCCGCGCCGCGGACGGCATCGCGCGGATCGCGCACGACGTCGATCGTCGCGCGCGTTCCCCGCGCGATCGCGGCCGCCGCGCTCCGCGTGCGGCCCTGGGGCTCGTACCCGTCCGGCGCGGCGACGCGGATCGTCTGACCGGCGAGCGCGACCGCGAGCATGAGCGAGTGGCAGACGTTGTTGCCGTCGCCCACGTACGCGACGACGATGCCCGGCGCGCTCCCCTTGCGCTCCTGGATGGTGAAGATGTCGGTCAGCCCCTGGCAGGGGTGCGAGACGTCGGAAAGGCCGTTCACCACCGGCACCGCCGAGAAGCGCGCGAACTCTTCCGTCGTCTCGTGCGCGAACGTGCGGAGGACGACGAGGTCGACGTAGCGGCTGACGACGCGCGCGACGTCGGCGACGCTCTCGCGGCGTCCGAGGCCGACCTCGGCCGGCGACAGGTACGTCGCGTGCCCGCCGAGGTGGACCATCCCCATCTCGAACGAGACGCGCGTGCGGAGGCTGGGCTTCTCGAAGATCATCGCCAGCGACCGTCCGCGGAGCGGCGCATCCGGCGGCACCGGCTCGCGCTTCAGCGCTGCGGCGTCGGCGATGAGGCCCGCGAGCTCGGAGGGCGTGAGGTCCGCGAGCGAGATGAAGTGGCGGATGCGCGCGGCGACCGCTGCGGCCATCAGGCGACCGTGCCCGCGGCGGAGGCGCGCCGCGCGCGGAGGAGCGCGACGAGCGCGTCGCCGACGCGCTCGGGATCGTGGCGGATGGTGTCGAGCTTCTCCCAAAGCTCCCGCGGACCGGACCACTTGTCGATGAGCGGCGCCAGCGCGGGCTCCACGCCGAGCGCGCGGATCCGCGAGATCTCGCCCTCGGTCGGCTCGAGATAGTCGAGCCCCTGCGCGGCGTAGTGCTCGCGGAGCTCCGCCGGCGGCGGGTCGTCGTTGACGAGCACGGCGTCGAGCCCGCTGCCGCCGAGCTGCTCGACGATGCGCGCGACGTGATCGGCGAGCCCGAGCTCGTCGGTCTGGCCCGGCTGCCGCGTCGTGTTCGCGACGTACACGACGAGCGCGTCGCTTCGCGCGATCGCCCGCGCGATCTCGGGCACGAGGAGGCACGCGCAGACCGTCGTGTACAGGCTCCCGGGGCCGAGCGTGATGAGGTCGGCGCGCTCGATCGCCTCCACCGTGCCCTGGCACGGATCGACGTGCGCGTCTTTCAGGAACACGCGCTGGATCGGCGCTTTCCCCGGCGCGCGCACGTTGACCTCCTGCTCGACGACCGTGCCGTCGGCGAGGACCGCGCAGAGGTGCGTGTTGTAGAGGGTGACCGGAAGGATGCGGCCCTTCACGCCGAGCATCCGCGACGCCGACTCGACGGCGGCGAGGAACGAGCCCTCCAGCTGGGTGAGCGCGGCGAGGAAGAGGTTGCCGAACGCCATGCCGTCCAGGTCCTCGCTCTTGTCCGTGCGGAAGCGGTGCTGGAAGAGCCGGCGGAGCTCGGGGTCGCTCTCCGCGAGCGTGACCAGCGCGCTGCGGACGTCGCCGGGCGCCGGCACGTCGAGCGCGATGCGCACCTTGCCCGTGGAGCGCCCCGAGTCGGTGACGGCGATGAGGCCGGTGATGTCGTCGGTGTGCCGCTTCAGGCCGCGCATGATCGTCGGCGCGCCGAGCCCGCCGCCGAGGCACACGGCCCTCATTCGGTCCATGCGGGCATGTTCGCAGATATGCAGGAGCGGGCCGCCTTATGCAGACGGCCCGCTCCCGGATCATCGGCGGGTCGCGGCGGCGATCAGGTGCCCGGTGCGGGCGGGGCGGTCGAGCCGTACTCCATGTTGAATCCATCCGCGTCGCCGTCGGGAGCCGAGGGCGTCGAGACCTGCGCGCGCTGCTGGACCATGACGCCGCTCTCGGAGCCGGTGAGGGCTGGCGACGCGCCGTTGACGCTGTTGATCGGGCTCGGCGCGCCGGAGTCGAACGCGGCGGGCGAGCCCTGCCCGCCGGACGCGCCGTAGTAGTGCGCGAGCGGCGCGATCCGCCCGCCGACCGTCGGCGCCTCTTCGATCCACTCGGCCGAGGTCTGCGGGCCGGTGTACGTCTGCGTCGTGATGAAGGTCGCGCCGGTGGTCTCGTCCGTCAGCGTGATCTTCCAGCTGCTCGTTCCCGCTTGCTGCTGGATCGACGCGGACATGAGGTCGCCGGGCGTGACCGCGATGGAGGGGATGACCGTCTCGGCGGCGGGGAGGATCTCCCACCACGCGCTGTAGTGCGCGGAGCCGCTGTAGTAGTCGGACTCCGTACCCGTCTGGATGAGGCTGCTGTCGTTGAAGCCGTCGATGCCGACCCACTGCGACGAGTAGGTCGCCTTCTTGGTCGGGGAGACGGCCTGCACGACCCACGTTCCGGTCACGCTCGCGTAATGGCCGGCGCTTCCGGTGATCGCGTAGCCGGACCAGTTGCTCGATGACCAACCCGCTCGGGTGGTCGTCGCGGCCCGATCGGCGGGGACGCGCGGCTTGTGGAACACCGCTGCGGCAGGCGTCGCCGCCGCCGCGAGACAGAGGCCGACGGTCACACCCAGGGTGACGATGGAGCGGGCGAGCTCGCGCATGCCTTCCTCCTCTGTGTCCGGTCCGACCATGCTCCTCGACGTCCGGCTGCTTGTCGAGCGAGGTCGGTCGGTCGAATAACGCCGGCGCCGGACGGATGCGACGACGACCCGGAGCCGGAAGGAGGGAGGACCGCGCCGGGGAAGCGCGCTGTGGGAGCTAGCTGGCCTTGCGCGCGGCGACCGCGGCGACGGGAGCGACGGCCGGCGGAGCGGGCGCCGCGGCTATGGGGGCGGCGGCGATCGGAGCGGACGTCGCCACCCGCGGCATGGCGCGCACCGCCGCACGACGCGCCACGAGCTCCGCCTTCCACTCCTTGCGCTTCCCGGCAGCTTCCGCCAGTCCCCGCTCGTACGCGGAGATGGCCAGGAAGCCGATGGTGACGACGCCGACCGCGAGCCCGATCAGGATCCCGAGGACAAGGCCACCGCCGAAGCCCATCACGCCCGCACCCCGAGCAACCGGCGTGCCGATCGGCGGCTGGCGGCGGAGGAGATCAGACGCCGGCGATCTCGGGGAGGTCGAACAGCTGGCGCAGGTCCCGGACGACGTGGTCCGGACGGTCCGGTCCGCTCCCGGGCGCGGGCGCCTCGCTCGTCACGCCGGTGAGGATGAGGACGCCGGTGGCGCCGACGCGGTGCGCCGGCACGATGTCCTGCTCGACGGAGTCGCCGACGACGATGGTCGGACCGCTCGTCGCGCCGGCCCGCCGGATGGCCTCCTCGAAGAGGAACGGCTCCGGCTTCCCGACGCAGATCGCCGTGCGCCGCGTCGCCGTCTCCAGGGCCGCGACGATGCTCCCCGACCCCGGCAGCAGCCGGCCCTCCACCGGATACGCGCGGTCCTTGTTCGACGCGACGAAGAGCGCGCCGGCGAGGATCGCCCGCTGCGCCTCGGCGAGCTTGGCGTAGGTGAGGTGCAGGTCGAGCCCGACGACGACCGCGTCGGGCGGCGGCGGGAGCTCCAGGCCGACGAGGTACGCGCGCATCGCGCCGGGGTCGACGCCGTCCGCAGCCGCCGCGGGCGGCGGGTGGGCGCCGGGCAGCTCCGCGACGGGACGCACCGCGATGCCGACTGATCGGATCTCCTCCCGGAGCGCGTCGGCCCCTACGACGAGAACGTCCTTCGCACGCGGGAAGCGCCGCTCGAGGAAATGCGCCGTCGCGTATGCGCTCGTGACCACGTGCTCGCGGTCACCGCCGAGGCCGAGGGAACGCAGCCGCTCGACATACTCGTCGCGCATCGCCGTCGAGTTGTTCGTCGCGAAGAACACCTGCCAGCCGCCGCCGCGCAAGCGGTCGAGCGTCTCGTGGGCGTACGGGAGCACCTGCGAGCCGCGGTAGAGGACGCCGTCCATGTCGAAGATCGCGAGCGGCATCGGCTACAGGGCCGCGCGGTAGAGCGCCTCGATGTCCGCCAGCGTCGTCGCGCGCGGATTGACGGCGATGTTCCCGGACTGCATCGCGTCCTTCGCCATCGCGCCGATCTTATCGTCGGTGACGCCGCACTCCGAGAGGCGCGTCGGGATGCCGGTCTCCTCGAGGAGCGCGTGCGTTCTGCGCACCGCGGCTTGGGGATCCTTCCCCACGCCCAGCGCCTCGCCCACCTCGGCGAAGCGGTCGGGCGCGGCGGTGCGGTTGAACTCCATCACGTGCGGGAGCAGCACCGCGACGGCGGTGCCGTGCGCGACGTGGCACCAGCCCCCGAGCGGGAGCGCCATCGCGTGGACGTTCCCCAGGCGCGTGTTGCTGAACGCCAGGCTCGCGCTGACGACGGCCCGCATCATCCGCTCGCGCGCCTCGAGGTCGCTCCCATCCTTCACCGCGCGCGGCAGCGCCCAGCCCGCGTCGCGGATGGCCTCGATGGCGAGAGATCGCGTCATCGGGTACGTGTTCTTGTTGACGTACGACTCGACGGCGTGCACGAGGGTGTCCATGCCCGTGATGGCGGTGAGGAAGGGCGGCAGGCCGCGCGTCATGTCCGGATCCTCGAGCGCGAAGAGCGCCGTCGCGTTCGGGCTGATGATGACGAGCTTCTTGTGCTGCTCGGGGTCGGCGATGACGCTGTTGATCGTGATCTCGGCGCCGGTCCCCGCCGTCGTCGGGATGGCCACCACGGGAGCGGCCGGCCTGGGCACCTTGTCGATGCCGACGTAGTCGAGCACCGTCCCGCCGTTCGTCATGAGGACGGCGGCCATCTTCGCGGTGTCGATCGACGAGCCGCCGCCGATGGCGACGAGCGCGTCGGCGCGCATGTCGCGGGCGCGCTCGAAGCACCGCTCGACGTCGGCGACGACCGGATCCGGCACGACGCCGTCGTAGATCTCGTGCGCGATGCCCGCTTCGCGGATGCGCTGCTCGATCGGCGCGACGAGCCCGGCCTTCACCACGCCCGGGTCGGTGACGATGAGCACGCGCTTCGCCGCCACCTGCGCGAGCGGCTCGGCGACGCGCTCCGACACGCCTCTCCCGAACATGATCCGCGTCGGAATGCGGAAGACGTCGATCCGCGGTGCCGCGAGCGTCATGCGGTCGCGATGCTACGGCTTACTTGCCTCGATCGCGGTAGGCGCGATAGGCGCGTCCGGCCGTGCTCTGATCCCATCCCCGCCGCTCCACGTACGCGTCGACGCGCGCGAAGAGCAGAGCGATCAGCGCGGCGAGCAGCGCGCGCCACAGCGTGAAGAAGATCAGGCGGAAGCATCCACCGAGACAGCAGCCCATCGGCACCGGCGATCATGCGCCTTCCGTGCCGATCGCGCCTCAGGCCCGCGCCGCCTCCCGTACCACCGGCAGCGTGTGCAAAGCGCGCGGCACGATGAGCAGGCTCGCCCGCTGCGGACGCCCGATGTGCTCGTACGCCAGGTCCAGCGCCTCCTCGACGTCGACCGCGGCGCGCAGCTTCGCGAGGCGCACGATCTCCGGCGCCTCCGACGCCGCGACGATGACCTGACAGTGCTGCAGCGTCAGCGCGACCATCACCGCCCGCTGCTCGCCGCCCTCGAAGTGGCGCCGCGCCGCCTCGACCACGGCCGCGGGCGACTCCGCGCGCTCGAGCGCGGCGAGGAAACGCCGCTCTCCCGCCCCCTCGCCGGCACCCTCGGGGAGCTGCGCGGGGATGACGATGCTGCCGCCCGCGCGGACGACGGGCGTCGGGGCGAAGCGCAGGTACGTCGCCGCGCGCGACGCCTGATAGAGGTTGACGTCCTTCGGCGCGCCGACGCCGGCGACGACCACGTCGTACTGCTTCGTGATGGGCCGCGTGTACACCTCCGCGGCGACGGCGACCAGGCGCGCGAGGACGGCGTCCGGCTCTCCCGCCGCGACGGCGACGGCCCTCTCGCGGTCGTCGTTCACCACGTTCACGCAGAACCGCAGTCCGGCGCGCCGCGCGATCTCGCGGACGGTCTCGTGGAACGGGTTCCCGTCGATGCGCGCCAGCCGGACGCCGGGATCCTCGAGGAAGCGCATGCCGTGCGTCGCCGTGATGACCGGCTCTCCGCAGCACCCGATGGCCACGGTCTTGCGCGCGCCGGAGTAGCCCGCGTACTGGTGGGGCTCGACGACGCCGGTCGCCAGTACGAGATCGGCCTCCGCGACGCGCTTCTGCGTGAGCCCGGGCACGCCGTACGGGGGTATCGGCCCGAGGTCGGCCCACTTCGACGGGTCGCGCCCGTCCGAGTCGACCACGCGGACGCGGTCGACGACGTTTCCGAGCTTCTCCCGCTTCTCCGCGTCGGTCGTCGGGCGGTGGAGACCCACGCCGACGATGACGAGCACGTCGGCGTCGGCGATGCCGCCGGCGTTGAGCTCGTCGAGCATCGGCGGCACGAGCGCCGCGTCGGGAGAGGCGCGGGTGAGGTCGGTGACGGCGATGACGACCCGGGCGGCGCGGCCGCTCACGCGCGCGGCCGTCAGGCGCGCGAGGTCGCGCAGCGGCGGCGACCCCAGCGGTGAGCGGAGCGCGTCGCGCACCGCGCCTTCGAGGTCGGCGAGCGGCTCGGCCGGCGCCGACTCCACCACGTCGACGTCGAACCAGGGCGGGACGGTGAACTCGAGCTCCTCGTGGCCGTACGGGACGCGGTGGATGACGGGCGGCTCGCGCACGGATCGGACGGTACAGGATGGGGCGGATGGGCTCGCTGTTCGCCGAGTGGGCCGCGGCCGCCGACGCGGTGCGCGCGACGTCGAAGAAGCTGGAGAAGATGCGCGTCCTCGCCGGGTACCTGGGACCGCTCGCGGACGACGACCTGGCCGTCGCCGCGCGCCTCTTCGCCGGAGGGCCGTTCCCTCGCGCCGACCAGCGCGTGCTCGCCGTCGGCTGGAGCGCGCTCGTCGACGCGACGAGAGAGCGCTCGCGCGCCGCCGCTGACGCGATCGGCGCGGCGTACCAGCGCCACGCGGATCTCGGCGACGTCGCGGCCGAGCTCATCGTCGACGCGTCCCCCGACCCGCGCCCGCTCACCCTGCGCGACCTCGCGGACGCCTTCGACGAGATCGCGGCGACGCGTGGGACATCCGCGAAGCGCGCGCTCGTGCGCGCTCTCCTCGCTCGTGCCAGCGGGAGCGAGGCGCGGTATCTGGTGAAGATCGTCGGCGGCGACATGCGCATCGGGCTCCGCGAGGCCCTGCTCGAGGACGCGATCGCGCGCGCGTTCGGCCGCGACAGGGAGGCCGTCGCGCGCGCGAACATGCTCGGGGGCGACGTCGGCGAGACGGCGGTGCGCGCCAAGCACGACACGCTCGCGGCGGCGGCCTTCGCGCACTTCGCGCCGGTCGGGATGATGCTGGCGACGCCGGTCCTCGAGCTCGCCGAGGTCGCGAAGCGCTTCCCGCCGCCGTACTACGTCGAGGACAAGTTCGACGGCGTGCGCGCGCAGGCTCACAAGTCCGGCGACCGCGTCGAGCTCTACTCGCGCACGCTCGACCGGGTGACCGACCGCTTCCCCGAGCTCGTCGCGCCGCTGCGCGACGTACCGGGCAGCTTCGTCCTCGACGCGGAGATCCTCTCGTTCCGCGACGGCCGCGCCGTCCCGTTCACGGAGTTCCAGACCCGGCTCGGACGCAAGGCCGTGACGGACGAGCTGCGCGCCGAGCTACCCGCCACGCTGATGGCGTTCGACATCCTCGAGCGCGACGGCGAGGCGCTCCTCGAGCGTCCGCTCGCGGAGCGCTCGCGGATCCTCCGCGCGCTGCCGCTCGCCGGTCCGGTCCGCACGCCCGACCTCCGCGTGCTCGACCTCGCGGGCGACGAGCTCGTCGCCTCGCTCGAGCGCGAGTTCGGCGCGTCGCGGGCGCGAGGCAACGAGGGCCTCATGGTCAAGGATCCCCGCTCGCCGTACCGCCCGGGTCGACGCGGCATGGAGTGGCTGAAGGTGAAGCGCGCGCTCCGTACGCTCGACGTCGTGGTGACCGCCGTCGAGTGGGGGCACGGGAAGCGCCGCGGCGTCCTTTCCGACTACACCTTCGCCGTCCGCGGCGAGCGCGGTGAGCTGCGCAACATCGGCAAGGCGTATTCCGGGCTCACCGACCGCGAGATCGCCGAGATGACGGAGCATTTCCTCGCGCACACCGTCGCCGACCGCGGCCGCGTCCGCGCCGTCGAGCCCGATACGGTCATCGAGGTCGCCTTCGACCAGATCCAGCCGAGCGAGCGACACGACTCTGGCCTCGCGATGCGCTTCCCGCGGATCGTGCGCCTCCGGCCGGACAAGCCGGTGGCCGAGATCGACACCCTCGCGACGGCGCGTGCCATCGCCGCCCGCGAGGGCGGGGCGACCTAGCCGCGCATCCCATACTGGGCGCGGGATGACCGTAGGCGACGCCCCGCTCACCGAGCTCGGCGCGCTGCTCCAGCTCCAGCGCGACCTCGCGCTCGAGTCCGACGTCGACATCGTCCTGCAGCGCATCGCCACGGCGGCGACGACGCTCCTCGACGCCGAGCGCGCGACGCTGTACGTCGTCGATGCCGCGCGGCAGGAGATCTGGTCGCGCGCGGTCACGCAGGGCGAGTTCCGCGAGCTGCGCATCCCTCTCGACGGCCCCGGCCTCGCGGCGGCGGTCGCGCGCGACGGCCGCACCCTGCGCGTCGACCATCCCTACGACGATCCGCGCTTCGACCCGAGCGTCGACGCGCGCACCGGCTATCGCACGCGCTCGCTCCTGGTGCTGCCGATCGACTCCCGCGCCCACGAGCGCCTCGGCGTCCTCCAGGCCGTGAACCAGCGCGGCGGCGCTTTCGACGAGCGGCACGGGGCCATCGGCGAGGGCCTCGCGGCGTCGGCCGGGCTGGCGCTGGAGTACGTGCGACTGACGACGGAGCTCGCCGCCGAGAGGCTGCGCGAGGTCCGCATCGCCGAGGAGACGCGCCACCGCCTGGCGCGCGACCTCCACGACGGCGTCGCGCAGACGCTCGCGAGCACCGCGCTCGCGATCGAGCTCGCCCAGAAGCGCGCGCGGACCGACCTCCCCGGCGCGCTCGAGGAGCTGGCCCACCTGCGGGAGAAGGTCCTCGAGGCGCAGCGCGGGCTCCGCGAGCTGCTCTTCGAGCTGCGCCCCGTCGTGCTCGAGGAGCAGGGCCTCGCGTCCGCCGTGCTCAGCCTCGTCGAGCGCACCACCGGCAGCGGCGGCGCGCGCGTCGTCGCACGCGACGTGGCCCTCACCACGCGGTACGCGCCGGAGGTCGAGACGGGCGCATTCCACGTCGTCCGCGAGGCCATCAGCAACGCGATCAAGACCGGGCGGGCGACGGCCGTCCTCGTCGACCTCCGCGACGACTCCGGCACGCTCGTCGCGGAGGTCGAGGACGACGGCGTCGGCTTCGACGTCGCCTCGACGCTCGCCACGTACTCGTCCCGTGGGAGCCTCGGGCTCCTGCAGATGCGCGAGGCCGCGCGCCAGATCGGCGGGCGACTCGTCATCGACTCGAGCCCGGGTCACGGCACGCGCATCCGTCTGCACGTGCCGCCCGCGGCGGGCGCGTGAGCACGTACCATCGCCCCGGAGTGGGACCCGGGACGGAGCGCTCGGGGGCGGGCACGACGGCGCCTCTCGGCGCTATCGAGCTGGAGGAGGCGTTGGTCGCGCTGACCGACGGCGTCGTCGTGTGCGACGCCGAGGGCCGCGTCGCCAGCACGAATCCGGCGGCATTCCGGCTTCTCGGCGAGGACGAGCTGCTCGGGCGGCCCTTCGACGACCTCCTCCTCGTCAGCGGCGCCGCGACGGTGCAGCGGACGGAGGGCCACGTCGTGCGGCGCGCGTGGTTCCCCCGCGAGGAGCGCATGGGCGTTCTCGAGATCGTCTCGACGGGCGTCGCCGAGCGGGGCTGGATCCACACCGTCCGCGACGTCACGGCGCAGGCCGAGATGCTCCGCCTCAAGGAGGACTTCCTCCTCCAGGTCGCGCACGAGCTGCGGACGCCCATCGCCTCGATGACGGCGTCGCTCGATCTGCTGCAGCAGGACGCGGCGACGATGGCGCGCGACGACCTCGAGCGCATGCTCGGAACGCTCCGGCGCAGCGCGCTGCGGCTCGAGCACCTCGTCGAGAACCTCCTCGACGCCGGCAGCATCGAGGCCGGCACGTTCCAGGTGCGGACGACGTCGACGACGATCCGGCAGGCGCTGCGGGAGGCGCTCGAGTTCGTCCAGCCGCTCCTCGACGGGAAGGCCCAGCGCCTCGTTCCGCGCATCGCCGCGGGCGCCGATCGCGTCCTCGCGGACCCGCGGCGCACGGCGCAGGTCCTGTCGAATCTCATCGCCAATGCGAGCAAGTACGCGCCGGAGTCGACCGCCGTCACGGTGTCCACCGCGAGCGCGGACGGTGCCGTCGAGATCATCGTCAGCGACGAGGGACCGGGCATCCCCGAGGACGAGCGCGGGAGGCTCTTCCAGCCGTTCTTCCGCTCGCGCGAGGTGCGCGAGGCGGCAGGCGGCGTCGGCCTCGGGCTCACGATCTGCCGCGCGATCGTGCAGGCGCAAGGTGGCGACATCCGCATCGAGAGCACGCGCGACAGCGGTACTTCGATACACTTCACGATCCCAAAGGCGCGCGAGCTCACGGAGGAGGCGAGCGGCACGTGAAGCTGCTGGTCGTCGATGACGATCGCGACCTGGTGGAGCTGCTCGACTACGCGCTGCGTCGCGAGGGCTACGACGTCACGCGCGCGTACGACGGCGAGACCGCGCTCGAGTCGTTCGAGCGCGACAAGCCCGACCTCATCGTCCTCGACCTCAACCTACCCAAGCTCGCCGGATTCGTCGTCCTCGAGCGCATGCGCCGCGCCGACGACCACGTCGCGATCCTCATCCTGTCCGCCCGCCAGGACGAGACCGACGTCCTCCGCGGACTCCAGCTCGGCGCCGACGACTACATCACGAAGCCGTTCCGCCCGAAGGAGCTCGTCGCGCGCGTGAAGGCCATCCTCCGCCGCTCGGTGCAGGTGCGTGGACGTCCGGCGCCCTCGGTGTACAAGACCGGCGACATCGTCCTCGACGAGGCGACGCACGAGGTGCGGACGGGCGAGGTCCCCATCCACCTCTCGCCGACGGAGTTCAAGCTGCTCCGGCACTTCATGGCCAACCCCGGCCGCGTCCTCACGCAGGAGGAGATCCTCGAGGGCGTATGGGGCTACGACGCCGACGTCGGCGGGGACCTGGTGAAGCTGAACGTGAGCCGCCTGCGGCGCAAGCTCGCGTCGGACGGGACGCAGCGCGACGTCATCCAGACGGTGCCCGGGGTCGGCTACCTCTTCAAGGGATCCGACGGCGGCGTCCAGCGCGAGGACGCGCGCGCGTCACGGCACGTCGGCCCGACGGAAGCGACGAGCTCGGGGAGCGGCGTCTCCTAAGAGAGGAGCCGGCGGCGCGTCGCTTCGAGATCGCCCGCGCCGCTGTACACCGGGTACACCGCGAGGCCGGACGCTTCCGAGATCGCCTCGACGGCGCTCGCATTCGGCTGCGGCAGGGCGACGGTGAGGACCTGACCCTCCTGCCCGACGACCACGGCGTTGCACGACTCGAGGAGATCCACCGGCACGGCCCGCTGCAGCTCGGCGGTCGCGAGCCGCGAGGGATCCGCGAGGTACGGCACGTGCTCGACCGGGCTGTGCGACGAGCGCAGCGCGCCGCGCGGCCCGACCGCGAGCGCGTGCTCCCACACGCGGATGCCGCCGCCGGCCGCCTTCGCGTCGTACATCGCGCTGTCGGCGATCTCGATGAGGGCGGCGGGCTCCGTCGCGGGACGCGGGAACGTCCCGACGCCGATCGACAGGCGGACGCGCTCGCCGGCCGAGGCGAGCTCGGGGGGCAGCGTCGCCGTCGCGAGCTTCTCGAGGATGCGGCGGCCGACGCGCGCGGCGCTCTCCGTGTCCGCCTCCGGCAGGATGATCCCGAACTCGTCCCCGCCGTACCGCGTGGGGACGTCGTACACGCGCACCGCCTCGCGGATCGCGCCGGCGACGGCGCGCAGGACCTGATCGCCGATGCCGTGGCCGTAGCGGTCGTTGATCCGCTTGAAGCCGTCGACGTCGACCATGAGGAGCGCGAGGAGGTGCTCCGATCGCCGCGCGCGGTCCGCTTCCGCCGCGAGGCGGCGGTCGAAGTGCCGCCGGTTGAAGAGCCACGTGAGCGGATCGGTCTCGGCGAGGAGCTTGAGCGCGTCCTCCTGATCCTTCTGCTGGAGGCAGGCGGCGATGTGCCCGGCGAGCATCTCGAGCGTCGCCAGGTCGTCCGTCCCGAAGTCGTGGTCACCCACGGGATCGGCCACGTTGAGGACGCCGCGCGTCACGTCGTTGACGACGATGGGGACGGAGACGAAGGACCCGGTCTTGTACGTGCGCTCGGAGCCGACGGTCACGCCCGCGCCGGCGAGGACGGCGCGCTTCTCGGCCGCGACCTTCCCGGCGATCCCCTCGCCGATGTGCACGCGGACCTGACGCCTCACGTCCTCCGCGAGCCCGACGGCCCGCGAGATCACGAAGTCGGAGCTCTCGTCGTCGCGCAGCATGAGCGAGGCGCGCTCACCGCGCACCAGCTCGGTCGCGACGCGGAAGATCGAATCTAGAAGGTCCTGGGCGAGCCGATCCCCCGGATCCTCCACACGTACCCCCGGCGACCGCGGTCAGGCACCCCCTGGCTCGCCTGCCACACAGTCCTGCGCGCGGAGTATGCGCACGCCGCGGAGGACGGCAGGCTCTGTTCGGTATCTGATCCGGTATCAGTCGTGGAACGTGGAAAAATGCGGCTGTAGCGCGGCGGGTCACTGCCATTCGCGGGCGGCGGGCCGCACGAAGAGGTCCACCGGCTCGACAGTCCGCGCAAGAACGGACACGACCCCGTCGACGCTCTGGAGGACGCCGTCGACCACGACGGCGGGGCTCGCGTCGATGGCCGCCTTCGCCGTCTTGTACGTCGCCGGCCGCACGACGACGTTCGCGATCCCCGCCTCGTCCTCGAGCGAGAGGAAGACGTGCCCCTTCGCCGTCTCTGGATGCTGCTTCACGACGATCGCTCCGGCGACGCGCACGCGCGCTCCGTGCGCGACCCCGCCGAGGTCCACCGAGCGCAGGATCCCGCGCTCCTCCAGACGAGCGCGGTAGAAGGCCATCACCTGCGGCCCGGTCGGGACGCCCGTGAGGCGATAGTCGAGCGCGGAGAGCTCGTCCTCGCTGAGGCCGGGAAGCCGCGGCGCCGCGACCGTGGGGAGAGGGAGCGTCGGGCGCGCGAACGCGGGCGAGGTGCGGTGCGCGTCGCGCGCGCGCCACAGCAGCTCGCGCCGCGGCTCGCCGAAGCGGTCGAAGGCGCCGACGAGCGCGAGGCTGCGGAGCGCTTCCTCCTTGAGCGGCGTGCGCCGCGCGAGGTCGTCGAACGCGCGGTACGGCCCGCCGCGCTCGCGCTCCGCGACGATCGCGGCCGCCTCGTCGTCGCCGACGTGCTTCACGTAGCTGAACCCGAGGCGGACGTGGTGCGTGCGACAGACGCGGTGTCGCGCGATGGCGTTCGAGCCGTCGCGGATGTCGGGACGTGCCGGATCGGCACCCGCCTCCTCGACGGTCGCCTTCGCCGCCGACACGTTCACGTCGACGGGAAGGATGCGCACGCCGTGGCGCTTCGCGTCGCCGGCGATGACCGCGGGGCTGTAGAAGCCCATGGGCTGGTTGTTCAGCAGCGCGACGTAGAACTCGGCCGGGTAGTAGAGCTTGAGGTGAGCGGTGTGATACGCGGTGAGCGCGAACGCCGCCGCGTGGCTCTTGCAGAACCCGAACTCGGCGAAGGCCGCGATCTGCCCGAAGATCGTGTTCGCCGTCGCGTCGTTGACGCCGCGCGCGAGCGCGCCGCGGACGAAGGGGCCGCGCAGCTTCTCCATGTCCTCGGCCGAGCGCGCGCGGCTCATCGCGCGCCGCAGCTTGTCGCCCTCCGCCGGCGTGAAGCCGGCGATGGCCATGGCCACCTTGAGGATCTGCTCCTGGAAGAGGATCACGCCGAGCGTCTCCTTCAGTGCCGGCTCGAGCGAGGGGTGCGCGTACGTGACGGGCTCGCGCCCCTGGCGCCGCCGGATGTACGGGTTCACGGCGTTCCCCTGCAGCGGGCCCGGCCGGATGATCGCCGTCTGCACGACGATGTCGGCGAAGGTGCGCGGGAGGACGCGGGGCAGCGCCTGCGCCTGGGCGCGGCTTTCGACCTGGAATAGGCCGATGGTGTCGACCTCGCAGATGAGGTCGTAGACGGCGGGGTCGTCGAGCGGCAGCGAGCCGAGCTCGAGCCGCGCGCCGTGGCGCTCCCGGATCATGGCGACGGCGTCCTTGATGAGCGAGAGCGTGCGCAGCCCCAGGAGATCCATCTTCACCAGGCCGAGATCCTCGACGTCGCGCTTGTCGAACTGGACGACGTTCCGCCCCGGCATCGTCGCCCGCTCGATGGGCACGACGTCGACGAGCGGCTGGGCGGTGATGAGCATCCCGCCGTTGTGGATCGAGAGGTGCCGCGGGAGGTCGGCGATGGCGAGCGTGATCTCGCGGAAGAGCGGGAAGCGCTCGCGCTCCGTCTCGTTGAAGAGGTCGGCCAGCGTCTCGACGGTGTCCGCGAGCGGCCGCGGCTCCTCGAGGCCGACGCCGCCGTAGTGGGGATGGTGGCCGGGATGGTCGTGGAAGGTGACGCGTGGATCGACGTGCCAGTGGTCGATCGCCCGCGCCATGCGGTCGATGACCTCGAGGCGGAAACCGAGCGCCTTCGCGACCTCGCGCGAGGCGAGGCGCGCGCGGTAGGTGACGAGGTTGCACACCATGGCCGCGTAGCGCTCGCCGTACTTGCCGTAGACGTACTGGATGACCTCCTCGCGGTCGTTCGTCGCGATGTCGATGTCGATGTCCGGCATCGTCTTCGAGTCCTCGGTCAGGAATCGCTCGAAGAGGAGGTCGTGCGCGATGGGATCGACCTTCGTGATGTCGAGGACGTACGCGACGATCGAGTCCGCGGCCGACCCGCGCCCCTGCGCCGGGATCCGCCGCTCCTTGCAGAAGCGGACGATGTCCCAGTTGATGAGGAAGAACTCCGCGAGCTTCGCGCGCTCGATGACCTCGAGCTCGTGCGCGAGCTGGCTGCTGACGCGCGGCGTGATGCGGCCGTACTTCTCGCGCGCGCCCTTCTGGCACAGGTCGTAGAGGTACGAGAACGCGGTCTCGCCCTCGGGGACGGGGAACCCCGGCAGGCGCTGGTGCCCGAGATCGAGGTCGACGTCGCAGGCGTCCGCGATGCGGCACGCGTTCGCGAACGCCTCGTCGAAGCGCGACGGATCCGGCCCGCTCGCGAAGCGC
>JAGWSB010000053.1 GCA_028876375.1 Chloroflexota bacterium | reverse complement strand
CCGACCTCGTTGCTCGCGCCGCCCGCCGCGGCTCCGCGCCGGCGGGCGGATCGGGCGACGCCTTCACGCGCGCGCTGGCGGAGCGGCGCCGGGCCGGGCGGCTCGCCGTCATCGCCGAGGTGAAGAGGATGTCGCCGTCGCAGGGAGAGCTCGGGCTCGACGTGGACGTCGCGGCGCGAGCGCGCCGCTACGCCGAGGCGGGAGCGGCGGCCATCTCGGTGCTCTGCGAGCCGCGCCACTGGGGCGGCTCGCTGGCGGATCTCAGCGCGGTGCGCGAGGCCGTCGCTCTGCCGGTGCTGTGCAAGGACGTCGTCGTGAGCGCGTACCAGATCGCCGAGGCGTACGCGGCCGGAGCGAGCGCGGTCCTCCTCATCGCCGAGGCGCTCGACGACGCGCTGCTCGCCCGGCTTCTCGCGCGCGCGGGAGAGGTCGGGCTGGGGGTCCTCCTCGAGGCGCACGAGCCCGCGGCGTTCGAGCGCGCCGTGCGCACAGGCACGGCGGTGGTCGGAGTGAACGCGCGGGACCTGCGCGCTCCGAGTGAGCTGCGGCCGGAGCGGATCCGAACGCTGCATCATCTGGCGCGGCCGGGGCAGATCCTCGTCGCGGAGTCGGGCATCACGAGCGCGGAGGACGCACGCGCTCTTCCCGCGCGCGTCGACGCCGTCCTGGTGGGGACCGCCCTCATGCGCGCGAGCGATCCGGGGATCCTCGTCCGCCAGCTCGCGTCGCTGCCGCGAGGCGTGGCCGAAGCGGCGGGAAGGAGCGTGGCATGAGCGCACTGGCGACGATCCGCGGACGCTTCGGCGCCTTCGGAGGGCAGTACGTCCCCGAGACGCTCATGCCCGCCGTCATCGAGCTGGAGGCGGCCTTCGAGGCGGCGTGGACGGACACGGCATTCCGCGACGAGCTCGACCGGCTCCTGCGCACGTACGTCGGTCGGCCGACGCCGCTCACCGACGCGCGTCGCCTCGCGGCGGCCGTCGGGCTCCGGCGCGTGCTCCTCAAGCGCGAGGACCTGACGCACACCGGCGCGCACAAGATCAACAACGCCATCGGCCAGGGGCTCCTCGCGAAGCGGATGGGGAAGAAGCGCGTCATCGCCGAGACCGGCGCGGGGCAGCACGGCGTCGCGACCGCGACGGCGTGCGCTCTCCTGGGGCTCGAGTGCGTCGTCTACATGGGGACCGTCGACATGGAGCGCCAGAAGCCCAACGTGTTCCGCATGCGCCTCCTCGGCGCCGACGTGCGCGGCGTCGACGCCGGCAGCCGCACGCTCAAGGACGCGGTGAACGAGGCGATCCGCGACTGGGTGACGAACGTGCGCACGACGTACTACCTGCTGGGGTCCGCGATCGGCATGCACCCGTACCCGACGATGGTGCGCGAGCTCCAGTCGGTCATCGGGCGGGAGGCGCGCGCGCAGTCGCTCGACCTCCTCGGACGCCTCCCTGACGTCGTCATGGCCTGCGTCGGCGGTGGCTCGAACGCCATCGGGACTTTCGCGCCGTTCCTCGACGACGCGAGCGTGAAGCTACGGGGGGTCGAGGCCGGCGGCGAGGGGCTCGAGAGCGGCCACCACGCCGCCTCGATCGTCGGCGGCTCGGTCGGCGTGCTCCACGGCACCAAGACCTACGTGCTGCAGGACTCCGACGGCCAGATCCGTGAGACGCACTCGATCTCGGCCGGGCTCGACTATCCTGGCGTCGGCCCGCAGCACGCGGCGCTGCACGACAGCGGTCGCGTCACCTACGTCGCGCGCACCGACGCGGAAGCCCTCGAGGCCTTCCGCCTGCTGTGCCGGACGGAGGGCATCATCCCCGCGCTCGAGCCGGCGCACGCGATCGCCGACCTGCCCTACGTCGCCCGCGAGCTCGGACGGGAACTAGACGTGCTGGTATGCCTCTCGGGGCGCGGCGACAAGGATCTCGACACGGTGATCGGCCGGGGGGCTGCGCCCCCCGAGGACCCCCCGGCATGACCGTTGCGTCCGGCACCGGCGTCGAGCGGATCGAGCGCGCGTTCGCGGCCGCGAAGCGCGAGCGGCGGATGGCCATCGTCATCTACCTCATGACCGGGTTCCCGCGCCGGGACGCGACGCGCGGCCTCGTCCGCGCGGCCCTCGACGGCGGCGCCGACGTCATCGAGCTCGGCGTGCCGTTCAGCGATCCGATGGCCGACGGGACGACGGTCCAGCACGCCGGCGAGACGGCGCTGCGCGAGGGCATCCGCCTGGACGACTGCATCGCCGAGGCGGCCGGCGCGGTCGCCGAGCGCGACGCGGCGGTGCTCCTCATGGGCTACCTGAACCCGTTCCTGCAGTACGGGCCGGAGCGCCTCGCCGGTGCCCTGCGCTCCGCGGGCATCGCGGGCGTCATCGCGCCCGACCTCCCGGCCGAGGAGAGCGCGGTGATCGACGCCGCCCTCGTGCCGGCCGGGGTCGCGCGGATCGACATGGTCGCGCCGACGACGCCCGACGACCGGCTCGAGCGGCTCCTGCCGCGGGCGCGTGGCTTCGTCTACTGCGTCTCGCTCACCGGGGTGACGGGAGCCCGCAGCGGCCTGTCGCAGGACGTGGCACCGTTCCTTCGCCGGGTGCGCGCACGCACGCCGCTGCCCATCGCGGTCGGCTTCGGGATCAGCCGGCCCGAGCACGTTCGCGCGCTGCGCGGCATCGCCGACGGCGTCGCCGTCGGCAGCGCGGCTATCGACGCGATCGACCACGCCGAGCCCGGCCGCGCGGAGGACGCGCTGCGCGATCTCGTGCGGTCGCTTCGCGAGGGGGGTGCCGGATGACGGCCGTGCGCGGCGTGCGCGGCGCGACGACGGTGGCGGCGAACGACCGCGAGGAGATCGTCTCCGCGACGAAGGACCTGCTCCAGCGGATCGTCGCGCTCAACGCGATGGCGAGCGAGGACGTCGCGAGCGTGTGGTTCACCGCCACGCCCGACCTCGACGCGGAGTTCCCGGCCGCCGCCGCGCGGGAGATCGGCTGGACGGACGTCCCGCTCATCTGCTCGCGCGAGATCCCCGTCCCCGGAGCGCTGGGGCGCTGCATCCGCGTGCTCATCCACTGGAACACGGGACGCTCTCAGCGGGAGGTCCGCCACGTCTTCCTGCGCGAGGCGCGCTCGCTGCGCCCGCAGTGGGCGGTCGACGAGAAGGAGGTGGTGTGAGGTGCTAGTCGTCATGAAGCGCGGCGCGACGCAGGCCGAGATCGACGACGTCGTCGCGCGCGTCACGGAGCTCGGCCTCACCGCCATCCCGCTGCCCGGGACCGAGCGCACGGCGATCGGCACCTTCGGCGTCGCGGCGCGCGAGGCGGGGGAGCAGCTCGAGTCCATGCCCGGCGTCCAGGAGATCGTCTACGTCTCGCGCCCGTTCAAGCTCAGCTCGCGGGAGGTCCGCGCGGAGGACACCATCGTGCGCATCGGCGCGGCCGAGATCGGCTCGGGACGTCCGCTCGCGGTGATGGCCGGGCCGTGCTCGGTCGAGACGCGCGAGCAGACGATCGCGACCGCGCGCGCGGTGCGCGACGGGGGCGCGACGGTGCTGCGCGGCGGCGCGTACAAGCCGAGCACGTCCCCGTACCACTTCCGCGGCCTCGGCGAGCCGGGGCTGGCCATCCTCCAGGAGGCGGGACGCGCCGCCGGCCTGCCGGTCGTGACCGAGGTGCTCACGCCGGCGGACGTCGACCTCGTCGCGCGCCACGCCGACTGCCTGCAGATCGGCACGCGCAACAGCCAGAACTTCAGCCTGCTCGACGCCGTCGGCGAGACCCGCATGCCGGTGCTCCTGAAGCGCGGCATGTCCGGCACCATCGAGGAGCTCCTCCTGTCGGCCGAATACATCCTGGCCAAGGGGAACCCGCACGTGATCCTGTGCGAGCGCGGCATCCGCACGTTCGAGAAGTACACGCGCAACACCTTCGACGTGAGCGCGATCCCGCTGCTCAAGCGCCTCTCGCACCTGCCGGTCATCGCCGACCCGTCGCACGGGACGGGGAAGTGGTACCTCGTCGCGCCCGTCGCCCTCGCCGCGGTCGCGGCGGGCGCCGACGGCATCATCGTCGAGGTGCACCCGAGCCCGGACCACGCGCTGAAGGACGGGTTCCAGTCGCTCACCTTCGAGAACTTCGCTGCGCTCATGCGCATCGTGCCCGGCGTCGCCGCGGCCGTCGGGCGCGCCGTCGTGCCCTCCGCGGGCGTCGCCGCGACCGTCTGATGCGCGTCCGCGTCGTCGGCCTCGGGCTCATCGGCGGGTCGATCGCCCTCGGCCTGCGCGACCGTCACGACGTCGCGGGGTACGACCGCGACGAGGGGGCGCGCGCGGCGGCGCGCGCGCGTGGCATCGCCGTCGTCGACACGCTCGACGCGGCGGTCCCCGCCGACGCCGTCGTCGTCGCGACGCCGCTCGCGGCCGTCGTGCCCACGCTGCGCGCGCTCGCGCCGCGCGCCGGCGACGCGGTGCTCCTCGAGGTCGGCTCGCTCAAGGCGGACGTCGCCGCGTTCGCCGAGACCGCGCCGGCCGGCGTCCGCATCGTCGGCCTCCACCCCATGGCCGGCGGCACCGCGAGCGGGATGGCCGCCGCCGACGGAGCGCTCTTCCGCGGGCGGCCGTTCCTCGTGGTCGTCACCGCGCGGTCGGACGAGCGCGCCATGGCCGTCGCCGGCGACCTCGCGCGCGACCTCGGCGGGAGCGTCACGGTCTGCTCGCCGTCGGTGCACGACCGCGCCATCGCCGCCGTCTCGGCGCTTCCGCTCGCGTCGGCGGTCGCGCTGGAGGCCGTCGCGCGCGCGGCGCTGCCGATGCCGTTCGCGTCGGTCGCCGGCACGGGCATCCGCGACGCCACCCGTCTCGCGGGGACGCCGCTCGAGCTCGCGCTGCCGCTCCTCGGCGCGCCCGGCCTGCGCGAGCACATCGCCTCGCTGCGCGAGCGGCTGGGCGAGATCGAGCATGCCCTCGGCGACGAGAGCGCGCTGCGCGCGATCCTTTCCGCGCGGAAGGACTGACGTGGGCGAACGCCTCGGCTTCGCCTTCGACGCCGCGCTCGGCCCCGCGGTGTCGGCCGCGGTGGCGCCGGAGGTCGAAAGGCTCGGCTACGCGAGCCTGTGGACGAACGACACGCCGAACGCGCCGGGACTTCCCGTCCTGGCCGCGGCGCAGCGGCCGACCGCCCGTGTCGCGCTCGGGGTCGGCGTGATCGCGTGCGACCGCCGCTCGTCGCGCGAGATCGCGTCCGCCGTCTCCGAGCTCGAGCTCGACGCGCGCCGCGCCG
The DNA here is from genome assembly GCA_028876375.1 of Chloroflexota bacterium. Taxonomy (GTDB): domain Bacteria; phylum Chloroflexota; class Limnocylindria; order P2-11E; family P2-11E; genus JACPOT01. Next base: position 13,990 of record JAGWSB010000053.1, on the reverse strand, counting down.
TCATCGGCATCGGCTCCGGCCGCGCGGAGCATCCGGTCGACGCGGTCCGCACGGCGATGGGCGAGCTCCGCCGCATCCTCGATCCGGACGTCGCCGTCGCCGTCGCCGCGATGGGACCGCGGATGTGCCGCCTCGCCGGCGAGATAGCCGACATCGTCCTCCTCAATTGGATGACGCCCGAGCGCATCCGCTGGGCGCGCGAGCGCGTGCGCGAGGGCGAGCGCCGCGCCGGACGCGAGCCCGGCAGCGTCGTCGTCGCCTCGTACGTCCGCGTGGCCGTCGGGCGCGACGCGCGCGAGCGGCTCGCGGACGCCGCCGGCCGATACGCGAGGTCTCCGGCGTACGCGCGGAGCTTCGCGGCGATGGGCGTCGAGCCGGGGACCGTCGGGGTCGCGGCGGCGAGCCCCGACGACGCGCGCGCGGCGCTCGCGCCGTACCGCGACGCGCTCGACGAGACCATCGTGCGCGCGCTCCCGGTCTTCCCGACCGCGGACAGCGTCCTCGAGCTCGCGCGGGGCACCCGGCCCTAGCCCACGAAATCCCCGACGACGAACTCGTTCGCGAGCGCGCCGAGGAGGAGCAGCGACAGGATCGCGTAGGCCCAGTGCGCGCGGCGCTCGCGGAGGAGGAGCGCGAGGACGATGAACGCGGGAAAGATGACGAGCAGGTACCGCGGCGTCGAGGTGAGCGGCGTGGGCAAGAGGCGCGACCACGCGAGGTAGAGCTGCGGCACGGCATAGAGCGTCAGATCGGCCGGCAGGCGGCGGATCCCGACGACGACGAGGACGAGGAACACGACGAGGAGCGTGAGGTCGAGCGCCTGGAGCGGATCGCCCGTGCGGCGGATCCAGGCGACGGTCGCGGCGAAGACCTCCCAGGGCGCGTGGAAGGACTCCGTGCCCCACGCGGCGGAGGCGTCGAACATGGAGCGGCCGACGACGCGGACCGTGTACGCGAGGTAGAGAAGGCCGCTCGCCGGCGCGGCGACGACCGCCGCGGCCGCGAGCGCCGCGCGCCTGCCGGGCGGCCGCTGCCGCCACGCCAGCCACGCGAGCGGCAGCGCGACGAGGCCGCCGACGGGCCGTGACAAGCCCTCGAGGAACGCCAGGACGAGCGCGGCGCCCCACGACCCCGCGCGCGCTCGCTCGATGGCCCAGACGGCGCACGCGAGGCAGACGGCCTCCGAGAACGGCGCGAGCAGGAAGAGCGCGCCGGGGAAGATCGCCAGGAGGAGCATGGCGCGGCGCGCCGTCGCCGCGTCGACGTCGCGCACGACGATGCGGTAGAGGCCCCACAGCGCCGCCGTCGCGACGACGACGTTCAGCAGCATCCCGGCGACGACGACGTGCGGCCCGAAGAGGGCGACGACGCGCTCGAGCATCGAGAAGAGCGGGAAGAAGGCGGTCCCGCCGTCCGTCGTGTAGCCGTAGGTCGCGGTCTTGGCGTACCAGCACGCGTCCCAGCGCTCCCAGACCCCGACGAGCTTGAACGCGAGCCCGTCCTTGTACTGCAGCGGCATCGCGCCCCAGCCGTTGCGCGCCTCCTCGAAGTGGCATGGCTGCGGGATGGCGCGCTCGCTCGCCACGTACAGCGCGAAGATCGAGAGCGCGACGCGCAGCGTGAGGACCAGCCAGGTCGCTTCGAGGAGCCCGTCGGGAAGGGCGCGGAGGCGCCGGAGTGCGCCGGTCGTCAGTGCCCGAGCTCCCGCACCATGTCGTAGAAGCCGGGGAACGTCTTCGAGACCGCCTCGGAGCCCTCGACCACGACGCCGGGCACCTGCAGGCCGAGGATGCTGAAGGCCATCGCGATGCGATGGTCGCCCGCGGCGTCGACCCGCCCGCCGTGCAGCGGCGCGGGGTCGATGGCGACGCCGTCGGCGTACTCGGTGACCTGGCCCCCGAGCGCGCGCAGACCCGCGGCGACGGCGGCGATGCGGTCGCTCTCCTGCCGCCGGGTGTGGCCGACGCCGAGGATCTCGCTGCGTCCGTCCGCGACGGCGGCGACGACGGCCAGGGTGGGGAAGACGTCGGAGACGTCGCGAACGTTCTCGCGGATCCCGAACAGCGCGCCTCGCCGGCGGACCGTCACGTGGCCGAAGTGCCGCGAGACATGGCAGCCCATGCGCTCGAGGAGGTCGAAGAAGCGGATGTCGCCTTGGGCTCCCGGCCGCGGACGCGGATCGACGTTCTCGATCATCACGCTCCCGCCGAGGATGGCCGCGGCGGCGGCGGGGTAGCTCGCGGCCGTCGCGTCGCCCGGCACCTTCACCGAGCGCGCGCGGACGTGCTGCGGTCGGACGCGGAAGGTGTTCGGCGTGAGGAGACGCTCCACCGTCACGCCTCGCTCGCGGAGGACGGCGACCGTGAGGTCGAGGAAAGGCGCCGAGACGACCGTCCCCGAGATGCGCAGCTCCAGACCCTCGGACGCGCGGGCGCCCACCAGGAGCAGGGCCGAGGCGAACTGGCTGGACTCGTGACCCGGCACCTCAACGCGGCCGCCGCGCAGCGGGCCGGCGATCGTCAGCGGGAGCGCGTCGCCCTCGACCGTCGCGCCGAGCTCGCGCAGCGCCTTGGCGAGCGACGCCATCGGGCGGCCGCGCATGCGCTCGTCGCCGTCGAGCCGGGTGCGCCCGGGGAGCGCGGCGGCGAGCGCGGCGACGAAGCGCGCCACCGTCCCGGCCTGCCCCGCGTTCACCTCGGCTTCGCGCCCGGCGGGCGAACGACCGAGCCCGCGGACGCCGATCGTCCCCGTCGGGCCGCCATCCACGACGCAGCCGAGCGCGACGAGGGCGTCACGCATCGCGCGAACGTCGTCGCCGGGGTCGAGATCGCCGACGTCGACCCGCGACGCGCCGTCGGCGAGCGCCGACAGGAGGAGCTCGCGGTTCGCGACGCTCTTCGAGGCGGGCACGCGGACCCGCCGGTCGATGGGGTGTCGGATGGGGGAGATCGATGTCGAGGTCACGCTGGCGGCTGTCAGGATAGGCAACGAAATGACCGGCCGCAGCGACGTCCGTCCCATGGCGATCATGGTGGCGATCGCGGTCCTGTTCGCGGGCGTCCTGTACTCGCAGGTCGCCAGCGGACGGCTGGGCGGCGCCGGCCGAGGGGCTGCCGTCGCCTCGCCGTCCGCGACGGCGCATACGCGCGCGCCCGCGGTCAAGTTCGTCGACGGCACCTCCCCCAAGCAGGCCGCGCGCTTCCTCAATGTGGGCTGGGAAGCGAGCGAGCGCGTCAACGCGGCGACGTTCACGCTGAACCCCGCGCCTCCCTTCGCTTGCTCCGCGACCGTGGACGCGACGGGCCTCACCGGGCGCCTCGGCTGCGTCGGCCTGCTCGCCGGCGCGACCGACTACGTCGGCCATCTCCTTCTCACCACGACCGCCGGCACGTTCACCTACGAGCACGCCTTCCGGACGATGGGGAACAAGCTCGACGGGGTGAAGTGGTTCACCGAATTCGAGGACCCCAACGGCGATCCGCTCGCGTGCGCCGCCGCGAGCGTACGGATGATCCAGCAGTACACGACCGGCGAGGACAAGCTCACCGCGACGCAGATCCTCGAGGCGGGCAAGGCGCTCAACAAGAGCGACGACCCGGGGATCGACCCCGCCGCGATCGCCAGCGAGATCCATCAGCTCGACGACGCGAACGACTACCACTACTACCGCTTCGCGACGCGCCAGGACGCGACCGGCGCGGCGATCTACTGGCTCCTTCGCAGCGGGAAGCCGGTCATCGCGATCACCCTCGCGGGACAGCACGGCCCGGTCGTGACCGGCTTCCAGGGCACGTACGGCACCTACTACGACGACCCCAACAACAAGATCACCGGCGTCGTCGTCGAGGACCCCCAGCGCGGCGACTTGGACCCCGCGACGGCCGGTCGGCGCCCGGACAAGCCCCGCGCGGCGGACTACCAGACGGGGCACCTGGTCCCGCTGAGCGAATGGAACACCGACGAGTGGTGGTTCGGCTACGCGTACCAGACGACGATCAAGATGCCGAACGGGTCGTCGCTGAACGTCGAGCGCAACGACGGTGCGTATCCGACGCCGCACTGGGGCGGGAAGTTCGTGATCCTCGTCGACGACGGCGACGGCGCGAACCCGCCCGACAAGGAAGGCCGCGTGAAGTTCCGTTGAGCCGCTCGGCCGCGGCCGCGACGGCGAGAAGAAAGGCGGTGTGACCATGAAGTGGATCACGCGCGAGCACCCCCGTGTCGACCGCGTCGCGTGCCCCTGGCTCATCGAGCGGTTCGTCGACAGGGAGGCGGAGTTCATCTACGTTCCCGCCGCGGACGTCTTGAGCGAGGCTCAGGAGCGCGGGGCCACGCCCTACGACGTGAAGGACGTCGAGCTCGGACACAAAGGGCCCGAGTGCAGCTTCGACGCCTTCGTCCACAAGTACTCGCTCGACAAGGATCCGGCCATCGCCTACATGGCGAAGGTCATCCGAGGCGCGGACACGGCGGACAAGGCGATCACGCCGGAGTCGGCCGGCGTGGAGGCCATCCTCGACGGCCTGCGCCACATCCATCAGCCCGACGACCAGAAGCAGCGCGAGGCGTCGCGTCCGGTCCTCGACGCGCTCTACGCGCACTGCGCGAAGAGGGTCGCGAGCTAGGCACCGCGCATCGCTTCGACAGCTCGCCTCGTCGGGCTCGCTCCGGCCCCGCATGCGGTGCTAGGGTGCCGGCCGTGACCGTGCGGCACGTCTGGGACGACGTCATCGACGAGGACACCCGCGCCATCTACGCGGCGTACGACCGCGACCGCTGGATCGGAAAGCGCCCGGTGGTCCTCGCGATCGACCTGTATCAGCTGGTGTTCGAGGGCGGGCCGCGCCCCGTCCGCGACCTCGTCGAGAGGTATCCCAGCTCCTGCGGCGTCGAGGCGTGGAACGCCGTCGCGCCGACGCAGGCGCTCTTCGCGGTCGCGCGAGAGCGCGACGTCCCGGTGATCTACACGACCGGCGAGACGCGCCCCGACGCGCGCCACACGGTGCACGCGACGCGGCGGGGCGGCCGCCGCGACGCCGTCCGCGACTACGCGTTCCAGGCCGAGCTCGCGCCCCTCGAAGGCGACCTCGTGGTCCGCAAGCAGCGCGCGAGCGCGTTCTTCGGCACGCCGCTGGTGGCGCACCTCGTCGAGGCCGGGGTGGACACGGTGATCGTGTGCGGCGAGACGACGAGCGGATGCGTCCGCGCGAGCGCGGTCGACGCGTACTCGAACGGGTTCCACGTCGTGCTGGTCGAGGAGTGCTGCTTCGACCGCAGCGCCCTCTCGCACAAGGTGAACCTCTTCGACCTGCATCAGAAGTACGCCGACGTCATGCACCTCGAGGAGGTCGAGCGCCGCCTCCGCGCGCTGCCGAAGAGCGGCTAGTGGAGCCGGCGCGCTCCGGTCCCTTCCCGTACAGCGCGATGCCCCAGCGTGCGCCGCTGCGCTGGCCGAACGGCGCGCGCATCGCCGTCTGGGTGATCCCGAACATCGAGTCCTTCGCGCTCGACGAGCAGATCGCCGGCGGGAGCGGGAAGGTGCCCGACGTGCCCGCGTGGTCCGTCCGCGAGTACGGCGCGCGGGTGGGCGTCTTCCGGATCATGGACGTGCTGCGGCGGCACGGCGTGCGCGGCACGGTCGCGCTCAACGCCGACGTCTGCGACGCGTACCCCGAGGTGGTCGCGGCGACCGTCGACCTCGGGTGGGAGCTCATGGGGCACGGCGTGACGAACACGCGCCGCCTCAACGCCGTCGACGACGAGGCCGCGGTCGTGGGCGAGGCCTTCGCGCGCATCGAGCACGCGACGGGGACGCGGCCGGTCGGCTGGCTGAGCCCGGGGCTGCAGGAGACGTGGAACACGCTCGAGCACCTCGTCGCCTGCGGCGCGGAGTACGTCGCCGACTGGGCCGTCGACGATCAGCCGCTCTGGATGGCGGCCGGCAGGAAGCGTCTCGTCGGCGTGCCGTACACGCTCGAGCTCAACGACAAGCCCGCGTACGAGCGGCTGGCCCGGACGCCCGAGGAATTCGGCGCGACGATCCGCCGCCAGTTCGACGTGCTCTACGCGGAGGGCGCGTCGTCCGCGCGCGTCATGGCCATCGCGCTCCATCCGTACCTCACCGGATACCCGCACCGCATCGGCGCGCTCGACGACGCGCTCCGCCACGTCGTCGCGCACGACGGCGTCTGGCTCGCGACGGGCCGCGAGATCGCCGACGCGTTCCGGCAGGTGTCGCCGGACTAGCGAGCCGGTCCGCGCCTAACATGGTGGGACCAACGGGAGCTCGGGCCTGCCGGGCTGAGAGGGTGGCGAGGGCCACCGACCGTGTCGTGGAACCTGATCCGGGCAATGCCGGCGCAGGGACGAGGTCCAGCACGAAGAGCTCCCCGGTCGTGGAGGGCTGCGCATGACGCGTCCGAGCGGTCGCGAGCGCTGGGGGAGAGCCGTCGCTCTCACTATCGCCGGCTCGGACTCCTCCGCCGGCGCCGGCATCCAAGCCGACCTCAAGACCTTTCAGGCGATCGGCGTCTACGGCACGACGGCGATCACCGCGCTCACGGCGCAGAACACCCTCGGCGTGCGGGCGGTGCAGGAGTCGACGCCGGAGATCGTCGCCGCTCAGATCGACGCGGTAGCCGAGGACCTCGGCGTCGACGGAGCGAAGACGGGGATGCTCGCGAGCGAGGCGATCGTCCATGCCGTGGCGGAGCGGGTGCGGCGCTGGGACATCGGGCGCGTCCTCGTCGTCGATCCGGTGAGCGTGGCCAAAGGAGGAGACCGCCTGCTCAGCGAGAGCGCGCTGCGCGTCGTCGTGCGCGAGCTGCTCCCGCTCGCGGCGGTCGTCACGCCGAACCTGCCCGAAGCCGCGGCCATCCTGGGGCGCACGGTCGCCGACGACGACGACGAGATCGCCAGGGCCGCGCGCGAGCTGCGCGAGCTCGGTCCGCGCGCCGTGGTGATCAAGGGCGGGCACCGCGCCGGGCGCGCGCGCGACGTGTACGTCGACGGGCACACGGAGGAGATCTTCGACGCGGAGCGCAGTCCGACGAAGGACACGCACGGCACCGGGTGCACGTTCTCCGCCGCGATCGCCGCTCGCATCGCCCTCGGCGACGACCTCGTCGACGCCGTCCGCTACGCGAAGGCGTTCGTGACGCGCGCGATCGAGCGCGCGCGTCCGCTCGGCGCCGGCCACGGGCCGCTCGCGCACGAGCCGCTCGCGGCCGAGGAGCGCGTCGCGCGGGGCCGCGCGTCGTGAGCGTAGAGGCGCGCGACGCGACGGCGGCGATCTTCGCGCGCGTCCGCTCGACGCGTCCGCTCGTGCACTGCATCACCAACGGCGTGACGGTGGGCCGCGTTGCGGATGCGCTGGCCGCGGTCGGCGCCCTCCCGGTCATGGCGTCCGCGGCGGAAGAGGCGGACGAGATCGACGCCGCGGCCGATGCGCTCCTGCTGAACTGCGGTACGCCGAGCGCCGCGCGCTGGGAGGCGATGCAGGCCGCGGCACGGACGGCGAGCGCGAACGGCGTCCGCGTCGTGCTCGACCCGGTCGGAGTGGCCGCCAGCCGCTGGCGCCGCGATCACGCGCGCGGGCTCGTCGGGGTCGCGCGGCCGGTCGTCCGCGGCAACGCGCTCGAGGTCGCCTCTCTGGCGGGTGTCGCTGCGCGCGGGATGGCGCGCGGGGTCAGCGCGCTCGACGTCGACCCCGACGCGATCGAGAGCCTCGCGGTCGAGGCCGCTCGCGCCCTCGGGACCACCGTGCTGGTGAGCGGTCCCGTCGACGCGGTGGCGGACGCGACGCACGCGCGCTCGGCCCGCAACGAGGGCGACGCGCCGAGCGTCGTCGGGCTGGGGGACGTGCTGGGGGCGCTCGTCGCCGCGGCGTGTCCGTTCGAGCCCGACGCGCTCGAGGCGGCCTGGGCGGCGCGGATCCTGCTGACCGACGCCGTCGCGGCCGCGCGCGCCGCGGCGACCGGGCCGGGGTCGTTCTGGCCGGCGCTCATCGACGCGCTCGGAGCGACGCGGTGACCGCGAACGCTCTGCGCGACGCGCTACGCCTCTACCTCATCGCCGACGCCGGCCTCGTTCCGCCCGACCGGATGCCCGGCGTCGTGCGCTCCGCGATCGCGGGCGGCGTGACGATCGTCCAGCTGCGGGCGAAGCGACTGACGGCGCGCGCGCAGGTCGACCTGGCGCGGTCGCTGCGCACGGTCTGCGACGAGGCGCGCGTTCCGCTCATCGTCAACGACCGGGCCGACGTCGCGTCCGCCGCCGGCGCGGCGGGCGCGCACGTCGGGCACGTCGGCCAGGAGGACCTGCTGCCGAGCGAGGTACTTGGCATCCTCGGGCCGCAAGCGATCGTGGGCGTCTCCGTGGGGAGCGCCGAGGAGGCGGCGCGCGTCCGCGACGCCGCGTACCTCTCCGCGGGCCCGATGTACGCGACGACGACCAAGGACGATGCCGGACCCGCCGCGGGCCCCGACCTGGTACGCGCGATCCGCCGCGTAACGACGCTGCCGCTGGTGGCCATCGGCGGGATCACTCACGACCGCGTGCGCGAGCTCGTCGCGGCGGGCGCGGACGGCGTGTGCGTGGCATCGGCGATCCTGCGCGCGGCGGATCCGCGAGCGGCGGCGGCGGCCTTCGCGAGCGAGCTCGGCATCCGAACGACAGGAGGGGGATGACATGGCGATCGAGACGACGATGGGGCGGACGAGGACGATCCCGCGGACGCAGCGGCTGGCGTTGACGGCGACGCTCATCGCGCTGGGCGTCGTCCTGGGCGCGCTCTCGGTGCCCATCGGGCCGGCGCGCGTGGCGCCCTTCCAGCACTTCATCAACGTGCTCGCGGGCGTCCTCGTCGGCCCTTGGTACGCGCTGCTCGCGGCGTTCGCGATCAGCGTCCTGCGCAACGCCCTGGGGACGGGGACCTTCCTGGCGTTCCCCGGATCGATGTTCGGCGCGCTCCTGGTCGGCCTCGCCTACCACTACGTGCGACGCACGGACCTCGCGGCGTTCGTGGAGCCCATCGGGACGTCGATCGTCGGCGCGCTCGTGGGGTACGCGCTCGTCGCGCCGCTCCAGGCGAAGACGCTCCTCCTGGGGTTCATCGCGGCGAACCCGCCGGCGTACCCGTCGTACCTCGCCGGCCTCGGTGGGGCGGTCGCGATGATGCTGCTGTTCGCGGTGAGCGACATACCCGGGTGCATCCTCGGCTACCTGGCGCTGCGGGCGCTGCGCCGCGCCGGCATCTCGTTCTAGGGCGACGCCGATCGCGAGCGCGCCCGCGGTCCGCCTGCGCGACCTGACCTTCCGCTATCCGCGCGCGTCCGCCGTCGCGTTGGACCGCATCGCGCTCGAGATCGCCGCGGGGGAGCGCGTCCTCGTCGCCGGGCCGACGGGATCGGGCAAGTCGACCCTGCTGCGCGCGCTCATGGGCATCGTGCCCCACATCTCCGGCGGCGACCTTTCGGGCGGCATCGAGGTCGCCGGCCTGGATGTCCGCGGCCGCGCGCCCCACGACCTCGCCGCGCACGGCGTGACGCTCGTGGCGCAGGACCCCGCGGAGACGTTCGTCGCCGACCGCGTCGCGGCCGAGGTCGCGTTCGGGCCGGAGAGCCTCGCGCTGCCCGAGCGGGAGGTCGACGCGCGCGTGGAGACGTCGCTCGCGGCGGTCGGGCTCGCCGTCGCCGGGCGGCGGCGCGTCCGCGAGCTCTCGGGCGGCGAGCAGCAGCGCCTCGCGATCGCCGCCGCGCTCGCGCTGCGTCCGACGGTCCTGCTCATGGACGAGCCGACGGCCCACCTGGACGAGCCGACGGCCCGCGCCATCCTCGAGCTCGTCGCGGCCGTCGCCCGTGAGCGCGGCATGACGCTCGTCGTCGCGGAGCATCGGCTGGGGATCGCGGCGCGGCTCGCGACGCGGGCGGTCGTCGTCGCCGCGGGACGCATCGTGGGCGACGGCGATCCGCGCGGCGTGCTGGGCGACCCGGCCGTCGCGTCGCTCGGCGTCCCGGTGCCGCGATCGACGCTCGCCGCCGCCGCGCTCTCGCTCCGCGCGCCGCTCCCGCTCACTCCGGAGGAGCTCGCGCCGCGGCTCCAGGTGCGCGGCGAGCGCGACGCATCGGCATCGCCTCGGGCGGCTCCTGCCGAGGAGGTCCTCCGCTTCGAGCACGCGACGTACGCGTATCCGTCCGGCGAGCGTCCCGCGGTGCGCGGGGTGAGCTTCGTCCTCGGCAAGGGTGAGCGTGCCGCGCTCGTCGGCCCGACCGGCTCGGGGAAGAGCACCGTCGCGCGGCTCGCGCTCGGCGTGCGCCGCCCCCAGCGCGGGCGCGTGGCGCTCGCCGGGATGGGAACGCGCGTCACGCCGATGGCGCGGCTCGCGGCCGCCGGCGGGCTCGTGCTGCAGGATCCCGTGCGCCAGCTCATCGCGGAGCGCGTCGACGACGAGATCGCGTCCGGCCTGGCCGGGCTGGGGCGGGCGGATCGACGGGAGCGTGTCGAGCGCGAGCTCGAGCGCTTCGGGCTCGCGGCGCTGCGCGCGCGTCACCCGCTCACGCTGAGCGAGGGCGAGCGCCGGCGCGTCGTTCTGGCGACGGCGATCGCGCGCCGTCCGGCGGTCCTCGTGCTCGACGAGCCGACGCTGGGGCAGGACGGCCGGCAGCGCGACGAGCTCGCGCGGCTCGTCCTCGAGCTCGCGGCGGAGGGGACCGGCGTCCTGGTCATCAGCCACGATCCCGAGTTCGTCGCCGACTCCTGCGAGCGCGCCATCGTCCTGCGCGAGGGCGCGCTCGTCGCCGACCTGCCCATCGGCGGCTCGCCGGAGGAGATCGAGCGGCTCGCCGACGCCGGCGTCCCGCTCTCCGACGTCGCCGCGACGGCACGGCTGCTGTCGCGGAGCGGCGCGCGCGTCGTCGCGCGCAGCGTCGAAGACCTCGTGGCGCGCGCGGCACCGGCGGCGGTGGGCGTGTGAGGGCCGTGGATCCGCGCGCGCAGCTCGCGTGGCTCGCGGCGATCGTCATCGGCGCCCTCTTCGCGGGCACCGCGGGCGTCGCCGCCGCGCTCGCGCTCGGCGTCGCGACGCTCGCGTCCACGCGCCGGGTCGCGCGCACGATGCGGCTCGTCCTGTCCGTGCTCCCGCTCGCGGTGGTCATCGGCGTCCTCGACGCGCTGGCGGGCGACGCGGCGCGCGGCGCGACGACCGGCGCGCGCGTCGTCGCGCTCGTGCTCGTCGCGGCGGCTTTCGCCGCCGTCACGGACGGCGATGCTCTGGTGGACGCACTGCGATGGCTGCGCGTCCCGTTCGACGTCACGTTCGCGCTCGTGACCGGCGCGCGGCTCGTCCCGCTCGCCGCGGCCGACCTCGGAGACCTCGCCGATACCGCGCGGCTGCGGGGCATCGACGTCGACGGCGCCCCGCCACGGCGGCTGCGCGCGTGGGCGCGGCTGTTGGTGCCGCTCCTGGTCGTCACGGTGCGGCGCGGTCTGCGTCTCGGCGAGGCCATGGAGGTGCGGGCCTTCGCCCCCGACCGCCCGCGCACGAGGAGGTCTCGGCTGCGGTGGCGACGGCGGGACCTCATTGCCTTTGGCGCGGCGCTCCTGTACCTATCGGCCGTCGTAGCCATGGCCTTTTGACACGGTCCCGCTGTCAGACGGCGGGAGTACCCTCGGGCCGAAGGATGACGCTCCGTGCGCTGTTCCGCGCTGCCCTGATGACGTGTGCCGCGCTGGGGCTTGCCGGAACGGCCGCCGCGGCGGACACCTCCAACACCGTGATCGTCGGCCGGATCGAGGGCGTGATCAACCCGATCACGGCGCGCTACGTCGACCGGCTGATAACGGAGGGGGAGCAGTCAGGCGCGCGCGCCGTCGTCTTCACCATCGACACGCCCGGCGGCGCGCTCGACGCGACGTCGCAGATCACGAGCCGAATGCTCAACGCGCGCGTTCCCGTCCTGACCTACGTCGCGCCTCCGGGCGCGAGGGCCGCGTCCGCCGGCACCTTCATCACGCTGGCGGGGCACGTCGCCGCGATGGCGCCGTCGACCAACATCGGCGCCGCGCATCCCGTCGATTCGAGCGGTCAAGACCTCCAAGGCGACCTCCGTCTCAAAGCCGAGAACGACGCCGTCGCGCAGATCCGGAACATCGCGACGGCGCGCGGCCACAACCCCGACTGGGCCGAGCAGGCCGTGCGCAAGAGCGTGAGCATCACCGCCGACGAGGCCTTGGCGCTGCACGTCGTCGACCTGATCGCGACCGACGTCCCCGACCTGCTGCGCAAGGCCGACGGCCGCGAGGTGACCCTCGCGCAAGGGCCCGTCCGCCTCGCGACGGCGACGGCGACGCTCTCCGACGATCCGCCGAGCCCGTTCGAGCAGCTCCTCCACTTCGTCACGGATCCTCAGGTCGCGATCCTCCTGTTCAGCATCGGGACGTACGGCCTGATCTTCGAGCTCTCGAACCCGAGCCTCATCTTCCCCGGGGTCATCGGCGTGATCTCCATCCTCCTCGCCCTGTTCTCCTTCGGCACGCTGGACGCGAATGGCGCCGGGATCGCGCTCCTCCTGTTCGCCGTGCTGCTCTTCCTGTCGGAGGTCTGGGTGCCGAGCCACGGCATCCTCACCGCCGGCGGCGTCGCCGCCACGATCATCGGCGCCATCGTCCTCTTCCCGCCGAGCCGCCCGACGCTACCCGGGAGCCAGCTGGCCATCCCGCCCACGACCATCGGCGTCATCGCCGCGGTGAGCCTGGTGTTCTTCCTGTTCCTCGCCCGAGCCGGTCTGCGCTACCGTCACTTGCGTCCGCTGCCCGGTACGGCCGCCCTGGTGGGCGCGCTCGGCGTCGCCAAGAGCGACATGGACCCGCAGGGCGTCGTTCACGTCGGCAGCGAGGATTGGAGCGCGACGAGCGACAGCGGTCCGATCAAGCGCGGCGAGCCGGTGAGCGTTCGCGCCATCGAGGGCATCCGACTCGTGGTGACGCGGGCGCCCCAGGGAAAGGGAGGATCCTCATAGTGGATACAGGTCTCGTCATCATCGCGTTCCTCATCGTGGTCGCGATCCTCGTGCTCCGCGCGGTCGTCCACATCGTGCCGGAGTACCAGCGCGTGGTGGTGTTCTCGTTCGGGAAGTTCCAGGGGATGGCGGGGCCGGGTCTCGTGCTCCTCCTTCCGCCGCCGTTCCAGAGCGTGCCGCAGACGATCGACCTTCGCGAGTTCGTGGTCGAGATCCCGCAGCAGACGTGCATCACCCAGGACAACGCGCCCATCGCCGTCGACTTCCTGATCTACCAGAGGGTGCTCGTCGAGCAGGCGAAGGACTCGTTCCTCAACATCCAGAACTTCCGGCAGGCCATCAACGGGATCGCGACGACGACGCTGCGCTCGGTCATCGGCAACATCCCCCTGGACGACGTCCTCTCGAAGCGCGAGCAGATCAACGAGTCGCTGCGCATCAAGCTCGACGAGGTCACGCACCGCTGGGGCATGAAGGTGACGAACGTCGAGATCAAGGAGATCGTCCCGCCGCGTGACATCCAGGACGCGATGAACAGGCAGATGTCGGCCGAGCGCAACCGGCGCGCGGCGATCCTCGAGGCCGAGGGGAAGAAGCAGTCCGCCATCCTGGTCGCCGAGGGCGACAAGCAGTCGAACATCCTCCAGGCGGAGGGTCAGCGGCAGGCACAGCTCCTTCGCGCCGAAGGCTTCTCGCTCGCCCTCGACAAGATCAACGAGGCGGCGGTACACGCCGACGGGCGGACGATGACGCTGCAGTACCTCGACGCGCTGAAGCAGCTCGGGGCGTCGCCGTCGACGAAGTTCGTCATCCCGACGGAGTTCACGAACCTGCTGCAGCCGCTGATCGGGATGACGCGGTCACCCGAGAGTGACGCGAAGAAGCTCGCTGGCTCCTAGCGCATCAGCCGCCGCGCCCGCGGAACGGCCGCCAGCCCCGGCCAGCGGGGCGTGCGTCGTCCACGGGCGCGAGCG
>JAGWSB010000052.1 GCA_028876375.1 Chloroflexota bacterium | reverse complement strand
GCCATCGACGATCGTCCCGGTGTCCGATGCGGTGAGACGGGGCGCTTCGAGCGTGTCCAGACCGATGCCGTGACCGCCCCAGATGCCGGCGCTGACACCGGACGCCTCGAAGACCGCGGCGATCGCCTTCGCGACGTCGGACGTCCGCGCTCCGACGCGCGCGGCCCGCAGCCCGGCGTCGAGCGCGCGCTGGGCCGCGTCGTAGAGGGTGGCGGCTTCGTCGCCGAGACCCCCCACCGCGATTATCCCTCCGAGCTCCACCCAGTACCCGCTGGGGCCGCACAGCTCGACCGAGAACATCTGGAAGTCACCCTTCCGGAGGGTCCGGGCGCTCGGGCTCCGGAGGTACGGCCCTTCCGAAGTCAGCGGAAGGGTCGAGCCCGCACCCCGTGAGCGGACGACCTTCTCCACCTCGCCCACGAGCTCGAACTCGGACACGCCGGCACGCGCCACGTCCCGCAACCGGTCGAACCCCGCGGCGGCGATCCGTGCGCTCTCTTCCAGTTGGTCGATCTCCTCCGCGCTCTTCCGCGCCCGCACCGACTGGACGAGCGCCGTTGCGTCGCGGATCGTGACGCCCGGAAGCTCTGCCTGCAGCCGCTCGTGCTCGGTGACCGGCAGCCGATCGTGCAGCCCGCTGACGCCGAGCGTGGCCCCCGCGCCGGACACCGAGCGGATGACGGAGATGGCCTCGACGATGGGCGTCGCGGACCACCTCACGTCGCGAGCCCAGCTCATGCGCCGGGCCCAGAAGTCCTGCGAGGCCATCGACACGATGAGGAACGGACCTGCGTCGCCCGTCATCACCGCGTATCCGCGCTGGCTCCAGATGGCGTGGTCGGTGAGATAGAGGACGTCACCCTTGTGGTGCCCGTCCGACACTACGAGGAGCACGTCGATACCCGCCGCCGCCATCGCGGCGCGGATCGCGCTGTAACGCCGGTCCCGTTCTCTCTCAGACGCCACGATCATCCCCTCTACCCGCGCGGAAGAGGATCTATCTTAGCGTGGAGAGACCATCGAGCAGCGCTGCCTCAGGGACCGCCGGTGTCGGCGAGCGCGATCCCGGTGTAGTAGTGCTCGAGGATCTGCTCCGCGCTCGCCCCCGCGAGCGCCATGCCCTGCATGCCCCACTGCGACATGCCGACGCCGTGGCCGAAGCCGCGGCCGGTGAAGACGAAGCGCGCCGGGAGCTCGTAGACGTACGAGGCCACGCGGAGGCGGTGGATCTCGTGCGCCTCGTCCCACTCGATGGTGTACCCGGTGGTGACGCGCGTCGCGCCCAGCACCTCGAGCTCGCTGATGCGCTTCGCGTCGGTGTCCCGCACGGACTCGGTCTCGCCGCCGGGATGCTTCGCGACGGTGAAAAGCGCGCTGGCGAGGCCGAAGTAGTAGCGGCTGCGGTCCTTGCCGATCGTGCGCGTGCCCGTCGAGCCGGTGATCCGCGCCGCGAGGACGCGCCCGGTCGGCGACAGCTGCGTCAGCTCGATGCGATCGAGGTCGCCGACGTCGAGGCCGCGCTGGCGTAGGTACCGCGAGAGCTCCGGCGCGGTCCACTCCTTCGTCCACCGCCAGCTCGACGCGCCCCACGACGAGTCGGCGGCGACGGCGTCCCCGGGCGACGGCACGCTGCGAAGGTAGGGGAGCGCGCTGGCGAAGACGTTCTCGGAATCCTCGGTGACGCCGCCCGCGTTCGCGCTGTAGAGGGCCTCGATGGGCGCGCCGCGGTAGGTCGCGATCGTGCCCTTCGTGCGCTCGACGGCGCGCGTCGTTCCCGTCGTCTCCCCGGCGAGGCCGTCGTACTGCTGGTCGCGCGTATCGCCCTCGAGGTCGTAGGCGTCGTGCCGGTGCAGGTGCGTGGCGAGGTAGGTCCGCGCCGCGATGGCCTGCGCCGCGAGCGCCTCGGGCCCCCAGCTCGTCGGGATCTCGCTGCCCACGACGGAGGCGAGATAGGCCGCCGTCGGCACGCTGTTGACCACGATCATGTCGCCCTCGTCGTCCTTCGCCAGGTCCAGCGTGCCGCGATAGGTGCGGCCGGCGTACTCGAGGAGCCCGTCCGTCGCGGTGAAGTGCAGCGGCGCGATGGCCGCCGCGCGCATGACGACCTCGCCCAGGGGATCCTCGCCGCGGAGCGCGCTGACCTCGAAGGGCACGAGCGTGATCGCGTACGGACCCAGCTCCGCCTGCGCGACGCGCGCCTCGCGGATGAGGGCGAGGCGGTTCGCGCGCTCCTCCGGGTCGCGCGCCGGCGTGCGCCGGTCGGGGATGGCGAGGCCGTCCCGCAGCCGGTAGACGTCGCGCCGGGCCACGAGCGGCGCGGATCCGCTGTAGACGACGGTCCCGGCGGCGTCCGTCGCGCGGTAGGAGCCGGTCGACGAGATCTGCGCCGAGACGGTGCCGAGGCCCGCTACGTTCACGCGCACCGTGTCGGGCAGCGCGTAGGTCGGCGCGGCCGCGGCGGGGCGCGCGACGAGCGCGGACGCCGCGACGATGGCCCACACCAGCGGGCGCGCGACGAGGGAGCGCATCACCGCGACATCCGCGCGCTCAGGCGCGCCCGTACACCTCGGGCTTGAGCACCCCGATGAAGGGCAGGTTGCGGTAGCGCTCGCCGTAGTCGAGGCCGTACCCGACGACGAAGCGGTCGGGGATCTCGAATCCGCGGTAGTCCACGGTGATGGGGACGATCCGGCGCGCCGGCTTGTCGACGAGCGTGCAGAGGCGGATCGAGGCGGGCTTCTGGTCGTTGAGGTGCTCGAGGACGTAGCGCAGCGTGAAGCCGGTGTCGAGGATGTCCTCGACGACGAGGACGTGCCGCCCGGCGACCGGGTTCGCCAGATCCTTGAGGATGCGCACGACGCCGCTCGACTCGGTCGAGCTCCCGTACGAGGAGACCTCGAGGAAGTCGAGCGACAGCCTGATGGGGACCTGGCGCATGAGGTCGGCGAGGAACGGGAGCGCGCCCTTGAGGATGCTCACCAGGACGGGATCCTTGTCGGCGTAGTCGGCGGCGATGCGCGCGCCGAGCTCCTTGACCTTCGCCGCTATGGCCGGAGCGTCGAGGAGGATCTCCGCTATGTCGTCGGCGGGCACCGCGCGTGTCTCGGTCGCCATCGGTCGCCTCATTGTGCCAAGGTGCGGAGTGCGGAGCAGGCGCTACGCCGCGGCGAGGGCCGGCCTCCGAGCGGCGTACTTGAGCCCGAGCTTCTCGAGGTCGCTGCGGTAGAGGAGCCGCAGCGTCTTCTCCGGATAGCGCTCGCGGAAGAGGCGCACCTTGCGGTTCTTGCGCGTCACGAGGCACTGCCGGAGCGTCGTGATCTCGATGTACGCGCCGACGTCCGGCAGCCAGAAGTCGGGAGTGAAGCTCTCGACGGCGCGGCCATCCGCGTCGCAGCGAAGGGGGAATGTGTGCGGCTCGTATTCCCAGCGGAGGCGATAGAAATCGAGGATCCGGGCGAACCGACGCTCGCTCCGATTCGCGAAGCGGGGCCGTCTAGCGCCCAGCCGCGCTGCCTCCGCTGAAGAGCCCGTTCACGTCACCCGCATATTCGCGCAGAAGCTCGTGTGCGGACAAGACGTCATCCACCCCCAGCGGAGTGTCACCGCTCGGCTGATCCTCCGGCTTGACCTCGACCTCCCGCACGATGACCACGCCGACACCCTGGGTCCCGCAGGTGTGGCACACGCAGCGAAGGAACCAGTACTCGTCGCGGTTGCCTACGACGTTGACGTCGGTGCGGTCGTACGCCGCTCCGCAGTTCGCGCAGCGGACGCTCCCGAAGATCCCATCGAGCCATCCCAGTCCGTTCATCCGGGAGGGCGTGAGATGCACGGACCGTGCCGCCGGACGCAGGCGGTTTCTCGGCGTTTTTCGGCCGTTCCCGCCCCGTCGCGGGCGGAATGCGGTCCCCGCGACGACGCGAGCCCACGGCTTCGGCGCGGGGCGGCGACCGGCGGGCGCCGGCCGTCATCCGATCGTGACCCCCTCGTTGCCGCCGCCTACGATCGCCTCCGATGGTCGCCCGTACCGGTCCGTTCGCCGCCGTGGGGCGCGACGCAGCGACGCTCGGCCTCCACCTCACCGACTCGCAGCTCGACCTCTGTTCGCGCTATTCCGGCGCGCTCATCGAGGCCAACGAGACGGTCAACCTCACCGCCATCACGGACCCGGCGGACGTCGCGGTCAAGCATTTCCTCGACTCCTTCACCGCGTTCGCGGTGCGGCCGTGGTCGGGGCACGAGAGGCTCGTCGACGTCGGGAGCGGAGCGGGGTTCCCCGGGCTGGCGCTCCAGATCGCCGTCCCCGGCCTGTCCGTCACCTGCATCGAGGCGACCGGGAAGAAGGCGCGCGCCATCGAGGGCTTCCGCGACCTGCTCCATCTCGAGCGCGCCGAGGTCGAGAACGCCCGCGCGGAGGACCTCCTGCGCACCAGCGCCCACCGCGAGCGGTACGACGTGGCGACCGCGCGAGCGCTCGGCTCGCTCGCCCACTGCGTCGAGCTGCTCTTCCCTTTCCTTCGCGTCGGCGGCGACGCGATCGTGTGGAAGGGCAGGGTCGACGCCGAGCTGCGCTCCGCCGAGCGCGCGCTCGCCGCGCTCGGAGGCGGCGCCGTCACGATCGTGCCGACGGCCTCGCTGGGGCTGGCCGAACAGCTTCCCGGGCGCAGCCTCGTCGTCATGCGCAAAGCGCGCCCGACGCCGGACGTCTATCCCCGCACGCCCGCCGAGATGAAGCGCCGGCCGTGGTGATCGTCCCGTCGATCGACGTGCGCTTCGGCCACGTCGCGTACCGCGGCGTGCAGATCCGCTTCACGCCGTCGGAGCTCGCCGAGCACTACGTCGCGGAGGGCGCCGCCGAGCTGCACCTCGTCGACCGCGACATGGCGGAGCGCGGCGACCCGGCCAACCTCGCGCTCCTCGCGGCCATCGCGCGGCGCTCGCCCGTCCCCTGCCGCCTCGCCGGCGGGATCTCGTCCGTGCCGTTCGCGCGCGAGGCGCTCGACGCCGGCTTCTCCGGTGTCCTCTTCTCGGCCGCCGTCTTCGCCGACGACGACCTCCTGCGCGGCGTCGCGCGCCTCGGCCGCGCGGCGATCGTCGAGCTCGAGTCCCGCGACGGCTGGCTCTCGCCGCGCGGCGGCGATCCGATGCTCGTCGACGCGGCGCAGGGGCGCGGCGTCCTCGCCGCGGCGAAGGCGGCCGTCGACGCCGGCATCGCCGACCTCTACGTCATCGACCTCACGACGGACGGCGCGCTCGCGGGGCCGGCGCTCGACCTCCTCGAGGAGGTGCGCGCGTCGCTCGGCGGGCGCGCGAAAGCCGTGCGCTTCCACACCGGAGGCGGGATCTCGTCGCTCGAGGACGTGCGCCGCCTCGCCCGCTGGGGCGCGGCGTCGGCGGTGATCGGCCGCGCGATCCTCGAGGGCCGGATGACCGTGGCCGAGGCCGCCGCCGCGGCAGCGTGAAGGTCGCTCTCCTCTCCGACGTCCACGCCAACCTGGTCGCGCTCGAGGCGGTCCTCGCCGCGGCCGGGACCGTCGACGCGATCTGGGTCATGGGCGATACCGTCGGCTACGGGCCCGACCCGTCCGACGTTCTCGCGCTGCTCCGCGAGCGGGACGCGGTCATGGTCGCGGGGAACCACGATCTCGCCGCGGCGACGGGCGAGGGGCTGGACATGTTCAACGGCCACGCCGCCGCCGCGGTGAAGCGCCATCGCTCGTGGTTGAGCGCCGAGGAGCGCGATGCGCTCGCGGCGCTCCCGCTGACGCGTGAGGTCGACCGCTTCACGCTCTGCCACGGGAGCCTGCGCGACCCGATCTGGGAGTACGTCGTGGCCCCGTCGCAGGCGCACGCGACGCTGCGCATCGCGTCGACCCCGCACTGCTGCAACGGCCACACCCACGTTCCCGCGGTGTTCCGCGACGCCGGCACGCGCACGACCATCGTGCCGATCGAGGTCGGCCGACCCATCGCGCTCGACGCGAGCTGCCTGGTAAATCCCGGGAGCGTCGGGCAGCCGCGGGACGGCGATCCCGACGCGTCGTACGCGCTCCTCGACACCGCCGCGACGACGGTGACCTTCGCGCGGGCGCGCTACGACGTGGCCAAGACCCAGGAACGGATCCGCGCGCGCGGCCTTCCGGCGATCCTGGCGGACCGCCTCTCAAGCGGCTTCTAAAGCCGCCACGCTGGCGCAAGCCGCGCCACGCGCTACCGTGGGCCGAGGTGGTCGCTCGGCTTCGACGACTGCTGATCGCTTACGCCGCCGCCCTCGTCGGCGTCGCGGTCATGACGGTGCTCATCGGCGCGCTCCTCAGCGTCGCGCCCCCGACGAGCCGCGTCTCGACCGTCTACCTCATCGTCGTCCTCTTGGCCGCGATCCGGCTCGGGCGCGGCCCGGCGATCTTCGCCTCCGTCGTGTCGTTCCTCGCCTACGACTTCTTCTTCACGACGCCGTATCACGAGCTGACCATCACCGACCCGGACGAATGGGTCTCTCTGGTCCTCTTCCTCGTGACGGCGATCATCAGCGGACAGGTGGCGGCCAACGAGCGGTCGCGGGCCGAGGAGGCGACGCGGCGCGAGCGCGAGGCGGTGCTGCTCCTCGACGTGCTGCGGCTCATGGGCGATCCCGACATCGGTCGCGCGCTGCACGCTCTCGCGGAGCGCGTGCGCTCGCAGCTTCACGTGGCCGCCGCGCGGATCGAGCTCGAGGTGGGGGACCGTGTTCACGATGCGGCGGCGGGCGAGGCGCGCGCCGTCGCGGCGGCGCGCACGGAGGGTCAGGTGACGGAGGTCCTGCCGGGAGTACGCGGGCCGACCGCGACGACGGCGGCCCGACCGCGCGGGTGGGTCCGCATCCTCCCGCCGCACCCCGGCGCCGCCTACGAGGTCCTCGGCGCGTGGCGCCGCTACGTCGTTCCCGTGCGCGTCGCCGACCGCGGCGTCGGCCGTGTCACGCTCGTGCGCTCCGCGGACGCGGAGTTCGCCGGCGACGATCGGTTGCTCGCGGTGGTCGCCACGCAGCTCGGGCTCCTCGTGCAGCGTGCCGAGCTCGAGGTCGCGGCGACGCAGGCGGACGTCCTTCGCCGCGCGAGCGACCTCAAGACCGCGCTGCTCAATGCGGTCTCGCACGACCTCCGGACGCCGCTCGCGTCGATCCTCGCGTCGGCCGACAGCCTCCTGCAGACCGACGTGGAGTGGACGCGCGAGGAGCGTGCGGAGGCGGCGCGCGACATCGCGGAGCAGGCGCGACGGCTCGACCGCATCGTCGGCGCGCTCCTCGACCTGTCGCGCATCGAGGCGGGCGTGCTGCGTCCCGACAAGCGGTTGCACGACCTGGCGTCGGTGATCGAGGACGTGGTCGGTCGTCTCGAGCGCGAGACAGGCGATGGCCGGATCGTCGTGCGCGCGGCGTCGGATCTCCCGCCGGTCCTGCTCGATGCCGTCGAGATCGATCAGGTCGTCTCCAACCTGGTCGAGAACGCCCTCAAGAGCTCTCCGCCCGGCGCGGTCGTCGAGATCGCGGCGTCGGTCGTCGGCGACGACGCGATCGTCGAGGTCGCGGATCGCGGCCCCGGGATCCCGTCGGGTGACGCGCCCCACGTCTTCGAGCCGTTCTATCGCGTGCGGCGCGAGATCCCGTCGCCGACCGGCGTCGGGCTCGGGCTCGCCGTGGCGAAGGGTCTCGTCGACGCGCATGGCGGCCGCATCTGGGTCGAGGATCGCGCCGGCGGCGGCGCGAGCTTCCGCTTCTCGCTCCCCCTGGGTGTCGCGCTGCGGGGCCAGCGTCCGCCGGCGGAGGTCGCATGACGCCGAGCGGGGCGCGGATCCTCGTCGTGGACGACGAGGAGGCGATCCGCCGATCCCTCGAGCGGAACCTGCGCGGGCACGGCTTCCAGGTCGAGACGGCCACCGACGCATCACAGGCGATCGCGGCGCACCTCGCGTCGCGCCCGGATATCGTCGTCCTCGACCTCGGCCTGCCGGACCGGGACGGGTTCGACGTGATCCGCCGCATCCGGCGATCCTCGAGCACGCCCATCCTCGTACTGTCCGTTCGCGGATCGGATCGCGACAAGGTCGCGGCGCTCGACCTCGGTGCGGACGACTACCTGACCAAGCCGTTCAGCGTCGACGAGCTCCTCGCGCGTCTCCGCGTCCTGCTGCGCCACGTCGCGCGCCCGTCACAGGGGACGGAGCCGGTCTTCCGCGTGCGCGACCTGACCGTCGACGTCGAGCGCCGCCAGGTGACCGTCGCGGGCAAGGAGATCCGCTTGACGCCGACGGAATACGACCTGCTGCGCGCGTTCCTCCGCTACCCCGACCGCGTCCTCACCGCGCGCATGCTGCTGCAGGCGGTGTGGGGCGCCGAGGCCGAAAGCGAGGCGCACTACCTCCACGTCTACATGGGCCGTCTGCGCCGCAAGATCGAACCGGACCCGCGGCATCCGCGGTACTTCGCGACCGAGCCGGGGGTCGGGTATCGCCTCTTGGCCGACGCCGCGCCTCCGGTGCCCGAACTGTGAGAGGACTGAGAGACCGCGGTCGTCCGCGTTGAGGGCGCGTTGAGGTCTGACCTCTAGAACGAGGTCGTTGAGCGAAGAGCGCGCGCCCTCGGAGCCGTTGGCCGCTCCCGATCTCCTCACGCGGCACGTCGAGCGCGGCGGCCGACCCGGGGACCGCTACGTCCGGATCGTCCGACCGCGCGAGTTCCGCCGCCGCGGACCGGGCTACGTGGTCGCCAGCGAGGAGGTGCTCGCGCCCGACACGCCCGCGGAGCGCGTCGCGGACACCGTGCGCCGCCTCCTCTTCGGCGCGCGGATCGCCTCCGAGCGCGAGATCCACGAGCGCGTCGGCGTCATCAAGGGCCTCGCGGTCTTCGCGTCCGACAACATCTCGTCCTCCGCGTACGCGACGGAAGAGATCATGCGCGTCCTGGTCCTCGCGGGCGTCGGCGCGCTCACGCTCACCATGCCCATCACGCTCGTCATCTGCGGCGTGCTCGCGATCGTCGTGGCCAGCTATCAGCAGACGCTGAGGGCATATCCGAACGGCGGCGGATCCTACATCGTCGCGAGCGACAACCTCGGTCCGTTCGCCGGCCTCGTGGCGGCAGGCGCGCTCATGACGGACTACGTCCTCACGGTCTCCGTCTCCATCGCCGCGGGCGACGAGGCGCTCACGTCGATCTTCCCCCAGCTCTACCCCTACCGCGTCGCGCTCGGCATCGGGTTCGTTCTCCTGCTCATGATCGGGAACCTGCGCGGCATCCGCGAGAGCGGGACGATCTTCGCGCTGCCGACCTACGCCTACCTCGTCGCGATCTTCGGCATGCTGGCGTTCGGACTGTTCCGCATGGCGACCGGGACGCTTCCGGCGTACTCCGCGCCGCCGGAGTGGCGGGCCGCGCACGGCGCCGAAGCGCTGGGGATCCTCCTCATCCTCCGCGCTTTCGCGTCCGGCAGCGTCGCGCTCACCGGCGTGGAGGCGGTCTCGAACGGCATCCCCGCGTTCAGGCCCCCGGAGTGGAAGAACGCGCGTGTCGTGCTCGTCCTCATGGGGGCCTCGTTCGGCCTGATCTTCCTCGGGATGAGCCTCCTCGCCGGTCGTCTCGGCATCGTCCCCGATCCGACCGAGGAGCACACCGTCGTGAGCATCCTCACCGCGGCGCTGGTGGGCGACGGCACTCCCTATCACTACTTCGTCCAGATCTCGACGGCGCTCATCCTCGTGCTCGCCGCGAACACGGCCTTCGCCGACTTCCCGCGCCTGTCGAGCATCCTCGCCCGCGACGGCTTCATGCCGCACCAGTTCACGTATCGCGGTGACCGGCTCGCCTTCAGTACCGGGATCTTCGTGCTGTCGCTCCTCGCCGCCGGGCTCATCGTCGCGTTCCAGGGCAGCGTGACCGCTCTCATCCCGCTCTACACCGTCGGCGTGTTCGTCGCGTTCACGCTCAGCCAGTCGGGCATGGTCCGCCACTGGTGGAAGCTGCGGGCGTGGGAGCGCGGCTGGTGGTGGCGCGCGTCGTTCAACGGCCTCGGCGCGATCGCGACCGCGGTCGTCGCCGTCGTGGTCGGCGTCGCGAAGTTCGCTTTCGGCGCCTGGATGGTGCTCGTCCTCATCCCGGTCCTCATCGCGATCATGTGGGGCATCGGTAGCCACTACCGGCGCGTGCGGGATGCTCTCACGCTCGAGCGCCCCGACCCCCCGCTTCCGACGATCAGGCCACGCGTGGTCGTGCCGGTCAACCGACTCGACCGCTCGGCGCTGCGCGCCCTCGCGTTGGCGCGGGCGATCGGCACCGACGTGCTTGCGGTCCACGTAAGCGAGACGCACGAAGAGGGCCAGCGCATGCAGCAGCGCTGGGAACGCTGGGGCGGCCCCGTCCCCCTCGCGGTCGTGGAGTCGCCGTTCCGCGTCCTCATTCAGCCGCTTCTCGCGTACCTCGACGCGCTCGACGAGCAAGAGCCGGGTCGCACGACCGTCGTCGTCCTTCCCGAGTTCGTGCCCCGTCACTTCTGGGAGAACTTCCTGCACAACCAGGCCGCGCTGCGGCTGAAGTTCCGCCTCTTCTTCCGCAGGAACACGGTCGTCTGCGACGTGCCCTTCCACCTCGACGAGGCTTACGGGGAGGCGAGCGAAGCTCCGGGATAGGTCGTTACGCTACCCCGGCAGTGGCGGACGAGGGCGATCGGATGGACCGCGCGGATCGGCGCGGCTCCGGCGAGCGCGAGGCATCTTCCCTCGAGGAGCGGACGACGCGGCCCGGCGCTCTCCCCGGCAACCGGTACGTGCGCATCGTCCGGCCGAAGGAGTTCCGGCGCGGCCTCGGCGGGACGTACGTCGCGACCGACGAAGCATTGCGCTCGCCCTCGGCGGCCGGTCGCGCGTACGACGTCCTCCGCCACATCCTCTTCGGCCGCCCGATCTCCACGGAGCTCGAGCTCTCGGAGCGCCTCTCCGTCCCGACCGGCCTCGGCGTGCTCGCGACGGACAACATCTCGTCCTCCGCGTACTCGATCGAAGAGGTCATGCGCGTCCTCGCGCTCGCCGGGACCGGCGCCCTCTTCCTCACGATGCCGATCGGGATCGCGATCATCGTCGTCCTCGGCATAGTCATCATCTCGCAGACCCAGGTCATCCGAACGTATCCCGGCGGAGGCGGCAGCTACGCCGTCGCCAAGCACGAGCTCGGGACGCTCCCCGGCCTCGTCGTCGCGGGCTCGCTGCTCATCGACTACGTCCTCACCGTCGCCGTCTCGACGGCCGCCGGCGTCGACGCGATCGGCAGCTTCGTCCAGCCCGTGTACCAGCACCGCGTGTTCTTCGGGGTGGCGCTCATCGCGCTGATCATGCTCGGCAACCTCCGCGGCGTGCGCGAGGCGGGACTCATCTTCGCCGGGCCGACCTACGTCTACCTCCTCGCGATGCTCGGGCTCATCCTCTTCGGCGCCTTCCACATCTTCAGCGGGACGATGCCGCCCACGGCGGTGCCGCCGGCCCCGTTCCCCGCGACCGGGACCGAGGCGCTGGGGGTCTTCCTCATCCTTCGCGCGTTCGCGTCCGGGTGCGCCGCCCTCACCGGCGCCGAGGCCGTCGCGAACGGGACGCCGACGCTGCGGCCGCCCGAGGCACGGAACGGGGTCATCACCGTTCTCCTCATGGGCTCGGTCTACGGCGTCGTTCTCCTGGGCCTCACCTTCCTCGCCGCGCAGACCCACGCGCTCCCCGACGCGAAGGAGCAGGAGACGATCATGAGCGTCGTCACCCGCACCTTCGTCGGGACAGGCCCCTACTACTACCTGGTCCAGGTCTCGACCTCGCTCCTCCTCATCCTCGCCGCCAACACCGGATTCACGGGATTCCCGCGCCTCGCCTCGGTGCTCGCCGACGACCGCTTCATGCCGCGGCAGTTCTCCTTCCGCGGCGAGCGGCTGGCGTTCTCCGTCGGCATCGTGGCCCTGGCCGTCGCGGCCGGGCTGGTGCTCGCGGCGTTCGGCGGGAGCGTCACGAACCTCATCCCGCTGTACACGATCGGCGTGTTCATGGCGTTCACGCTCGCGCAGTCGGGGCTCGTGCGGCGGTGGTGGGTGCGCCACGAGCGCGGCTGGCATTGGCGCATCGCGATCAGCGCCATCGGCGCGTTCGCCACGGGCGCGACGCTCCTCATCGTCGCCTTCACGAAGTTCGAGTACGGCGCGTGGATGGTCATCGTGACGCTGCCCCTCCTCGTCGTGCTCCTCCTTTCGATCCATGCCCATTACCGCTCGGTGGCGGATGCGCTCGTCATCGAGGATCCGGATCGCGCGCAGCTCCAGGTGGCGACGCCCATCGTCCTCGTCCCCATCGCGCGCCTCGACCTGTCGTCCCTGCGCGCGCTCGCGTTCGCGGTCGCCGTCTCGCCTCTCGTGCGCGCGGTGCACGTCGCGACGAGCAAAGAGTCGGCGGCGGCGTTCCGCGCGCGCTGGGACAGCTGGAGCGGCCGCCACCTGAAGGACGGGCGCGAGATCCCCCTCGACGTCATCGAGTCGCCCTACCGTGCGCTCATCCAGCCACTCCTCAAGTACATCGACCGCATCGACGAGCGCGACCCTCGTCCGATCACCGTCGTGCTCGCGGAGTTCATACCGCGGCACTGGTGGGAGCTCATCCTCCACAGCCAGACGGCGTTCCGGCTGCGGTGGGCCCTCCTCTTCCGGCCGAACACGATCGTCATCGACGTGCCCTACCACTTCGCATCCGTCGGACATCAGGAGGAGCCGCTGGGCCGCGAGGCCTGACCGCGCCTACACTCCGCCGACGCCGATGGCATACAAGAGGATCCTCGTTCCCCTGGCCGGGTCGGCGGTCGACCCGGACGTCGTGCGCCTCGCCGTCAGCATCGGGAAGGCCGCGAAGGCGCAGCTCCTCGGCGTCCACGTCATCGAGGTGCGCTGGAACCTTCCCCTCGACGCCATCCTCGACGCGGAGCTCGACCACGGCGAGGGGCTTCTCGCCGGCGCCGCACGGATCGCGGCGCAGGCGGGCGGCGAGCTCGAGACCGAGCTCCTTCAGGCCCGCGAGGCCGCGGCCGCGATCATCGACACGGCGCACGAGCGCGCCTGCGACCTCATCCTGCTCGGGATGCCCTATCGGCGCCGCCTGGGACGGACTTACGTGAGCCGCACGGTGGAAGAGGTCTACCTGGGAGCGCACTGCGCGGTGCTCGCCTATCGTCAGGAGGCTTCGCAGTGAACATCCTCATCGTCGGCTCCGGACGTGTGGGCGCGACCCTGGCGGGCCTGCTGGACGACGCCGGCCACCAGGTCACGATCGTCGACCGCGACCGCGCGTCGTTCGCGCATCTCCCCGCGGGATCCAACGTTACGACGTTCCTCGGCAACGGCATCGACCTCGACGTCCTCCGTCAGGTGGGGATCGACAAGGTCGACGCGTTCCTCGCGCTCACCGATGGCGACAACCGCAATCTCATGGCCGCGCAGGTGGCCAAGGAGATCTTCGGCGTGAAGCGCGCCTTCGCCAAATGCAACGATCCGATCCGCGCCGAGATCTACCGCGCCAAGGGCCTCGCGACGTTCTCGCGGACGTCGATCCTGGCCCTCCTGCTCAAAGCGATGCTCGAGCAGGATCCGGAGGTCGGGGAGGTGCTCCTCCGGCAGACGCTCGCGCTCGAGCGGAAGCTCGCCGGCGAGGAGGCGCGCGACGCGGCGCCGCCCGCGGCGGCCGCGGGAGAGCGCTAGCGATGTACGTCATCGTCGCCGGAGGCGGCGACATCGGCTTCCACCTCGCGAAGGGGCTCATCGAGGCCGGTCACGAGGTCATGGTCATCGAGCAGGACCGCCACCGCGCGCAGTGGATCGAGGAGCAGCTCGGATCCGTCGTCCTCAACGCTCCGGCGGACGAGGGCCGCTACCAGCTCGAGGCGGGGTGCCAGCGCGCGGACGCGGTCATCGCGGTCACCGGCGAGGACGCGAAGAACCTCGTCATCTGCCAGCTCGCCCGGCACAACTGCGGACCCCACGGCCGCGTCATCGCGCGGGTGACGGATCCGAAGAACGAGATCCTCTTCAAGGCGCTCGGCATCGACGAGACGGTGTCGTCGACGCGCGTGCTGATGAACATCATCGAGCAGGAGCTGCCGACCGGCGGCTTCCTCCCGCTCATGCCGCTCACCGGGTCGCACCTCGAGATCATCGAGGCCGAGATCGCCCCCGGGACGCCCTCGGTGGGGAAGGCCGTCCGCTCCGTGGGGCTGCCCGCGGGCTCGCTCATCGGCGGGATCGTCCGCGGCGGCCAGCTCCTCTCCGGGACCGGCGACGCCGTGCTCCAGGTGGGCGACCGCGTCATCGTCTTCGCGCCGACGGCGATCGAGGCGGAGGTCCGCAGCCGGCTGTACGGGTAGCCAGATCTCCTTCGGGGTCGTTGTCAATGACCTTGACAATGCCATTGATAGGCCATATACAAGCCTAGTGGCACGCGCGGACAGGCCCGTCTACGTCATCTCCATCGCCGCGAGCCTGGCCGGATGCCATCCGCGGACGCTGCGGATCTACGAGGACGAGGGCCTCGTGGACCCCGTGCGCACGGAGACGAACATCCGGCTCTACAGCGACGACGACCTTCGGAGGGTGCGCGTCATCCGCTACCTGACCCAGGTGCGGGGCGTGAACCTTGCGGGGGTCAAGCTCCTCCTCCAGCTCCGCGAAGCCGCCGATCTGCTCGCGGAGATCGCGGCATCGCTGGACGACGAGGACGAGAGCGCGACGGGCGCGGACTGAGGACGAAGCAGGACACACAGGACACAGAGGACGCAGAGAGGACTACTGAGATGACCGATGAGACCCTGGACAGGACATATCCGGCCGAGCTGCCGCTCGTGCCGCTCCGCGAGGCGGTGATCTTCCCGAAGATCGTCACGCCCCTCGGCGTCGGACGCGAGAAGAGCGTCAACGCCATCAACGCCGCCATGGCGGCCGAGAAGCACTACGTGATCCTGGCGGCGCAGAAGGATGCCGAGGTCGACGACGTGAAGTCCGACCAGATCTATCACGTCGGCACCGTCGCGGAGATCGTCCGTCTGCTGCGCATCCCCGACGGGAGCGCGCAGATCATCGTCCAGGGTCTCGACCGCGTCCGCATCACCGGCTGGGCGGACGAGCCGAAGTACTTCCGCGCGCTCTTCGAGGTCATCCCCGACGACCTGGGGGAGGCCGTCGAGCGCGAGGCGCTCATGCGCAGCCTCCGGACCCTGTTCCAGCAGTACGTCGACAACGGCGGCTCCGTCCTGCCCGAGGTGGCCATGACCGCCAAGGGGCTCGAGGACGCGAGCCACTTCGCCGACCTCATCGCGACGACCCCCGACCTCAACCTCGAGCAGCGTCAGCACCTGCTCGAGACGCGGCACGTCGTCGAGCGTCTGCGCTTCCTCTCGGTGTTCCTCGCCAAGCAGAACGAGATCCTCGAGCTCAAGGCGAAGATCCAGAGCGAGGTGCAGTCCACCATCGACAAGACCCAGCGCGAATACATCCTCCGCGAGCAGATGAAGACGATCCAGAAGGAGCTCGGGGAGGACGAGGGCAGCGCGGAGCTCAAGGAGCTGCGCGAGAAGATCGAGGCCGCCGGCATGCCCGAGCCGGTCAAGGACAAGGCCCTCAAGGAGGTCTCGCGGCTCGAGAAGATCCCGCAGGCCTCGCCCGAGACGGGGGTCATCCGCACGTACGTGGACTGGCTCATCTCCCTGCCCTGGAAGGCCGCGGCCCCCGACGACTGGGACATCGCCGCCGCCGGCAAGATCCTCGACGAGGACCACTACGGCCTCGGCAAGGTCAAGGACCGGATCATCGAGTACATGGCCGTCCGCAAGCTCACGCAGGACGTGCGCGCGCCCATCCTCTGCTTCGTCGGCCCGCCCGGCGTGGGCAAGACGAGCCTGGGCAAGAGCATCGCGCGGGCGATGGGCCGCAAGTTCATCCGCATGTCGCTCGGCGGCATCCGCGACGAGGCGGAGATCCGCGGACACCGGCGCACCTACGTGGGCGCGCTGCCCGGCCGGATCATCCAGAACATGAAGGTCGCCGCGCAGGTGAACCCGGTGTTCATGCTCGACGAGATCGACAAGGTCGGCGCGGACTTCCGCGGCGACCCGAGCTCGGCGCTCCTCGAGGTCCTCGACCCCGAGCAGAACAACACGTTCCAGGACCACTACCTCGAGGTGCCGTACGACCTCTCGAAGGTCATCTTCATCACGACGGCGAACGTCGAGGACACGATCATCCCGCCTCTGCGCGACCGGATGGAGGTCATCCGTCTCCCCGGCTACACGGAGGACGAGAAGATGCACATCGCGCTGGGTTACCTCCTGCCGCGGCAGCTGAAGCAGCACGGCCTGCTCGGCGACGCCCAGCCGGTCGAGGAGCCGACGATCGAGGCGGCGACGGAGACCGCGCCGGATCCCGACACCGTGCCCGAGGCGGCGGCGCCTGAGGCGACCGGCGAGGCCAGCGTTCCCGGCCCGGCGACGGTCCCGACGAACGGCAAGAAGCTCGACGTCACCGAGGACGCGCTGCGCAAGATCATCCGCGAGTACACGCGCGAGGCCGGCGTTCGGAACCTCGAGCGTGAGATCGGCTCCATCTGCCGCAAGGTCGCGCGCAAGGTCGCCGGCGGGGAGGTCGAGGAGGTCACGGTCGATGCCGCGGACATCTCGACGTACCTCGGACCCGAGCGGTTCGAGTACGGCCTCGCCGAGAAGGAGGACATGGTGGGCGCCGCGACCGGCGTCTCGGTGTCCGAGTTCGGCGGCGACGTGCTCACCGTGGAGGCGACGACGGTCGACGGGACCTTCGGCGAAGGCCGCGACTTCCAGCTGACCGGCCAGATCGGCAAGGTCATGGAGGAGTCGGCCCGCGCGGCGATGTCGTGGGTCCGCGCGCACCAGCGCGAGCTGGGCGTGCCCAAGGACTTCTTCCGCGACCACGCCATGCACATCCACGTCCCCGCGGGCGCGATCCCCAAGGACGGCCCGTCGGCGGGCGTGACCATGGCGACGACGATCGTGAGCGCGCTCACCGGACGTCCGGTCCGCCGCGACGTCGCGATGACGGGCGAGATCACGCTTCGCGGGAAGGTGCTGCCGATCGGCGGCGTGAAGGAGAAGCTCCTCGCGGCGCACCGCGCGGGCATCAAGACCTTCATCCTCCCCGAGAAGAACAAAAAGGACCTCGTCGACATCCCGAAGGAGGTCCTCGACACGGTCGACGTCAAGACCGTCGGCACCATCGACGAGGTGCTCGCGCTGGCCCTCCTGGGGGGCCCGCGCGTCACCCCGGCGGCGTTCGGTCCGCGCGACATGGGGCGGCCCGCCGCCCCGCCGCCGGCTTAGTTGAGCTCATGAAGGGGGGATCGCGGGGGGCGTAGCCCCCCGCGCACGCTCGCATGCCGGTCGAATTCAAGGACTACTACAAGATCCTCGGGGTACAGAA
Organism: Chloroflexota bacterium; assembly: GCA_028876375.1. Taxonomy (GTDB): domain Bacteria; phylum Chloroflexota; class Limnocylindria; order P2-11E; family P2-11E; genus JACPOT01. The sequence goes on along the minus strand of JAGWSB010000052.1, from coordinate 1,786 downwards.
GAACGCGAAGCCCGAGGAGATCAAGAAGGCGTATCGCCGGCTCGCGCGTCAGTACCACCCCGACCTGAACAAGGGGCCGGAGGCCGAGCGCCGCTTCAAGGAGATCAACGAGGCCCAGGAGGTCCTCCTCGACCCCGACAAGCGCGCGCGCTACGACCAGCTCGGACCGGACTGGGAGCGCTACGCGCGCCCCGGGGCGGGCGGCGCTCCCGGGCAGGGCGGGTTCCAGTGGGTGTTCACCGGAACGCCCGGCGCCGGAGGCCAGGACTTCTCGCAGTTCTCGGACTTCTTCCGCACCGTCTTCGGCGACCTCGGCGGCGCCGGGTTCGGCGGGACGTCCGGCCAGGACGTGATGGGACGCGTGCGCGGCCGCGCGAACGGGCGCGCGCGCGGCTACGCGCCGCCGGGCGAGGACCTCGAGAGCGAGGTCGACGTCACGCTGCCGGAGGCGTACCGCGGCACCGAGCGCGCCGTCGAGATCCGCCGCGAGGACGGGAAGGCCAAGCGCCTCGACGTGAAGATCCCCGCGGGCGTGCGGGACGGTCAGCGCATCCGTCTCGCCGGCCAGGGCGGACCCGGCGGCGGCGGCGCGGCGGGCGACCTGTACCTCCGCGTCCGCGTCCACCCGCACCCGTTCTTCCGCCGCGAGGGCGACGACATCCACGTCGACCTCCCCGTCGCGCTCCACGAGGCGCTGCTCGGCGCGGATGTCACCGTCCCGACCCTCAAGGGCCGCGTCAGCTTGAAGATCCCGCCCGAGACGCAGAACGGCCGGACCATCCGGCTCGCCGCGCAGGGCATGCCGCGGCCGGGCGGTGGCCACGGCGACATGTACGTGACCGTCAAGGTCGTGCTCCCGCAGAAGCTCTCGAGCGAGGAGCGCGACTCCATCCAGAAGCTCGCGGCGAAGAGAGCCGACGAGAACGTGAGGAGCCATCTGCTGTGATCGATCCGAACAAGCTCACCGAGAAGACGCAAGAAGCGATCGTCAACGCGCGCGCTCGCGCGGCCGAGAACGGCCACGGCGAGATCGACGTCGAGCACCTCGCCGCCGCGCTCCTCGCGCAGGAGGGCGGGACGGTGCCGGCCATCGTCCGCGCCCTGGGCGGGAACCCGCAGCAGCTCCTGGCCGCGGTCGAGGCGGACCTCGCGAAGCGGCCGCACGTGGCGGGAGCGGGCGTCCAGATCGGCGCCTCCGCGCGCCTCGGCCGCGTCCTCCAGGCGGCGCAGCGCGAGATGGAAGGGCTCACCGACGAGTACGTCTCGACCGAGCACCTCCTGCTCGCGATGATCGAGGACACCGGCTTTACCGGACAGCAGCTCAAGCGCGCGGGGATGACACGCGACCGCGTCCTCGAAGCGCTGCGCGACGTCCGCGGCAACCAGCGCGTGACCGATCCGAACCCCGAGGGGAAATACCAGGCGCTCGAGCGCTACGGCCGCGACCTGACGGACCTCGCGCGCAAGAACAAGCTCGACCCGGTCATCGGGCGCGACGAGGAGATCCGGCGCGTCATCCAGGTGCTCTCCCGCCGCACGAAGAACAACCCGGTCCTCATCGGCGACCCGGGCGTCGGCAAGACGGCGATCGTCGAGGGCCTCGCGCAGCGCATCGTGCGCGGCGACGTCCCCGAGGGCCTGAAGAACCGGCGCATCTTCGCGCTCGACATCGCCTCGCTCCTCGCGGGGTCGAAGTACCGCGGCGAGTTCGAGGAGCGCCTCAAGGCCGTCCTCAAGGAGATCACGGCCTCGGAAGGACAGATCGTCCTCTTCATCGACGAGCTGC
>JAGWSB010000051.1 GCA_028876375.1 Chloroflexota bacterium | reverse complement strand
AGGCTCGCCGCGACGTGGACGGTGTTCGCCGTCCCGGCGCCGGTGCGCTCCTCGAAGCGCCGCCAGTGCCCGGGCGCGGGCTTGTAGCTGCGGGCGTCCTCCGCGGTCACCGTGAGGTCCGGCTCGATGCCCATCGCGCGGATCGACGCGGCGAGGAGGTCGTTGTCGACGTTCGAGAGGATCGCGTAGCGGTAGCCGCGACGCCGCAGCTCGGCGAGCGCGGCGGGGACCTCGGGGAACGGCCGCCACGCCGGCAGCGACGCCGGCAGCGGCGAGGGCCGACCGGGCGGCAGCGGCCGCCCCCGCTCCTCGAGCAGCCTCCGGCTCGCGAGGTCGAGCACCTCGCGGTACGGGAGGTGCCGCCCCTTCTCGACCTCCGCCTCCACCTCTATGTAGCGGACGGCGAGCGCGACGCGGTCGGTGCCCGGAGGCAGGAGCGGTAGGAGCGCGTCGGCCACGCCGCCCTCCCAGTCGATGAGGGTCCCGTAGCAGTCGAAGGTGACCCACTCGACGGTCACGAGCGGGGCTGGCCGATCCTCTCCGCGACCTTCTCGATGAGGCGGCGCGCGACCTCGCTCTTCGGCAGGCGCTCGAGCCTCTCGACGCCGTCGGCGCTCACGAAGGTCACCTCGTCGGTCTCCGATCCGAAGACGTCGGCGCTCACGTCGTTGGCGACGACGAGGTCGAGCCCCTTCTCCTTCAGCATCCGGCCGGCCTCGGCGACGGGATCGCCGGTCTCGGCCTTGAACCCGACGACGACGGTCCGCGATCCGCGCGACGCGACGACCGCGGAGAGGACGTCGGGCGTGCGCACGAGGCGCAGCGTCATCTCGTCGCCGAGGTCCTTCTTCTTCAGCTTCGCGGGGCTGGCCTCGGCGGCGCCGTAGTCGGCGATCGCCGCGGCCATGACGACGGCGTCGGCGTCGGGAAGGCACGCGAGGACCGCGTCGCGCAGCTCGGCGACGGTCTCGATGGGCACGAGGCGCACGCCGTACGGCGCGTCGAGCGCGGTCGGTCCGGTGACGAGCGTGACCTCGGCGCCGGCGTCGCGCGCGGCGCCCGCCACGGCGTACCCCATCTTGCCGCTCGAGCGGTTCGTGATGACGCGCACGGGGTCGATCGGCTCGAGCGTCGGGCCGGCGGTCACGACGATCCGCCGCCCCGCCAGGCGCCGCGAGCGCGCGCGCAGCGCATCCGCGATCTCGGCCTCGATGCGCTCGACCGCCGCGAGGCGGCCCTGCCCCGTCAGCCCCGACGCGAGCTCGCCCGACTCGGGCTCGACGACGCGCACGCCGCGCTCGCGCAGCGCGGCGACGTTCGCGCGCGTCGCCGCGTTCTGCCACATGTGCGTCTCCATCGCGGGCGCGACGATGACCGGCGCGCTCGACGCGAGGACCGTCGTCGCGAGGAGGTCGTCGGCGAAGCCGTGCGCGAGCCGGGCGACGACGTGCGCCGTCGCGGGCGCGATGACGATGCAGTCGGCGCTCAGGCCCATCGAGACGTGTCCCGCGGCGCGGTCGTCGATCCCCGAGAACATCTCGATCTCGACCGGCCGGTACGTGAGCGCCTGGAAGGTGAGCGGCTGCACGAACTCGGTCGCCGAGCGCGTCATGATCACCTGCACCGCGGCGCCGCTCTGCGTGAGCCGCCGCGCGAGCTCGACGGCCTTGTACGCGGCGATCGAGCCCGAGACGCCGAGCACGACGAGCTTGCCCTTGAGGATCCCGAGGTCGGTCATGCGTTGTTCAGCTCCCACAGGAGCCGGAGGCCCTCGAGCGTGAGGTCCTCGTCGACGCGCTCGATCGTCCGCGTGAGCGGCGCGATCGTCGTCGCCAGCCCGCCCGTCGCGATGACGCGCGGCGATCCGCCGAGCTCGGCGAGGATCCGGGCGAGGAGCCCCTCGACGAGGCCGACGTACCCGAAGACGATGCCCGAGCGCAGGCAGTCGGCGGTGTTCTTGCCGATCGCCTCCTTCGGCGGCGTGAGCTGCACGCGGAAGAGCCGCGAGGCCCGGCCGAAGAGCGACTCCGCGGAGACCTCGACGCCCGGCGCGAACGATCCGCCGAGGAAGTCCCCCTCGGCGCTCACGACGTCGAAGTTCGTCGACGTCCCGAAGTCGACGACGATGACCGGCCCGCCCGGATACCGGCGGTGCGCGGCGAGCGTGTTCGCGATGCGGTCCGCTCCGACCTCGGAGGGGTTGTCCACGCGGAGGCGCACGCCCGTCTTCACCCCGGGCCCGATGACGAGGGCCCTGCCCTCGAGCTGGCGGTCGGAGAGGCGCGTGAGCGCGAGGGTGATCGGCGGGACGACGCTCCCGACGACCATCGCGTCGATGTCGTCGAGCCCGAGCTCCTCGCGCGCGAGCAGTCCGTCGATCATCACCGCGAGCTCGTCCTCGGTGCGGTCGACCTGAGTCGCGGCGCGCCATGTGCGCACCAGCTGCGCTCCGCGGTACGCGCCGATCACGACGTTCGTGTTCCCGACGTCGACGGCCAGGAGGATGCCCACGTGGTCGCTAGTCCGACGGCTCCGTGGCGCCGGTGCGCAACGAGTGCGCGTTCCCGTGCGCCGCGAGCCGCTTCGCGACGTTGGGCGGCACCATCGCGTCGACCTTCGCGCCGAAGGCCGCGAGCTCCTTGACGCGCGACGCCGACAGGAAGAGGTACTCCGGCGAGGTCATGAGGAAGACCATCTCGACCTCCGGAGCGAGCTTGCGGTTCATGTTCGCCATCTCGAACTCGAACTCGAAGTCCGAGAGCGCGCGGATGCCGCGGATGACGAAGCGCGCGCCGACCGAGCGCGCGAACTCCACGGTCAGCGTGTCGAAGCCGGTGATCTCGACGTTCGGGAAGCGCGCGCACGCCTCGCGCATCAGCGCGATGCGGTCCTCGTCGCTGAAGAAGGTCTTCTTCGCCAGGTTCGTGCCCACCGCGACGACGACGCGGTCGAAGAGCTTCGCGGCCCGCTCGACGATGTCGAGGTGGCCGTTCGTCGGCGGGTCGAAGGTGCCGGGGTAGATGGCGATCCGGTCGCTCACTGCGGTCGCGATACCTCCTTTGGCGTGCACGCCGCGGAGGCATGCTAGCGCTAGACGGTCATGCGACGGCGCGGACGGCCCGCGCCTGCGCGCCGACGGTCTTGCGGATCCAGGCGCTGACGCGCTCGGCCTCGATCGGCTTGGTGAGGTGGTCGTCCGCGCCGAGAGGCCGCGACCGGCCCTCGTCGTCCTCCACCGACACGACGAGGACGGGGAGCGCGCGCGTCGCGGCGTCGGACTTGAGCTCCGCGAGGAGGTGCTCTCCGCGGTCGTCCGGCAAGCGAAGGTCGAGCAGGACGGCGAGCGGCGCGTCGCGGCGGATCGCATCGCGCGCGGCGGCGACGGTATTCACGATCTCGGTCGCCGCGCCGACGCCGGCGGCGAGCGCGGCGAGGAGCTCGGCGTCGCGCTGGTCGTCCTCGACGATGAGCAGCCGGGGCCCCGACACCGGCGCGTAGGCCGCCTCCGGGATGCGCGCGACGAAGGTCGTGCCTCGTCCCTCCTCGCTCTCGAAGCGGATCGTGCCGCCGTGCAGCTCGACGAGCCGCTTCGTGAGGGCCAGGCCGAGCCCGGTGCCGGAAGCGTCGCTCCTGCCCTCATGGAGACGCTCGAAGGTGCCGAAGACGCGAGAGCGCTTGTCCTCGGGTATCCCGATCCCGGAGTCGCTCACCTCGATGCGCAGATCGCGTCCCTCGAGCGAAACGGTGAGGCCGACCGCCCCATTCTTCGGCGTGAACTTCACCGCGTTCGACAGCAGGTTGTAGAGGATCTGCCGCACGCGCCCGGGGTCGACGCGTACGACGGCGTCAGGGGCGAACTGAGAACGGAACGAGAGCGACGCCGCCGCAGCGGCCTCCTCCGTCGATGCGAGCACGGGCTCGAGCAGGGTGTTGACGCGGATGGGCTCCGGACGCAGCTCGATGCGCCCGGCCTCGACCTTCGAGAGGTCGAGCACCTCGTTGATCAGGCGCAGCAGGTGGTTCCCGGCGTCCTTGATGTTCTTGAAGTAGCGCTGCTGCGCGGGGGTCAGCGCCGGCAGCTGCTCGAGGAGGAGGTCCGAGAAGCCGAGGATGGCGTTGAGCGGAGTGCGGAGCTCGTGGCTCATGTTCGCCAGGAACTCGCTCTTCGCCCGCGTCGCGTCCTCGAGCTGCAGCCGGGCGGACCGCTCGAGTTCGAGGGAGAGGCGCAGCTGCTCATTGGCGCGCTCGAGCTCGGGGTACAGCCGGGCGGCGTCGAGCACGAGCGCGGCGTGGTGCGCGAGGAGCTCCAGGAGCTCGACGTCGTCGTCCGTCGACAGGGAGGCATGGCGAAGGCTGACCGACAGGGCGCCGATGTGCCGGTCGCCGACGACGAGCGGAGCGGCGATGAGCGCACGCCGCCGCCGCCCGACGTGGCGAAAGACCGGCCGCTCCGCGGCGAGCGCCTCGCGGAGCACCGCCGTCTCGTCGTCATCCGCGGCGGCCGCGATCGTCGGGCCGAGCGCGATGGTCGCCCGCTGCGCGCCGAACATCTCCGTGACGCGCGCCTCGAGCACGCGCGCGATCCGGTCCGTGCCGTCCTGCGGGGACGTCGTCGCGACCGATGCGAGGAGCGCACGGAGCTGCGGCTCCTGCCAGGCACGCTTGAGGAAGCGCGGCGTCACGATGCCGACGAGGTAGGCCGACGCCGAGACGAGGACGAGGAAACGCGTCAGGCTGCCGACGAGCGGGGCGACGAGCGGCACGAACTGGGCGAGGCCGGCGACGAGGAGCGCCAAGCCGAGCACGAGCGAGCCGAGCGCCGCCGCCTGCACGCGGCGTCGCGCCACGCCCTGGGAGCGGAGAGACTCGCGCACGAGGACGACGGCGCCGTAGACCTCCGCGCACCCGAAGTACAGGACGATGAGGAGCACGAGGATCGGCGGGTAGGGCGTGGGAACGGCGATGAAGGCCGCGGCGCTCAGCACGAGGCCCGCGAGCGCCAGGCGCATCACGGACGTCGGGACGCGGGAGAGGTCTTGGACGAGACGCAGGAACAGATAGGGCACCGCGAGCAGGGCGACGATGACGAGGTCGGCGACGAGCGTCGGCGGGACGACGCCGAGCGCCTTGGCGATCTCTCCCTCGAGGATGACGGCGGCGAGGCTGCCGAACATGAGCGCCGCGTCCGTCGTCGCCCGCCGCCGATCGCGTACCGCCAGCCGGACCGCGCCGAGGAAGACGACGGCGAAGAGGACGTCGCTGACGACGCGGACGAGGTCGTCCGCGCTCACGCGAGCATCCGCTCCGTCACGTGGAGCTGCTCGCCCTGGACGCGCTGCGCCAGGCCGCCGTCGAGCAGCGCGATGAAGGTGTCGACGAGCTGCGCGTCCCATTGGCTGCCGGAGCCCGCCCGAAGCCGGTGCAGCGCTTCGTCCATCTCGAGCGCCGATCGGTACGGACGATCGGACGTCATCGCGTCCCACCCGTCAGCGATGCCCACGATGCGGGCGGCGAGGGGGATCTCGTCGCCCGGGAGATGATCGGGATATCCCGTCCCGTCGACGCGCTCGTGATGGTGGCGGATGATCGGCGCGAAGCGGGCCATGCTGCGCAGCGGCTCGATGATGCGCAGCGCTTCCGTCGGATGACACTCCATCAGCGCGCGCTCGACGTCGGACAGCGCTCCGCGCTTGAGCAGGATATCCGCGGGAATGACCGCCTTCCCGAGGTCGTGCATGACGCCGCCCTTGTAAAGGACGTCGAGATCCGCGGTCAGCACTCCGTGGACGCGACCGATCTCCCGCGCGTAGAGGCCGACGCGCTCGGCGTGATGCACCGTGTACCGGTCGCGCGCCTCCACGACGCGCGCGAGCGCCATGACGATCCCCTCCGCGGCGTCCAGCTGCTTGTTGAGCTCGCGGTCGCGGAGCAGCACTTCGGTCCTCACCCGCAGCTCCGCCGGATCGAACGGCTTGCTGAGGAAGTCGTCGGCTCCCGCGGCGAGGCCGCGCAGCCGCGTATCGCGATCCTGGTGGGCGGTGAGGAGGACGACCGGGACGAGGCGGCGGAGCGGATGCGCCTTGATGCGGCGGCAGACGGTGATGCCGTCGAGCCGCGGCATGTCGACGTCGAGCAGAACGAGGTCGGGTTCCGCGTCCTCGAACGCCTCGAGCGCTTCGATCCCGTCGCGGGCCTGGCGGACGTCGTAGCCGAGGTCGTGGAGCCGCGCGTCGAGGAGCTCGCGATTGGCCTCGACGTCGTCGACGACGAGCACGGTCGGCACGTGCGCCGGGAAGAGCGGTGCCGCGCTCACGCCGGCCGCCCCGCCGTGCGCACCGCGTCTCGCAGCGCCGAGGGCGAGATGGGCTTGGTGAGGTAGACGTCGAAGCCCGCGGCGACGCCCTTGCTGATCTGATCGCTCATCGCGGCCGAGCTGAGCGCGAGGATCGGCGCGTTCACGCCCGCGGCGCGGAGGTCGCGGCAGATCGCGTAGCCGTCGAGCCCCGGAAGCTGGATGTCGAGGATGAGGACGTCGAAGGGCTCCCGCAGGCCGCGCTCGCGGCCCGCGAGGCCGTCCCGCTCGACCGCGACCTCGTGGCCGTCGGCCGCGAGGCTGTCGACGAACAGCTCGACGTTCATCGGGTTGTCGTCGACGAGAAGCACCCGCATAGGTCTCCCTCTGTTCCGCCCTGGTTACGCCACCTCACATGGAACGCGTCGGCGTCGGCGAGCCCGGTCGCAGGAGGGTATCGAGGCTAGTCAAAGGCAAGTAAACGTCGTCCGGCTGTGCGAGAGGCAGGCGCTGGACCGAGGCGTCGGCGTGGCCGGCTACGACGCGGGCGAGACGGCGCGGCCGTTCGCGAAGACGGCGCGCACCAGCGGCGCCCCGAGGCGGTACGCGAGCTCGCGCTCGTCGTCCGTATCGAGCACGACGAGGTCCGCGCGGCGCCCCTCGACGATCGCCCCCGTGCGCGCTCCCCGCCCGAGCGCGTGCGCGGCGTTGATCGTCGCGGCGACGATCGCCTCGTGCGGCGTCAGGCCACACATGGTCACCGCCAGCCCGATGGCGGTCGGCATCCCTTCGAGCGGCGAGGTGCCGGGATTGTGGTCGGTACCGATGGCGACCGGGACGCGGTGCGCGACGAAACGCCGGGCGTCCGGGGGCGGATACCCGACGAAGAGCGCGCTCCCGGGCAGGAGGACGGCGACGATGCCCGCGTGCTCGAGCGCGCGCAAGCCCTCGGCCGACGCGCGCGAGACGTGGTCGGCGGAGCGCGCCTCGACGCGCGCGGCGAACGCCGCGCCGCCGGTGTCGTTGAGCTGATCCGCGTGCAGCGTGCGGGCGAGACCGACCGACGCTGCCTCGTGCATGAGCGGCGCGACCTCCTCGGTCTCGAAGACGCCCTTCTCGACGAACGCGTCGACGGCCTCCGCGAGGTGCTCCGCCGCGACCGTCGCGAGCGCCGCCTGGGCGGAGCGCAGGAACGCGCGTCGGTCGCCGTTCGCGCGCGGCGGCAGCGCGTGGGCGGCGAGGTAGGTCGGCGAGACGTCGATGGCCGCGCTCGCCCGGGCGCGCGCGATGAGCCGGAGGTGCCGGAGCTCCTCCTCCGGCTCGAGACCGTACCCGCTCTTCACCTCGATCGTCGTCGTCCCCGACGCGGCGGCGCGGGCGATCCGCTCCGAGATGGCCGCGACGAGGTCGTCGTCCGTCGCCTCACGCGTCGCGCGCACGGTCGCGTGGATCCCGCCGCCGCGCTCGAGGATCGCGAGGTAGTCCGATCCGCTGCGACGCGCGGTGAATTCGTCCCAGCGTTCGCCGGCGTAGCAGAGATGCGTGTGCGGGTCGACGAGGCCGGGCATGACGACGCGCCCGGCCACGTCCTCGACCGTCGAGCGGGGCACGAGCTCGAGGCGCTGCCACGCCAGCCCGTGCCCGGTCGCGACGATGGCCCCGTCGCGCGCCGCGACCCAGCCGTCGGCGATCGCCCCGACGTCGCCCGCCGCCGGGCCCGACCGCGGACGCTCGTCGCCGAGAGGCGCGACCGTCAGCAGGCGGGCGCGATGGAGGACGAGGTCGGCTTCCCTATTCAATGAAGTGCGCTTCGATGATCCGGTCTCGGGTGAGGCCGTCGAGCCGGAGCGCGTCCGCGGTCACCCCCAGCGCCGCGTCGAGCGGCATGAGGCCGATGAGCTCGCCGCGCAGGACGTCGACGCCGACGGCGCGCGCCCGCCGCTCCACCTCGCGCCAGGCGGTCGCGAGCGACGTCACCGAGGTGTCGAGGAGGTTCATCGAGACCTGCGCGCGCGGCGGATCGCTCAGCTCGAAGCCGAGCGCCTGGATCGCCGGCAGACCGCCCGAGGACTCGCGGATGGCCCTGGCGATGCTCTTCGCGACCTTCACGTCGCTCGTCGCGAGCTCGATGTTGAAGGCGATGAGCGGCGGCCGCGCGCCGGTGACCATCGCGCCCGCCGTCGGATGGACGGCCGCCGGACCCGCGTCGGGAACGTGCGTCGTCGCGATGACCGCCGCGAGCCCTTCGAACTGCGGCTTCCGGATGTCCGGCAGCCGCACGCGCTCCGGGCGGGTCGCGGCCCTGGCGTAGAAGTACACCGGGAGCGAGTGGCGATCGGCGACGGCGCGACCGAAGCGCCGAGCGATCGCGACGCACTCGTCCATCGTCGTTCCCGCGAGCGGGACGAACGGGACGACGTCGACCGCGCCGATCCGGGGATGCTCGCCGGTGTGCGTCCGCAGGTCGACCTCGCGTAGCGCGGCATCGACGAGCGCGTGCGCCGCGGCCTCGACGACGTCCGGCGCTCCGGCGAAGGTGAAGACCGAGCGGTTGTGGTCGGCATCGCTCGTGCGATCGAGGAGTCGGATGCCCTCGACGGAGCGGATCGCGTCCGCCATGCGGTCGATCGCGTCGGCGCGCCGTCCCTCGCTCACGTTCGGGACGCACTCGACGATCCCGCCCATCGGCGCGAAGCCTAGCCGCTACGCCGGAACGAGCGCCTCGATCCGCGGTGACTCAGTCGGTGTCGACGGCCTCGTGCGAGTGCGCTTCGGCGGCGCGAAGACGCTTGGTGAGCACGGGCAGGAGCTTCAGCGCGATCTGCGGGTGGCTCTCGAGGATGCCGCGGAAGTGCCAGCGGGTGATGCCGAGGCACGTCGTCGGCTCGACGGCGCGCACGGTCGCGGATCGCTGGAACTCGTCGAGCAGGGCCATCTCCCCGAAGACGTCGCCGGGACCGAGCTCGCGCAGCTTCTCCGATCTCCCGGCGTGCTCCTGGCAGATCTCGACCTTGCCGCTGCGGACGATGAACATGCCGACCCCGGTGTCGCCCTGACGCACGATCTCCTGGCCCGGCTCCCACCGCTGCTCGACGGCGGCATTGCCGATCTCGTTGAGCGTGTGGTCGTCGAGCTCCTGGAACAGACGGACGCGGCGAAGGAACTCCACGTTCGAGGGGGCCATGTCGCGCGGCATGGTAGTCGAAGCCCGTCGCGCGACAAAGCCTCAAACTCCGCCGCGATGGCCTACCGCATCGAGGTGGCCCACGACATCGCCGCGTGCGCCGCGACGGTGCCGATCCAGGAGGAGACGTGGAGCGGCGACGTCGTCGTCCCGCCCCAGCTGCTCCTCGCGGTCGCGCACAACGGCGGCTACGTCGCGCTCGGCTACGTCGACGGCGACGAGCGCGCGGCGGGCTTCGTGTTCGGCTTCGTGGGGATCTTCGACTATCACTTCCGGCACCACTCCCACATGCTCGCCGTGCGCCGGGAGCATCGACACACCGGGCTCGCCGTCGCGCTCAAGGAGGCGCAGCGCGACCACTGCCTCGACCAGGGCATCGACACGGTCGCGTGGACGATGGATCCGCTCGAGGCGCGCAACGCTCGCTTCAACTTCGCGAAGCTGGGGGCATTCGCGCGGATGTACCACCGCGACTTCTACGGCGCGATGCCCGACAGGCTCAACGAAGGACTCGCTTCGGACCGCATATACGTGGAGTGGCGCATCGCGACCGACCACGCCGATCGCCGCCTCCGCGGCGTCGACCCCATCCCGTCGCTCGAGGACGCCGAGCGCGAGGGCGTGCGGTACCTGCTGCGCTCGATCGACGGACGCCCCGCCGCCGGAGACGCCCCCGGCGAGGATCGACACCTCCTCCTCGAGGTCCCACGCGACTTCCAGGCGGTCAAGGCGGCGGACATGGAGCTGGCGGCGCGCTGGCGGATGGCCGTGCGCGCCGCGCTCGAGCCCGCGTTCGCCTCCGGCTACGCGCTGGTCGAGTTCGTGCGCGCGTCCGATGGCCGCGGCGCGTACCTCGTCGTGCGGCAGCCCGACCAGCCGGCCGCGGCGCCCGTGGGCTTCGAGGTGGAGCGGTGAAGCTGGAGCGCGTCGAGCTGTTCCTGGTGCGCCTCCCGCTCAAGCGCCCGTACGAGACGAGCATGGCCGTCGAGACGCACGAGAGCCACGTCCTCGTGCGCGTCGAGAGCGGGGGCGCGGCCGGATGGGGCGAGAGCGTCGCGAACGAGATCCCGTGGTACTCGGGCGAGACGCCGGCAACGGTCTGGACCATCCTCGAGGACGTCCTCGTCCCGCAGCTGCTGAAGGCGGACATCGCTCACCCGCGCGAGGTGTCGCGGATGTGCGCGTGGGTCCGCGACGACCCGATGGCCAAAGCGGCGATCGAGATGGCGATCTGGGACCTCGCGGCGAAACGCGAGGGCGTCCCGCTGTCGCGCTTCATCGGCGGCACGCGCGAACGCATCCCCTGTGGCGTCGCCATCGGCATCCACGCGTCGGTCGACGCGCTCATGCCGCGTATCGAGGAGGAGCTCGCCGGCGGATACCAGCGCGTGAAGCTGAAGATCAAGCCGGGCAAGGACGTGGCCGTCGCGGAGGCCGTCCGCGCGCGCTTTCCCGAGCTGCCGTTCATGCTCGACGCGAACTCCGCCTACTCGCTCGCCGACGCGCCGGTCTTCGAGCGCATCGACGCGACGCGTCCGACGATGATCGAGCAGCCCCTCGCGCACGACGACATGATCGACCACGCCGACCTGGCGAAGCGCATCCGGACGCCCATCTGTCTCGACGAGTCCATCCGCCACGCGGAGGATGCGCGCAAGGCGATCCAGATCGGCGCGACGCGGATCGTGAACATCAAGGCCGGCCGCGTCGGCGGACTCGCCGAGGCGATCCGCGTCCACGACACCTGTCGCGAGCGCGGCATCCCGGTGTGGTGCGGCGGCATGCTCGAGATGGGCATCGGCCGCGCCCACAACGTCCACCTCGCGTCGCTGCCGGGCTTCAGCCTCCCCGGGGACGTGGCCGCGTCGAGCCGCTATTTCGCGACGGAGATCATCGGCGAGCCGTTCACGGTGGAGAAGGACGGGACGATGCGCGTGCCGACCGGCCCGGGGATCGGCGTGAGCGTCCTCGAGGGGACGATCAGGAAGGTCGCGCTCCGGCACGCGGAGCTTCGGTAGCCGCGGGGCGCTCCTCCGGCCACGCGACGACCTCGTCGATGACCGTGCCGAAGGCGTCGACGAGCCGCGCGTAGTCGCCCTTCGTCCACAGGAGACGGCCGGCGCGGACCGGCCCGGCGACGTACACGTGCTTTCGGCCGGGCGTGAGGTCGTCGGCGACGGGATGCGTGGCGGCGCGGATGACCGATCCGGAGTGGACGCGGTAGATCTCGCCCGCCTTCGCGAAGTGAGGAGAGCCGAAGGTGTAGATCCACTCCCACTCGATCGGCTTCGCCGTCTCGGCACGCCACAGCGCGCGCAGGTGGGCGACGCGCCAGTTGGCGAGGTCGCTGTCCAGCTCGACGCGGATCTCGATCCACTCGGAGTTCGCGTCGTCGAGCGGGAGGTCCGCCGGCGCCGGCTTGAGGCTGAGGATGCGCGCCTTGGCCGATTCCGCCGGCTTGAAGTCCGCCATCGAGATCGACGCTAGCATTCGCCGCCATGGCTCGTCCGACCATGGCGCTGAGCGACCACGCGCGTGCCGTCCTCGCGGAGGCGGCGGGGACCTTCCTGTTCGTGTCCATCGGCGCCGGCGCGATCGTCGCCGACAAGATGACGAGCGGTGGCATCGGCATCCTCGGCGTGGCGGTCGCCCACGGCCTGGCCCTCTCGGTCGCGGTCTCCATGTTCGGGGCCATCTCGGGCGGCCACTTCAATCCGGCCGTCACGCTCGGCGTCGCCGTCGCCGGACACCACCCGCGCGGGCGCATCCTCTCGTACTGGGCGGCGCAGGCCGTCGGCGCGATCGTCGCCGGCCTCTTCGTCCGGCTGGCGTTCGACAGCGTCCCCGCCGCGGTCGACGCGACGCGGCTCGGCACGCCGCTGGTCACCAACGGCGTGACGGTCACGACGGCGATCGTCGTCGAGCTCGTCCTCACGGTGTTCCTGCTGTGGGCCGTGTTCGGGACGGCGGTCTCGCCCAACGCGCCGCGCATCGCCGGCTTCGGCATCGGCCTCACCGTCGCGGCGGACATCCTCATCGGCGGTCCGCTCACGGGCGCCGCGATGAACCCGGCGCGCTGGCTCGGACCCGCCGTCGCCGCGGGCTTCTTCGACAGCTGGTACGTGTACATCGTTGGACCGCTCGTCGGCGGGGCGCTCGCCGGTCTGACCTACCGCTTCATCTTCGCCTCGGCCCAGGAGCGCGCCGCCGTCTAGCGCCCCCTTCCCTTCACGCCGAGCTCGGGCCGTCTGCGCCGTCGCGCTCCTCGCGCTGTTCGCCGTCCTCGTCCAGCGCCGGCAGGCGGAGAGCGCGCTCGATCCGGTCGTCAGCTGGACGGGCCGATCGCGCCGCGTAGCGACGCTGCCCGTTAGGTCCCGGACGTCGCCGTCAGGTCGACCTCGAGGCGGATGTCGTCCTTCACCGAGAGCACGACGGCGACGCGCGGCTGCGACATCCCGAAGGTCTCGAACGTGAGCGTCGGCGCGGCGTTCGCGGTGACCTGGAGACCGCTCGCCGTGCGCGTCCCGGTCACGTCGAACGTCGCGTCCTTCGTGACGCCGTGCACGGTCAGCCGTCCGGCGATCGTGGAGCGCAGATCGCCGCTCGCCGGGAGCGGCAGCGCGAGACCGGTGGCCTTCGTCGGGACGAAGGTCGCCGTCGGATAGGTCGAGGTCTGCAGCACGTTGCGCTTCACGAAGCCGTCGCGCTGGGACCGGTCGCTCGCGAGCGCATTCAGGTCGACGGTGATCTTCGAGTCGGGAGTGAACGTCCCATCCGGCAGGAGCGTGAACGCTCCGCTCACCTTGTCCGAGGTGAGGACGGCATCGGTCGGCGAGGGCAGGTCGGCGAGCTGTTCGGTGACGCGAACGACGGCCTTCGAGCCGGGCGCGACCGTGAACGTGAGAGCGCCGGGCGCCGTGCTCGGGCTCGTCGCGGTCGCCGAGGACGCCGACGACGAGGCGGACGGCGAGGGCGGCGGCGCGGCCGGCGCGCCCGCGCCGCCGCAGGCGGCGAGCGCGACCGAGGCAACGACGAGCGCGGTGAAGCGCCGCAGGAGGATCACGTCCGTCGATCGTACCGGTGGAGCGGCGCGCCGGATGAGAGCCGGCTAAGGAGCCCCGGCTGCGCTGTCGTCCCTCGATGGACGCCCGCGCCGGACCTCGATCGCGGCGGAGCCTTCCCAGCCGGCCGGGGCGACCTTCGTGACGCGCACGCGCACCCAGGACGGGCCGGCCTCCTGGAGGACGCGGCCGGCGATCGCCTCCGCGAGCGTCTCGAGGAGATGGCGCGGCGCGCCCTCGACGACGTCCTTCGCGATCGCCCGCAGCCGCCGGTAGTCGAGCGCGTCGGCGATGTCGTCGCCGGCCGCCGCGCGCCGCGCGTCCGTCGGACATTCGATGGTGACCGCGAACTCCTGCGGGCGGGCGCGCTCGTCGTCGCCGACGCCGTGGCGTCCGCTGAAGCGCAGGTCGGTCAGGATGACGCGGTCATCCACTCCGGTCCCTCCATGCGCTCGGCGTCCTGACCGGCGACCGCCGCGAGGAGCTCGCGCACGGTCCTGCCGCTGCGCGGCTCGACCTCGTCCGGAGCGAGCTCCGCCAGCGGGCCGAGGACGAACCTCCGCTCGGCGAGCCGCTCGTGCGGGACGCGCACCGTTCCGTCGCGCTCCGGCGCGCTCGATCCGCGGTACAGGAGAAGGTCGAGGTCGAGCTCGCGCGGCCCATACCTCTCCCGTGGGACGCGCCCGAGCTCGCGCTCGATCCGCTTGAGCTCGGACACCAGGACCGCGGGACACGCGAGCGATGTCTCGAGCGACGCGACCGCGTTGAGGAAGGGCGGTTGGTCCGTCCGGTACATCGGCTCCGTCCGCCACAGGCCGCTCACGCCGGTCACGCGCCCGAGACGCGACATCTCGTCGATCGCGCGGCGCAGCGTCGCGCGCGCGTCTCCGACGTTCGCGCCGAGGCCGACGTACGCCGTCCGGGTGACGACGCCGCGGCGTATCGCGTCGGCGGTGCGCACCGCGTCGATGGCCTCCGCGACGTCATGGACGCGCACGACGTCCGCGCCGGCGAGGATCGCCGCGCTCGCCGCCGCGGCGCCGGCGACGATCCGCTCGTCGACACGTCGCCCGGTCACCGCGCCGAGATGACCTTTGCGCGAAGAGCCGACGACGACCGGCGCGAGGGAGCGGATCTCCCCGAGCTCGCGCACGAGGGCGAACGACTCGGCGGCGATCTTCGCGAATCCGAGGCCGGGGTCGACGAGCACGCGCTCGCGCGGAAGGCCCGCCGCCTCGGCGCGGTCGACCGCCGCGGCGAGCTCGGCGCGCACGACCCCGACGATCCCGTCGGGCGCGGCGTCGCGCTCCGCGCGCGTGCGCGCGCTCGGCAGCGTGTGCACGACGATCAGCGCGGCGTCGCGTCCGGCGGCGAGCGCCGCGAGGCGGTCGTCGGCGAGGCACGAGACGTCGTTCACGATGCGCGCGCCCGCCTCGAGGCAGGCCGCTACCACCTCGGCGCGCGTCGAGTCGATCGAGATGGGCACCTCGACAGCCGCGCGCAGTCCGGCGACGGCGCTCCGCGCGCGCGAGAGCTCCTGCGCGAGCGGGACGTCGGCGTGGCCGGGGCGCGACGACGCCGCGCCGACGTCGAGCACGTCCGCGCCGTCGCGCGCCATGTCGAGGCCGCGACGGACGAGGGCCGCGACGTCATCGCCGTAGCCGTCCCCGGAGAACGAGTCGTTCGTCGCGTTGAGGACACCCATGACGAGCGTCCGCCGGCCGAAGCCGGGAAGGAGGTCGAGCACGCCTCAAGCATCGCGCCTCTCGCGGTCGGACACCTGTGCCTCCGCGAACGTCGCCATCTCGCGGTGCACACGCACCGCGGCCTCGACGATCGGCATGGCGAGAGCGGCGCCCGTCCCCTCGCCGAGGCGGAGGTCGAGGTCGAGGATGGGCCGCAGGCCGAGACGGTCGAGGACGACGCGGTGTCCGACCTCGACCGAGCGGTGCGCCGCGATGAGGTAGGGACGGCATGCCGGAGCGAGCGACGCCGCGGCGAGGCCCGCCGCTCCGGAGATGAAGCCATCGAGGATGACGGGGATGCGATGGGCGGCGCCGGCCAGGACGACGCCCGCGAGGCCCGCGATCTCGAACCCGCCGACGGCGGCGAGGACGCCGAGTGCGTCCGTCGGGTCGGGCCGATGGAGCGCGAGCGCCGCCTCCACGACGCGCACCTTTCGCGCGTAGGTGGCGTCGTCGATGCCCGTACCGCGTCCGACGACCTCGGCCGCCGGTCTTCCGGTGAGGGCGGCGACGATCGCGCTCGCGGACGTCGTGTTGCCGATGCCCATGTCGCCCGTGGCCACGAGGTCGAGTCCGCGCGCCGCCTCCTCGTCGACGATCGCCGCCCCCGTGGCGATAGCGCGCTCGGCCTCTTCGCGCGTCATCGCGGGCTCGCGGGCGAGGTCGCGCGTGCCGGGGCCGATGCGATGGGCGCGGAGGTCGGGATGCGCCGGGAGCTCGCCGGCCACGCCCATGTCGACGACGACGACGCGCGCCCCCGCCGCGCGCGCGAGCACGTTGATGCCCGCGCCGCCGGAGAGGAAGTTGAGGACCATCTGCGGCGTGACCTCGCGCGGATAGGCCGACACGCCTTCGGCCGCGACGCCGTGGTCGGCGGCCATGACGATGACCGCCTTGCGCGCGGGGATCGGCGGGAGCGCGGACCCCGTGATGCCCGCGAGCTGGACGGCCAGCTCCTCGAGCCGCCCGAGGCTGCGGGCCGGCTTCGTCAGCTGATCCTGTCGCCGCGCCGCCTCGGCCATCGCGACCTCGTCAAGGCCGCCGATGCGCTCGATCAGAGCCGCGAGCCGCGTGTCGGTCGTCTTCATCTCACGCGCTCCTTCCGTTCTCCGTTCCCTTGATGCGCAGGGGTATCCCCGCGACCATCAGCCTCACCTCGTCACACGCCGCGGCGGCCTGCTGCTCGAGCCACCCGAGCTCGTCGACGAAGCGCCGCGAGAGCTCGCCCAGCGGGATGACCCCCATGCCGACCTCGTCGCTGACGAGGACCACCGCCGGATCGCGACGTTCCAGCGCGCGCGCCGCCTCCGCCCAGCGCGGTCGCAGCGTGCCTTCCGCTTCGACCACCGCCGCCGCCCAGAGCGTGAGCGAGTCGACGAGGAGGACGTGCCGCGGATCCGCCGCCACGACGGCCGCCGCGAGGTCGGCGGCGACCTCGCGCGTCGTCCACGCGGGCGGCCGCTGCGCGCGATGCGCCGCGATCCGCGCGTCGAGCTCGGGGTCGCCGGCGCGCGCGGTCGCGATGAACGTGACGCCGTCGCCGCCGAGCGCGCGCGCGCGCTCGAGCGCGTAGCGGCTCTTCCCGCTGCGCGTCCCACCGAGCACGAGGAGCCGCGTCACCGCGCGATCCCGCACGACTCGAGCAGCGCCGGCACGTCGATGGACGCGCGCAGCCACGCGGCGACGGCGACGTACGGATCGGCCGGCAGCGGGCGCGGCGCGAAGTCGCGGCCGCGCCGGCGCGCGAGGTACGCCAGGAGCGCGACGCGCAGCTCGTCGTTCGCGAAGAGGCCGTGCGCGTAGGTGCCGACGACGGTCCCGCTCGCGCCCATCGCCCCGTCGAGCACCCGACGTCCGCCGGGCGTCCGCGTCAGCTGGGCGAAGGGCCGCGCGCCGTCGCGCCGCGTCGAACCGACGTGGATCTCGTACGCGTCGAAGGGCAGGCCGGCGCTCAGCCCGAGGCCCGCCGCGCCGATGCGTCCCCGCACCTGGAACGTCCTCTTCCGCCGCTCCAGCGTCGTGCGGACCGGGAGCAGGCCCAGCCCGTCGTCCGCGCCCGCGCGACCTTCGACGCCGTCGGGGTCGCGCAGCTGCCTTCCCAGCATCTGCAGCCCGCCGCAGATGCCGAGGGTGGGCGTGCCGCGCGCCGCGAGCGTGGCGATGCGCGCGTCGAGGCCGCGCGCGCGCAGCCAAGCCAGGTCGGAGCGCGTCGTCTTGCTCCCCGGCAGCACGACGAGGTCGGGATCGTCGAGCTCGGCGGCGCGCCGCACGTAGCGCACGCGCGCGCCGGCCGCGGCGAGCGGCTCGAAGTCGTCGTGGTTGCTCATGTGCGGGTACGCGACGACGGCGATCTCGGGCCCGTTCCCGTCGCTCGCGGCGACGAGCGCCGCCGAGTCCTCCGCGGGCACGCCAAGGTCCGGCGCGTACGGGAGGACGTGGACGGGCAGCCCGCTGCGCTCGCGGAGGATGCGCACGCCGCCCTCGAAGAGCGAGCGGTCGCCGCGGAGCTTGTTCACCAGGAGCGCGCATACGCGGCGGCGATCCGCCGCGGGCAGCAGGTCGATGGTCCCGAGGAGCTGCGCGAAGATGCCGCCGCGCTCGATGTCGCCCACCAGGATGACCGCAGCCCGCGCCTCCGCCGCGACGCGCATGTTCGCGATGTCGAAGCGCCGCAGGTTCAGCTCGGCCGGGCTCCCCGCGCCTTCGATGACGACGACCTCGTGCTCGCGCCTCAGCGCGCGCAGCGACGAGCGCACGATGGGCCACAGCCGCGTGCGGCCCCGCCAGTGGTCGCGCGTCGCCGCCGACCCCGTCGCGCGCCCGAGCACGACGAGCTGGCTGCGGTCGTCGCGCTCCGGCTTGAGCAGGATCGGGTTCATCACCGCGCGCGGCGCGACCCGCGCCGCCGCGGCCTGCGCCGCCTGTGCGCGGCCGATCTCCGCGCCGTCCGGCGTCACCGCCGCATTGAGCGACATGTTCTGCGCCTTGAATGGGGCGACGCGCCAGCCGTCGTCCGCGAGCACGCGGCAGAGCGCCGTCGCGACGACGCTCTTGCCGACGCTCGACGCCGTGCCTTGCACCATGACGCAGCGCGCGAGCTTCATGCGACGGCCGCGCCGATCTCGGACATCGCGGCGAAGAGGACGTCCTGCTCCTGGGGCGGACGGACGGCGACGCGGACGTGGTCGGGGAGCCCGAAGCTCGAGCAGTCGCGCAGCGCGACGCGGCGGCGTCCGAGCTCCGCGACGAGGGCGCTCGCGTGCACGGTGTGCGCGAGGACGAAGTTCGCGTCGCTCTCGACCGGCACGAGGCCGCGCGCGGCGAGGCCGCGGGCGAGGCGGTCCCGCCAGCGCGCGACCGTCGCGCGCTCCTCCGCGGACAGCATCCAGCGCGCGGCGCGCGCCGCCGCGACGGCGTGCGCGCCCACCGTCCACGGATCGCGCGCCGCGCGGAGCGGGCCGACGACCTCGGGAGACGCGACGACGTAGCCGACGCGGACGCCCGGCGTCGCGAGGCGCTTCGTGAGCGAGCGCACGAGGACCACGCGTCCGCCGTCGATGACCTCGCGCGCCTCGTACGTCGGCTCGGCGAAGGCAGCGAACGACGCGTCGAGGACGAGCAGCGATCGTCGCCCGGGAGCGAACGCGAGCGCCTGGATCGCCGCCGCGTCGAGCGCGCGACCGGTGGGGTTGTTGGGGTCGCACACGAAGACGATCGCCGCGTCTTCGCGGGCGGCGGCGATCGCCTCGCCGACGGGCGGATCGAAGGACGGCGCGACCGCGCGCGCCTCACGCACGCTCGCGCCGACGCCGGCGCCTACGCGCGCGTACTCGGAGTACGTCGGCCCGACGACGACCGCGCGTCGCGAGCGCGCGAACGCCTCGGCGACGAGCCGGATCGCCTCCGTCGCGCCCGCCGTGAGCAGCACGCACGAGGCGGGGACGCCGGCCTCCCGCGCGAGATGCTCTTCGGCGTCCGCCGCGTCGAGGTCCGCGTAGCGGCCGTACGACGCGGCCGCGATCGCGGAGACGACCTCCGCCGGCGTGCCGAGCGGGTTGAGGCTCGCGCTCAGCTCGAGCCAGCCGGCCGGCGCGCCGCCGTGGATCATCGCCGTGCCGCCGCGACGGCGACGCACGTCGCGAGCACCGCCGCCGCGAGGACGAGC
>JAGWSB010000002.1 GCA_028876375.1 Chloroflexota bacterium | reverse complement strand
ACGACGACGCGGCGGCGCTCACGCGTTCCCACGGGGCCCGAGTCTACGGAAGATCAGAGGATCGTTTGGCCGAGCGCGCTCGCGATGAGCTCGACGGCGAGCTCGGCCGTGCGGTTCCCGCGATCGAGGATGGGGTTCACTTCGGCGACCTCGATCGACCGCAGCCTTCCGGACGCCGCGAGCATCTCCATCGCGAGCTGAGCCTCGCGGTAGGTGAGCCCGCCGCGCACGGGCGTGCCGACGCCCGGCGCTTCGTCCGGGTCGACCGCGTCCATGTCGAGCGAGAGCGCGATGCCGTCGCCCTTGCCGGCGAGGCCGATGGCGCGCTCCATCGCCGCGGCCATGCCGCCGCGGTCGACGTCGGCCATGGTGATGGCGGTCACGCCGGCGGCGCCGATGTTCCCGCGCTCCTGGCGGTCGACGCTCCGCGTCGCCACGAGCACGGCGTTACGGCCGTCGACGCTGCTCCGCAGCTCCGCCGGGAATGGCTCGGAGACGAGGCCGGTCGCGACGGCGAGCGGCATGCCGTGGATGTTCCCCGACGGGCTCGTGTCGGGCGTATTGATGTCGGCGTGCGCGTCGATGTAGATGAGCCCGGGCTTGCGCCCCGCGCGCGCGAGACCGGCGAGCGTGCCCATCGCCATCGAGTGGTCGCCGCCGAGGACGATCGCGATCTGCCCGGCGCGGTCGATCTCCGCGACGACCTGCGCGAGCTCGAGCGAGACGCGGCAGATCTCGTCGGCGTGATGCGACGTCCCCCCGCGTCCGCGCCACACCTTGTCCAGCTCGCTGTACGCGGCGCCGGGCGACGAGATCCGCAGCCCCTCGGCGCGGTCGGCGACGCGCAGGTTGCCGCGGTCGTGCACGTCGATGCCGAGGCGCTCGAGCGACGCGTGGAGGCCGGCGTAGCGGATCGCCGAGGGGCCCATGTCGACGCCGCGGCGGCTGGCGCCGAGGTCCATCGGCACGCCGACGATCGCCACCGACCTGCTCATCGCGGCTGAAAGATCGCGAGGATCGTCCCCTCGGCCGCGACCTCGCCGCCGACGAGCGCGCGGACCTTCACCCGCGCGAAGCCGCGGCGGTACTTCTCCATGACCGCCTCGAAGCGTCCGACGTCGCCCGGCTTGACCATGCGCTTGAAGCGCATCTCCTCGATCCCGGCGAAGAGGCCGAGCCCCTTCCCCAGGTCCGGCATCGCCATGGCCATGACCGTCGCGGCCTGGGCGCACGATTCGACGAGGATGACGCCCGGCACGATCGGCTCGCCCGGGAAGTGACCCTTCAGGTACCACTCCTCGCCGGTGAAGGCGTGCTCGGCGACGGCGCGCACGCCGGGCTCGAGCTCGACGACGCGATCGATGAGGAGGAACGGGTCGCGGTGCGGGATGAGCGCCTCGATGCCCTTCCTGTCGAGAGGCGCGGCGATCATCCGGCCAGCGCCTCGATGCCGACCGTGTCGATGAGGTGCGTCGTCACCTTGCCGTCGCGGAACAGGTCGCTCCCGAGGATGCGCTTGTGCGCGGTGATGTTCGTCGTCACTCCGACGATCGTGGTCTCGTCGAGCGCGCGCTGCATGCGCGCGACGGCCTCGGGACGGTCGCGCCCCCACGCGATGACCTTCGCCAGGAGCGAGTCGTAGTACGGCGGGACCTCGTAGCCCTGGAAGCAGTGCGAGTCGACGCGGATCCCGGGGCCGGAGGGGGTCAGGAAGGTCGTGAGGACGCCCGTCGAGGGCGCGAAGCCGGCGTCGGGGTCCTCGGCATTGATGCGGCACTCGATGGCGTGGCCGTTCACCCACACCTGCTCCTCCGAGAAGGAGAGGGCCTCGCCCGCCGCGAGCGCGATCTGCTCCTTCACGAGGTCGATGCCGGTGACCATCTCGGTGACGGTGTGCTCCACCTGGATGCGCGCGTTGACCTCGATGAAGTACGGCTCGCCGTCGCCGTCGACGAGGAACTCGAAGGTGCCGACGTTGCGGTAGCCGGACCGGAGCGCGGCGTCCACGGACATGCGCGCGATGCGGTGCTGGAGCTCGAGGCCGATCGACGCGGAGGGCGCCTCCTCGATCATCTTCTGGTTGCGCCGCTGGATCGAGCACTCGCGCTCGCCCATGCACACCGCGGCGCCGTGCTCGTCCGCGAGCACCTGCGCCTCGACGTGGCGCACGCCCTCGAGGTTGCGCTCGATGTACACGCCGTCGTCGCCGAACGATGCCTTCGCCTCGCTCCGCGCCTGGTCCCACAGCCGCTGCAGATCCTTCGCGGATCCGGCCTTGCGCATCCCGCGGCCGCCGCCGCCCGAGCGCGCCTTGAGCATGACCGGATAGCCGATGGCCTCGGCGATGCGCAGCGCCTCCGACACCGTGCGGACCGCGCCGTCGGAGCCGGGGATGACGGGCAGTCCGTACTGGCGCATGAGCGCGCGCGTCGCGGCCTTGTCGTGGAACTTCCCGAGGACCTCGGGTGGCGGTCCGATGAAGACGAGGCCGTGCTCGCGGCAGACCTCCGAGAAGTCGGCGTTCTCCGAGAGGAACCCGTAGCCGGGGTGGACGGCCTGCGCGCCCGAGATGAGGGCGGCGCTGATGATCGCCGGGATGTTGAGGTAGCTCTCGCGCGCGCTCGGCGGCCCGATGCAGATGGCCTCGTCCGCCAGGTGCACCGGCAGGCTGTGCGCGTCCGCCTCGCTGTACACGAGCACGGTCTGGATACCGAGCTCGCGGCAGGCGCGGATGACGCGGAGCGCGATCTCGCCGCGATTGGCGATGAGGACTTTGTCGAATGACAAAGTGGAAGCCCCCCTTCCGTCTCGGCCATCGTAGCCGAGCCGTATCGCCTAGCGGAAAAGCGGCAGGGCGCTCTCCAGCGTGGCTGGGTCGCTCGCGTTCGCGGTGATGACATCGGGAAGGATCCGCTTCACCAGGCCGGTGAGCACGTTCCCCGGTCCGATCTCCACGAACGTCGTCGCGCCGAGCTCGCGCAGGCGACGAACGACCTCGGTCCAGCGCACCGGCGACCACACCTGGCGCTCCAGCAGCTCGGGAAGGTCGCCGGCGTGCTCGTGCGCGTCCGCGTCGACGTTCGCGATCAGCGGGTAGCGGAGCGCGCTCCACGCCGCGCCGTCGATCGCGCGTCGCAAGTCGGGCGCGACCGCGCGCATCGCGGGCGAGTGGAATGCCGCCGAGACGCGCAGGGGCAGGACTCGCTTCGCGCCCGCGGCCTTGAGCGCCGCCGTCGCGCTCTCGAACGCAGCGAGGGGCCCGGACACGACGACCTGCCCTGGCGCGTTGTCGTTCGCGACCACGAGCCCCGTGCCCGCCGTCGCGCGCGCGACCGCGGCGCCGTCCAGCCCGATGACCGCGGCCATACCGCCCGATGGATCCGCCGCCTGCATGAGCTCGCCACGCCGGCGTACGAGCCGCGCGGCCTCAGCGAGCGGCAGCGCGCCGGCCGCGACGATCGCCGAGTACTCGCCGAGCGAGTGGCCGGCCACCGCGAGCGGCGCCGGCAGCTCGTGCCCGAGGGCTTCGCGGACGGCGCGCAGCGCGGCGATCGACGCCGTGAGGATCGCGGGCTGCGCGTTCGCGGTCAGGTCCAGCTCCGCCTGCGGCCCGTTCCAGCACAGCGACCGCAGGTCGAAGCCGAGAGCTTCGCTGGCGTCCTCGAATGCGCGTGCCGCGCTCGGGTATCGCTCCGCCAGCGCCCTGCCCATCCCGACCTGCTGCGACCCCTGCCCCGGGAACAGCCACGCGACGCTCGACGTCACTCCGGCGGCGTCGCGACGATGGATGGATCGAACATGGCGGCGCGGACTCTATCAGCGGATCAGGGATGGATGAGCGTGATGCTCCCTCGATCAGTCTCCCGACGACATCCTTTGGACGAGGATCCAGACGCCGAGAGCGATGAGCAGGATCGGCCACAGGACGTCGGCTTGGACCCAGTAGAGGTATCCGAGGTCCTTGAGCAGGTAGTAGCCGCCGACGACGATCAGGACGATCCCCCAGAAGGGAGCCCAGCCCCAGCCGCGGCGGTAGTAGCGTCGCGTCGTGCGGCGCCACTCCCGCCACTCCTCGCGCGAGGCCCCGGACGGAGGCGGGGGCGGCGGTGGCGGCCGATCCGGCGGCGTGGTGCTGGCCATCGGCGGGATCTTACGCGGGTCGCGCTAGGGTGATCCGGCATGTCGCTGAGGGGATGGTGGGCGGCGCGAGATGATCCATCAGCTGCGGATGTACGAGATCTTCGACCACAACAAGGATGCGTTCCACGCGCGCTTCCGTGACCACGCGGTGCGGATCATGCGCCGGCACGGCTTCCACATCGTCGACATGTGGGAGACGCGCGACGAGAAGGGTCCCTTCTTCGTCTATCTCCTCGTGTGGCCGGACACCGAGACGAAGGAGCGGGCGTGGGCCGCGTTCCTGTCCGACGAAGAGTGGGTGCGCATCAAGCGCGAGACGGCCGCCGCGCACGGCGAGCTCGTCGGCACGATCGCGGATCGGACCCTGGCGCGGACCGACTACTCGCCCGCGAAGGTCTGACCCGCTCCCCGGTACGACGCGCGGTCGACACGTGGCGGTCCGTGGAGCTTCATGCACGACGTGACAGGGAACGGGTCGCGAGCAAGGCGACGATCACGAGCGGCACGACCGTGATGAGGAACGGACGGATGGTGTCGCTCGCGGAATGCGACGAGGCGTCGAACGCCCTGAAGAGGACCACCGCGACGATCCCCAGCGCGACCCATATGGCGTAGACCGCCCGCCGCCTCACGCGCCGTGGCCCCTCATGTCATGCGATCCTCGATCTCCCTCAGAGCAGACGAGCGACGCGGAAGGTCAGCGCTGGTCGGCCGCGGCCCCCGCGATCCAGGGGAAGAACGACGCCTGGATCCACTTCACGAGCAGCACGTTGGCGACGCCGAACATCGACGAGAGGAAGACGACGGCCAGCAGCCGGCCGGTGAAGAACGAGTTCCCGTAGGTGACGAGCAGGTAGCCGAGACCGGTGAGGCTCACCTCCATCTCGCTCACGATCATCCCGATGATGGCGAGACCGGCCGAGATGCGGATGCCGGCGAGGATGAACGGCACGGCGGCCGGCAGCGTGATCTTCCGCAGCATCTGCGTCTCCGACAGACCGAACGCGGCGCCCACGTCCACGTAGCCGCGGTTCACGTTGCGCATGCCGGCGAGCGTGTTCAGCAGCACCGGCCACAAGGTGATGAGGAAGATGAAGAGCAGACGCGCGTTCTGGCTGATGCCCACCCAGATGATGACGAGCGGGATGATGACGACGAGGGGCGTCGCGTTGAGGAAGTTGACGAAGGGGCTGAGCACCTTGTCGACCACCTCGTAGCGGCCCATGAGGACGCCGAGCGCGATGCCGGCGAGGATGCCCACCGAGCCCCCGATCACGAGCTCCTCGAGCGACTCCGCGAGCGGCGAGAAGATGACGCCGCGCGCGAAGAGCTCGACCAGGTCCTGCGCGATCCGCGTCGGGGTCGAGATGAGGATGGGGCTGAGGAAGCTCCCCGACCACTGCCAGACGCCGAGAACGACGGCCACCGCCGCGGCGGGAAGGAGCGGCTCGAGCATCTGCGTCGAGGGCCGGCGGCCCCGCACGGCGGCGACGCTCACACGAGGACCTCTTGGCGGACGCCGAGGTGCTCGATGATCGATTCGCGCATCTCGATCGCGCGCGCGTCGCCGCGCACGTTGAACTCCCAGCGTGGGTGCGGAAGGTCGACCTCCAGGATGCGCGTCACCCGTCCGGGCTGTCCCTGGAACAGCGCGATGCGGTCGCTCAGGAAGATGGCCTCGTCGACGTCGTGCGTGACGAAGACGATCGTCGTCCCGAGCTTCGACCACAGCTTGGAGATCTCGATCTGGAGCGTCTCGCGGGTGAAGTTGTCGAGATGCCCGAAGGGCTCGTCCATGAGGAGGACCTTGGGGTGCAGCGCGAGCGCGCGCGCTACGCCGACGCGCTGCTGCATGCCGCCCGAGAGCGTGTAGGGGGGCACGTTGGCGACGTCCTCGAGGCCCACCATGCGCAGGGCCTCCAGCGCGGTCTCGCGGCGCTGCCCCGCCGGCATCCCGCGGGCCTCGAGGCCGATCTCGACGTTCTCGCGGACGCTGCGCCACGGCAGGAGGTTGATGTCCTGGAAGACGAAGCCGATGTCGCGGCTGACCCCGCGCAGCTCGTGGCCGTTGAAGACGATCCGCCCGCCGCTCGGCTCGGCCAGGCCGTCGAGGATCCGCAGCAGCGTCGTCTTGCCGCAGCCACTGGGGCCGACGAAGCTCATGAACTCTCCCTCGCGGACGGAGAGGCTGACGTCGCGGAGCGCCTCCACCCGGCGCTGCGGCGTCTCGTAGACGTGGCCGACGCGCTCGATGTCCAGCACGGGGTCTCCTTTCATGTCAGCGACGAGGGGCGGCCGACGCCGCGATCCACGGGAAGAAGCGGAACTGGAATGCCTTGAGGAGCCCGAACAGCATCATCGCGAGCCCCGTGCTGGTGATGATCGCGGCGATCAGGTAGTCGGTCTGGAAGAAGGACCCGAAGTCCTCGGTGAGGCCGCCGAGGCCGCTCTCGCCGACCTCCTGCCCGCCGAGGATCATCCCCACCGCCGCCTGGGCGAGGGCGACGCGGAGGCCGGCGATCATGTACGGCGCGGCGGCCGGCAGGAACACCTTCCACGTGAGCGCCAGCCCGCGCAGCCCGAAGGCCCGGCCGACGTCGGCGTAGCCGCGCGACACGTTGCGGATGCCGGCGAGGGTGTTGATCACCAGCGTCCAGAGACAGATGATCGAGATGAACGCGATGCGGGACCGGTAGTCCGTGCCGAACCAGATCTCCATGAGCGGCAGGAGGGCGATGGTCGGCGTCGCGTTGAAGAAGTTCACGAAGGGGTCGAAGGTCTTCTCGACGAGGCGGACGCGCCCCATCGCCACGCCCAGGCCGAAGCCCAGCGCGATGGCGATCCCCAGGCCCGCGGCCATCTCCCACAGGCTCGAGAGGAACGCGGCGGGAAGCGTGCCGTCGGCGACGATCTTGACGAACGCCGTCAGCACGGTGGACGGCGTCGCGATGAAGATGGGGTTCATGAACGTGCCGGAGAGCTGCCACAGGCCGAGCACGACGGCGATGGCGGCGACGCGCAGAAGCTCGCCCCGCCAGGACGGCGCGCGGGAGCTGCGTCGCGGACGGACCGCGGCGATGGGCAGCTCGACCGCGCGCGCCTGGCGCATGGCTACTTCTCGATCGCGGAGGCGTGTGTCTTGAAGTAGGCGACCGCGTTCACCCAGGGATCCATCACCGCCCACTGATCGATGGGCCGGTCGCCCTGGCCCTTGATCTGGCCGGACGCCTTCGCGGCGTCGAAGTTCTTCTGCAGGCTCGCGGTCTCCATCCCGGTGCCGTCCGCCGGCCAAGGCTGCGCCTTGGCGAGAGCGTCATAGCCGCTGGAGGCCTCGGCGCTGGTGATCGCGCTCTTCGTGTAGGCGACGGCGTCCTTGACCCACTGGGCCTTGTCGTTGTCGAACTCCCACGCGGCGTGCAGCCACGCGAGGTCGATCGCCTCGGCCGTCGCCGGGTTCGCCTTCAGCCACGCGCTCGTGGCCGTCATGTAGCTGTCCGCGTCCCACGGCTCCAGCGTCGCCCCGTTCGCGAGCACGTTGGTCGTGCCGCTCTTCTGCAGCTTGGCGAGCGCGTCGGCGTGCACGAAGGCGACGTCGACCTGGTGCTGGACCATCTGGTTGACCGAGTTGCCGTTCGAGCCGGTGAGCTGGATCTTGACGTCGCTCCGCTTGAGGCCCGCCTTCGCGAGCGCGCCGTCGAGGAGGTAGTTGTCCGGCGAGACCGTCGTCGCGATCGCGATCGTCGCGCCCTTGAGCTGGGAAAGGGTGCTCAGCTTGCTCGACACCATGAGGTAGTCGACGTGCACCTGGTTGTTCCCGAAGATGTCCAGGCCGGCGTCGAGATCCGTCGGCAGCGGGCCGGCGGTCGCCTGGAGCTGGCCGCTCACCACCGCGAGCTGCGTCGTGTTGCTGCTGCCGAGCTGAAGGTCGGCGTTGGCGCCCCACTTCTTCAGCTCCTGCACGGTGGCGTACACGACCGTGTCGCCGATGGTCGCGTCGCCCGCGGCGTTGCCGAGGTGGACCGTGAGACCGGTGAGGTCGGGCGTGCCGTCCGACTTGAAGCGCAGGGTCGTCGCGGAATATCCGGCCGGCGACGCCGCCGCGCTCGCGGTGGCCGCGGCCGCACCGCTCGTTGCGGACGGCGCAGCCGCCGGCGATCCCCCGCACGCCGTCGCGATGACGAGTCCCGCAAGGGTCGCAAGGACACCGAGCTTCATCGCAATCCCCCCTATTCCGGCGATCCCCCTCGGGTGCCGGGCGTCCGCCCGATCGCCGATCGGTCCGATGTTATTACCATCTGACCGATCGTTGGGCACAATGGCGGCCCGGAGAACGGACGAGCGCTCCTGGAGGGGGGTCGGCGGCGTCGCGTCAGGCGAGCGCGATGGCGAACAGCGGCTGTCCGTACTCCACAGGGGCGCCGATGGCCACCAGGACCTCGGCGATGGTGCCGTCCGCGGGCGCGGTGATGTCGGCCATGTGCCCGAGGGATTGGATCGCGCCGAGGACGGCCCCGCGCGTCACGGCGTCGCCGGACCGCCACTCCTTCGTGGCCGAGAAGATCCCGACCGTCGTCGCGTGCACGCGCTGGACCTTCTCGACCTTGGCCACGGCATCGCGCTCGGCGGAGGGCGTCCTCTCCCCGACGGCGGCGACGACGCCGTCGCGGCGCCGGACGGTCACGCTCATGCGGTCCGTCTCGACCTCGATCGTCGTCGCGACCGAGCCGGCGAGGAGCTTCGCCAGCTCGTCCACCAGCGCGAGGACCTCGTCGCGCTCGCTCACCTGCCGAGCACCTTCTTCCACCACGGCCGCCTGGGCGCGACCGGCTCGCCGGCCGGCTCGACGACGACGCCGATGCGGCGGAAGCGCTCGTACCGCTCCGCGAGGAGCTCGGCGGTCGCCTTTCGCGCCAGCCGCTCGAGCTGGGGCGCGATGGCGGCCTTGATGTTCGCGGCGGTGCGGTCGTGGTCGGTGTGCGCGCCGGCGGGCGGCTCGGGGATGAGGCCGTCGACGATGCGGAGCTCGAGGAGGTCGGGGCCGGCCAGGCGCAGCGACCGCGCCGCGCGCTCGGCCTCGCCCGCCGTACGCCACAGGATCGCCGCCGCGCCCTCCGGCGAGATCACCGAGTAGATCGCGTTCTGCAGGCTGAGGACGACGTCGGCGACGCCGAGCGCGAGCGCGCCGCCCGACCCGCCCTCGCCGAGCACGACCGCGACGATCGGCGTCCGCAGCCCCGTCATCACCTCGATGCTCTTGGCGATCGCCTCGGCCTGGCCGCGCTCCTCCGCCTCGGGCCCGGGGAACGCGCCGGGCGTGTCGATGAGCGTGACGAGCGGCAGCTGGAAGCGCTCGGCGAGGCGGTACAGGCGTATCGCCTTGCGGTAGCCCTCGGGGTGCGGCATCCCGAAGTTGCGCTGGATGTTCTCCTCGGTCGACGCGCCCTTCTGCTGGCCGACGACGACGACGGGGCGGCCCGCGAGCTCGGCGATGCCGCCGACGATCGCGGGGTCGTCGCGGAACAGGCGATCCCCGTGCATCTCCTGGAAGCGGGTGAAAACGCGCTCGATGATCTCGATCGAGTGCGGCCGGTGAAGCTCGCGCGCGAGCTTCACCGCCTCCCACGCCGAGATGCGCGCGCTGCCGAGCGCCGCGGTGTCGGTGATGAGCTCGTCGCCGGCGACGAGGTGCCCGTTCCCCTCGCTCGGAGAGCGCCCGCCGAGCGTCGCGATCTCGCGCAGGGCGGCGAGCGGATCGCGCATGAACACGCTCAGAGCCCCCAGCCGAGGTCGACGGGCTTCGGCCGCAGCGCGGCGAGGAAGAACGCGATGCGCTCCTTGAGCTGAGCGCGCGGCACGACCTGGTCGATGAAGCCGTGCTCGAGGACGAACTCGGCGCGCTGGAACCCGGCCGGGAGGCGCTCGCCGATCGTCTGGTCGGTGACGCGCGCGCCCGAGAAGCCGATGTACGCCTTGGGCTCCGCGAGCACGACGTCGCCGAGCGACGCGAACGACGCGAGGACGCCGCCGGTCGTCGGGTCGGTGAGCACGCTGATGTACGGGATCCCCGCGTCCCCGAGGCGCGAGACCGCGGAGAGGATCTTCGCCATCTGCATGAGCGCGAGCGTCCCCTCTTGCATGCGCGCGCCGCCCGACGCGCTGACGACGACGAGAGGCGCTCGCCGCGCCAGGGCGCGCTCGGCGGCGCGCGTGATCTTCTCGCCGACGACGCTGCCCATCGACCCGCCGATGAAGTCGAAGTCCATCACCGCGAGCTCGACGGGGACGCCGCCGACGGCGGCCGTCCCGGTGATGACGGCGTCCGTCGCGCCGCTCTTGATACGCGCGGCCTCGATGCGCTCGCGGTACGGCTTGCTGTCGACGAACGACAGCGGATCGCCCGAGGTGAGGTCGGCGTCGCGCTCCTCGAAGGTGCCCTTGTCCGCCAGGAGCTCGATCCGCTCGCGTGCGCCGATCTTGAAGTGGTGCTCGCACTTCGGGCAGACGTTCATGTTCCGCACGAGCTGCTTGTTGAAGAGCATCTCCGCGCAGTCCGGGCACTGTGTCCAGAGGTGCGAGGGCAGCTCCCTGCGCCGCGCGAACGGCATCCGCAGCCTCATCGCGGCCTCATCCCAGGGCCTCTTCCGCGTACCAGCACAGGCCGATGACGCCGGGTCCGGCGCGCGCGCCGATCACCGGTCCGGCCTCCGCCTGGAAGTACTCGACGCAGTGGTAGCGCTCCTGGGCCCACTGGCCGAGCGTACGCGCTCTCTCCGGATCGTTCGTGCTCAGCGCGCAGGCGTGGATCCGCGCTCCGTCGGGCGTGCGCTGCGCGATGAGCTCGCGTAGCCGCAGGGCCGCCTTGTCGCGCGTCCGCACGCGGTCCACCGGCCGCACCTCTCCGTCGGCGACCTCGAGGATCGGCTTCACCGCGAGGAGCGTGCCGAAGAGCGCGGCGCCGCCGGAGACCCGGCCCGAGCGACGGAGGTACTCGAGCGTGTCCGCGGCGGCGAGGATCGAGATGTGCCCGGCCATGCGCCGAGCCAGGGCGACGGCGTCGTCGAACGAGCCGCCGCGGTCGCGGAGCCGCGCGGCGGCCGTCGCGATGAGCGAGATACCGCCGGCGAGGGAGCGGCTGTCGACGACCTCGATGCGGCCGCGCTCGCTCGGGGTCTGCTGCGCCGACGTCGTCGCCACCGAGAACGTCCCCGACAGCTCCGTCGCGATCGTCAGCACGAGCAGATCGCGATAGCCGTCGCGCCGGGACGCGTCGTACGCGTCGAGGCAGTCCTGGATCGTCGGCTGCGAGGTCTCGGGGACGACGTCCTTGGCCTTGATGCGCTCGTAGAAGTCGGCGGTGCTCAGCTGGACGCCCGCCAGGAACGAACGCTCCTTGAGGATGACGTACATGGGGAGCCAGCGGACGTCGTAGGCGTGGACGAGGTCGTCGGGCATCGCCGCGGTGCCGTCGATGAGGATGCCGAAGCGTCCCTTGCTCATCGGACGAGCGACACCTCTCCCGCGAGGACGTGGCGCGGCCCGCTCGCCGTGTCGACCACGAGGGCGCCGTCGTCGGCGACGGCGCGCGCGATCCCGCGGAGCGGAGCGCCCGTCGGCGGCCGCACCTCGACCTCGCGCCCGAGCGTCGCCGAGCGCGCCCGCCACTCCTCGAGCGCGGCGCGGCGCTCCGTCGCGGACGACGCGATGCGCTCGAGCTCGATGCAGAGCCGCGCGAGCAGGGCGAGACGATCGACGGCAAGGCCTTCGGCCGCCAGCGACGTCGCGATGTCGCGCAGCTCCGTGAGCTGCTCACGCGTCTGGTGCACGTTCACGCCGATCCCCAGGACGAGCGCGCCTCCGTCCTCGGCCGTCACCGCGTCGGCGAGCACGCCCGCGACCTTGTGCCCGCGGAGCTGGACGTCGTTCGGCCACTTCACCTGCGCGTCGGCCACGCCGAGCGACGCGAGCGCGCGCGCGACGGCGACGCCGGCGAGGAGCGCGAACGACGCGGGGTCCGCGACGAGCGGACGGAACACCCACGACGCGAGCAGCGAGCTGCCGCGCGGCGCCTGCCACGGGCGGCCGTGCCGGCCGTGCCCCGCGCTCTGCTCGTCGGCGACGACGAGCGCGCGCGAGGTGCCCGCGTCGGCGAGAGCGCGGCCGCGCTCCTGGGTCGAGGGGATCGCGGCGTGATGTTCGATGGGCCACCCCAGCTCGCGCGACAGCGCGCCGCGCACCGCCGGGTCGGCGAGCAGGCCGAGCCGGTCGTTCACGGCGCGGAGCGTATCTGCACGCCCGCGGCGCGCACCCGCAGGACGCGCGCCCGGCCGGAGCTGCCGGCCGCGTCGGCGGCCTCCTCCATCGCGGCGACGACGCGTGGCGCGAGCCGCGTCGGCGCGAACGCGAGGACCGCGGGCCCTGCCCCGGACAGCGCCGCGCCGAACGCTCCCGCCGAGCGCGCCCCGGCGATGACGTCGTCGAGCCCGGGCACGAGCTTCGCGCGCGCCGGCTCATGGAGCCGATCGGCCATCGCGAGCGAGACGAGCGCGCCGTCGGCGCGGAGGATCGCCGCGAGGAGCGCCGACGCGTGGGCGAGGTTGAAGACGGCGTCCGCGCGGCTGACCTGCGCGGGGAGCGCGGCGCGCGCGTCCTTGGTCGCGAGCTTGCGATGCGGGACGAAGATGCACACGCGCCACGCGCGCGGGAACGCGAATCGCGTGGCGATCGGACCGTCGGCCGTGGGGATGGCGACCGTCACCCCGCCGTAGAGCGCGGCGGCGACGTTGTCGGCGTGCCCCTCGACCTCCGCGGCGATCCGCAGGAGCGTGCGGCGGTCGCACGGCTCGCCGAGCAGGACGTTGGCCGCGACGGCTCCGGCGGCGATGGCGGCGGCGCTCGAGCCGAGGCCACGACCGCCGGGGATGGCCGAGCGCTGGACGACGTGCTGCGGCGGGAGGTGCGCCTTCTCCGCGCGCGCCACGGCGCGCGCGCTCACGACGAAGAGGTTCTCGTCGCCGGTCGGGATGCCGTCGCCGTCGCCCTCGACCGTCACCGCCCAGGCGCGCGCGGGCCGCACCTCGAACTCCGCGAGGAGCGGCAGCGCCAGCGCGAAGGAGTCGAATCCCGGACCGAGGTTCGCGCTCGTCGCCGGAGCGCGAAGGCGGAGCTCGCTCACGGCAGCGCGCGGATCGCGGCGCGGACGTCGGCGGCGGTCGGCGCGACCTCGCTGAGCGAGGGCGACAGCGACCTCGCGGTGTCGGGGTCCTTCAGCCCGTTCCCGGTGAGGACGCAGACGACGCGCTCGACGCCGTCGAGGGCGCGCCTCTTCGCGCGCTGCCGCAGTCCGGCGACGGACGCGGCGCTCGCGGGCTCGCAGAAGACGCCCTCGCATCCGGCGAGGAAGCGATACGCGTCGAGGATCTCGTCGTCGGTGACGATCTCGATGGCTCCGCCGGAATCGTCGCGCGCCGCGACGGCGCTCTTCCACGATGCGGGGTTGCCGATGCGGATGGCGGTGGCGACCGTCTGCGGGTCGGCGACGGGAGCGCCGCGCACGATGGGAGCGGCGCCGGCGGCCTGGAAGCCGAACATGCGCGGGCGGCGTGTGGCCATCCCGCCGGCGGCGGCCTCGACGAAGCCCTTCCAGTACGCCGTGATGTTCCCGGCGTTGCCGACGGGGATGAAGAGCGCGTCGGGCGCGTCGCCGAGGACGTCGCACACCTCGAACGCCGCGGTCTTCTGCCCTTCGATGCGATAGGGGTTGACGCTGTTGACGAGGGTCGCCTCACCGGCCGCCGCGAGCTCCTTCACGACGACGAACGCGTCGTCGAAGCTGCCGCGTACGGCGATGACCCGCGCGCCGAAGGCGATCGCCTGCGTGAGCTTGCCCAGCGCGACGTGGCCCGCGGGCAGGACGACGGCGCACGAGAGCCCGGCGCGGGCGGCGTACGCCGCCGCGGACGCCGCCGTGTTGCCCGTCGACGCGCAGATGACGGACGTCGAGCCCTCTTCCATCGCCTTGGCCACGGTGACGACCATGCCGCGGTCCTTGAAGGACCCGGTCGGGTTCATGCCCTCGACCTTCAGCCACACCTCGCGGACCCCGGTCTCCGCCTCGAGGCGCGGCGCGCGCACGAGCGGCGTCCGGCCTTCGCCGAGCGTGAGGCGCGGCGTGCGCGGCGTGACCGGCAGGTGCGAGGCGAACCGGTCGATCAGGCAGCCGTCTGCCGGCATGGGGAGCCCATCTTAGTCGCGCCCCTACCATCTCGTCCGGTGGATCTCTCCGCCCGCGATCGATCGCTCCTTACCGCGATCGCGGTGCTGCTCCTCGTGTTCCTCGGGTTCCAGGTCGCGGTCTTCTCGATCGAGGTGCTCGGCCAGGTCGCCGACGTCCTCCTGGTGTTCCTCGTGGCCTGGGCCGTCGCCTATCTCCTCGTCCCGCTCGTCGAGCTCGTCCAGCGCCGCACGCCCCTCGGTCGCACCGGCAGCGTCGCGGTCGTCTACGCGGCGATCCTCATCCTCCTCGCGATCGTCCTCGCCTTCGGCGTCCCGGCCCTCGCGGCGCAGCTCTCCGCCGTCGCGACGCGCGGACCCGAGTTCGGGCAGAAGGCCTCGAGCGTCGTCCTCGACCTGCAGCAGCGGATGGATGAGGCGGGGATGCGCGTCGACCTCACGCAGCTCTACGGTTCGATCCCGGCGCGCCTCGCCGAGGTCACCGGCATGCTCGCCACGAACGCGCTCGCGGTCGTCGCGGCGACGGGGGCGGTGCTCTTCGACACGACGCTCGTCCTCATCATCGCGTTCCTCATGCTCGTCGACGGCGAGAAGCTGTGGCAGCGCTTCATCGGCGCGCTCTCCGAAGAGTTCCGCAGCGAGGCCGAGCTCTTCCGTCAGAGCGCCGACCGCTCCTTCGGCGGATTCCTGCGCGCGTCGCTCATCCTCGGTCTCATCTACGGCGTGGCGACGTTCGTCGTCCTCGCCGCCACGCACGTCCCCTTCGCCGGGCTGCTTTCCCTGCTGTCGGGGCTGGTCATGGTCATCCCGTTCTTCGGGCCGATCATCGCCATGATCCCCGTCCTCGCCACGACCATCCTCGGCGCGCCCGAGAGCTTCATCCCGGTGTTCATCGCGCTCATGGTGCTGCAGCAGATCGTCCTCAACGTCATCGGCCCGCGGATCATGTCCGACGTCGTCGGCATCCACCCGCTCTTCGTGTTCTTCGCGCTCCTCCTCGGCGCGAAGCTGGCCGGGTTCTGGGGCGTCCTCCTGGCGGTCCCCGTCGCGGGGATCCTCAACTCCTTCGCGCGGTACGCGTATCAGGTGTCGGTCGGGCGCCGCGCGCGCACGGAAGCGCACCTCATCCACACCTGAGGTGGCGTCGCGCGCTACCGCTGCAGCGCCACCAGGAGCGCCATGAGCCCCTGCTCCCCGTGCACGCGCGCGCGACGCAGCCCGTACATCTCCGCGCTCGACTGCGTCGAACCGCCGTCCTTGCGATACGCCGTCAGGTACCCGCACGCCGCGAGCGCCGCGGAGGGTGTCGGGAGGTGGTCGCCCGAGGGGTAGATGAAGGTGCGCACGTCCTTGCCCGTCCACTGCTTGAGGATCTGACGCGACGTGCACAGCTGATACACCTGCGACGCGTACGGGAGCCGGTTCACCGCGACGTGGTCCGTCGAGTGCGACTCGACGTCCATGCCGCTGTCGGCGAGGTCGCGCACCTCGTCGATGGTCATGTAGTCGGGACGGCCGACGAGGTTCGCCGTGACCGCGAACGTCCCCACCATCCCGTACTGCTCGAGCAGTGGTAGGACGACGTCGTGCGCGTCGGCGTAGCCGTCGTCGAAGCTGAGGAGGACCGGCTTCGCGGGAAGCGCGCCGCCCTGGTCGAGCGCCCACCACAGATCGACCGTCGTGATCGCGTGGTAGCCGTTCGCCTTGAGGTACTGGAGCTGCGCCGCGAAGTCCGTGGGGCTCACCGTGAGGTCCTTGCGCAGCGCGTCCGCGTTCGGCGGCAGCCACTCGACGTGGTGGTACATGAGCACGTTCACGCGGACGCTCTTCGTCCCGTCCGCGGCCGTGCTCGGGTAGTACGTGCGCGCGACGGAGGTCGTCGCCGAGCTCGGCGTCGCGGGCTGCTGCGCGCTGCCTCCGTCGGCGGCGGCCTTCACCGTGACGGTCCAGAAGACGCCGTAGTCCTCCATCCACTGCGCGCCTTCGATGAGCGGGCGCAGCCCGAGGACGTACACGCCGGGGAGGTCGGGAGCCTTCACGGTGAACTGGAACCACGCGATCTCTCCCGGGCCGACGTACGCCGCGGGCTGCACCGCGACCCTGTTCCCGCTGGGCCAGCCGATCGTCGGACCGCCGAGGATGCTCGCGCGGTCCTGCCCCGGGTCGGGGCCCCACGTGCCGAGGTACGCGGTCGCGCCCGGCACGCCGGCGTACCACCCGAGCGATCCCGTGTTCATGAAAGCGATCGTCGCGACCGCGGTATGCCCGGGGCAGAGGGTCGGATAGCCGCTCTGCCCGTACCACGCGGCGTGATAGCCCGGCAGGCCGGTCGGCGGCGTGGACGGCGGCGGCAGGCTCGGCCCGACGGCATCGGCACACGCGCTCGTCTGGACCGGCGCCGCGCCCGACGCGGGGATGAGCGCGCTCGCGGCATCGGCGGGTAGGGCCCAGGTGACCAGGAGCGCGGTGACGATCGCGGCGACGTGAAGCCTCACGGCCCTCCTACTCACGCTCCCCCGCCTCCGTCCGAAGAACGGAACGATGGGGCGTGCGTGATCGTACGGATCCCGCCCGCACCGCTCCGAGTATGGGCCTATCGGGGCGGTGAAGGCAGCACGTACGGCGTGCCGTCGCGGGTCGCGACGTCGAGGCCCGGCCCGAAGACGGCCGCGACGGTGGACGGGTCGAGCACACCTGACGGAGCTCCGTCGGCCGCCACGCGCCCATCGCTCATGACCACGATGCGGTCGCAGAGCGCCGCGGCGAGATTCAGGTCGTGGAGCACGGCCAGCGCGGCGAGACGCCGCTCGCGCGCGAGACGCCGGATGAGGATGAGGGTGGCCCGCTGGTGCGCCGGATCGAGGTGCGCCGTCGGCTCGTCGAGGAGGAGCGCGTCGCCGTCCTGAGCCAGCGCCATGGCCAGGACGGCGCGCTGCCTCTCGCCGCCGGAGAGCTCGTCGACGCGGCGAGGGGCGAGATCGCGCAGGTCGAGGTCGTCGATGGCGCGATCGACCGCGGCGACGTCGGCTCCGCGCGGGATCGCGAGCAGTCCGAGCCGCGCGGTCCGCCCGAGCGAGACGATCTCGCGCACGGTGAACGGGAAGAGCGTGTCGAACGTCTGCGGCACGACCGCGATCCGCCGGGCGATCGCGCCGCGGTCGAGCGACGCGAGGTCCGTCCCGTCGAGGAGGACGCGCCCCCCCGACGGACGCACGAGTCCGGCGAGGCAGCGCAGCAGCGTCGACTTCCCCGCCCCGTTCGGGCCGACGAGAGCGACGAGCGCACCGCTCTCGAGAGCGACGTCGACGTCCACGAGGACGCGGCGCCCGCCGTATCCCGCCGAGATCCGCTCGGCCGCGAGCGTCGTCATACGAGGATCATGCGGCGCGAGCGCACCAGGAGGAGGATGAAGAAGGGCGCGCCGATGAGGCCGGTGATGACGCCGACGGGGAGCTCCGCCGGCGCGAGGGCGACGCGCGCCCCGGCGTCGGCGAGCACGAGGACGACGGCGCCGGCGAGCGCCGATGCCGCGACGAGCGGCCGGTGGCCGGCGCCGACGACGGCGCGGACGGCGTGCGGAACGACGAGGCCGACGAACCCGACGAGGCCCGCGAGCGCCACGGCGGCGCCGGCGAGGAGCGCGGCGGACGCGAGGACCACGATCGTGACGCGGTCGGTGTCGACGCCGAGCGTCGCGGCGGTCTCCTCCCCGAAGGCGTACGCGTCGATGCGCGGACCGACGACGAGCGCGAGCGCGATGCCGAGCACGACGATGGCGGCGGCGACGGTCAGCTCGCCGGGCGAGCCGATGTTGACCGCGCCGACGAGGACGTCGAGCACCGCGCGGAGGCGCAGCGAGAGACGATCGCTGGCCACGAGCAGGAGCGTCACGGCCGCGCCCGCGAAGGCCGTCATGACGATCCCCGCGAGGAGGATGGTGAGGACCGTCGTGCGTCCGCCCAGCCGCGCGAGCTGCCACACCACGGCCACCGCGGCGAGCGCGCCGGCGAACGCCGCGAGCGGGACGACGGCGCCGGCGAGCGGACCGAGGAAGGCGATGGCGATGACCGCGCCGAGGGCCGCGCCCGCCGAGCTGCCCGTCACGTACGGGTCGGCGAGCGGGTTCCGCGTCAGGCCCTGCAGCAGCACGCCGGCGACGGCGAGCGCGGCGCCGACGAGCGCCGCGGCGATCACGCGCGGCAGCCGCAGCTCGCGGACGATCGTGCCCGTCGCGCGGTCGCCGCCGCCGGCGAGCGCCGCGACGACGTCGCCCGGCCCGATCGCCACCGCGCCGACGAGGATGCCGACGCCCAGGCTCACGACGAGCGCGGCGGCGAGCACGCCGAGGATCGCGGGCAGCCTCATCTGCGGCGTGAGGCGATGCCGGTCAGCGTCGACGCCGCGGATCGTCCTACGCGGTCGCTCGCTCCGCGGTGTAGCGGACCTCGTCGCGCAGGTTCGCGCCGAAGAGCCGCTGCAGGGTCATGACGTGAGCGCACAGGCCGTGCGCTTGGAAGTGGTCGCACTCGCAACGCCACTCATCTCCGCTCAGCGCCACACGATGCGTCCCGTTGTTGCCGCGGAACTCGACCTCGAGGTCGCGGATCACGACCCGCTCGGGCTCGTCGGCGTAACGCTTCGCCTTCTCGACCATGGAGATGAGGCTCGAGTACATCTACGATCCTCCCTGCCATTTAGCCCCGCCTGCTCCGCGGTGCCGGATCAGACCCACAGGTGCGCTGACAACCGCGAACGATAGCGAGCAAGACAAACGCGAGGAAATCCGAAGGTACCTGGTCTCCCGCGCTCGTCACGGCCGCGAGCGCTCGAATGCCCGCCACGCATCGAGGCCATGCACGGTCGACGGCCACGCCAGCTCGCCGAGCGGCGGGAGCTCGTCGCGCGGGAAGAAGGCCGCCTCGGTCAGCTCCTCGGGCGCGATGCGCAGCGTGCCGCCGACGATGTGCGAGCGGTAGATGAGAACGACGATCGGCGCGCCCGGACGCATGTACGTCGCGAGCAGCCCGTCGAGCTCCACGTCGAACCCCGTCTCTTCGGCCGTCTCGCGGACCGCCGCCTCCTCGCAGGTCTCGTCGCTCTCGACGAGGCCCCCCGGCAGCGACCAGCGCCCCTCGCGCGGCCCGTAGCTCAGCTTCACCAGGAGCACGGAGCCCGCCCGCTCCACGACAGCGTTCGCGCCGATCTGCACGTGGAGGAAGTCCGCGAACCCGCAGACCGGGCAGGCCGGGCGCTCGCGTCCGTCGATCCGCGTCGGGACGAGCTTCGTGCCGTCGCGGGGGCAGTACGCGAAGGGGCTCATGTGCGGCGGAGACTAAGCCCGGGCGAGGCGGTCCTTCAGATGGTCGATCGACGTGTTCGGCGAGGGATCGACCCCGTTCAGCAGGGCCACATAGAAGGACACGTGGTCGGTGACGTACGTCATTTGGAGCACCTCGGAGAGAGAGGTCCGACCGCTCATCTCGAGGGTGTGGTGCTCGATCCCGGCCTGGTCGAGCAGCTCCTTCGTGACCTCCCACCGCACGCGATGGCGACCGAGGTCGTGCGAGCTGCGCAGGATGAGGACCGCGAGCGCCTGCTTCGCGATCGGCGGAAGCGGAAAGCCGACGACGGCGTTGTGGTCCAGCTCCGGCAGCACGTCGAAGGCGGACCAGTTCTTCGCGTTCTCGTTCCACTGGCCCTTGACCCGCCGCGCCATCACGCCCATGACGCCGCCGCCGTAGACGAAGACGACCTTGCCGGCGAGCGTGACGGCGAGCTTCTTCGCGTCGTTCGTCCGCGCTCCCTCGTGCACGCGCTCCTGGAGCTTCGCGACGTCCGCGAGCGCCTCCTCGACGTCGCCGCCCATGTCGCGCACGAGCCCGATCTTCGACAGGACGCCGAGCACGAGGGTGAGCGAGTAGCCCAGGGTCGCGCGCGGAGGAGCTTTGTACGAGAAGGACACGAGCGGGACGCTCGCGGAGGTCGCGAGATCCCGGAGATGTCCGCCGGTCGTGATGGTGAGGACGCGCGCGCCGCGCTTGCGCGCCTCCTCGAAAGCCGAAAGCGTCTCTTCGGTGTTCCCCGAGTACGACGAGGTGATCACGAGTGAGTCGCGGCCGACGTACGCGGGGAGGCCGTAGTCGCGATGGACGCTCATCGGCACGCGCAGCTCGTCCGCGACGACCGCCGCGGCGAGGTCGCCGCCGATCGCCGAGCCGCCCATGCCGCACACGACGACGTTGCGCACGTCGGCGTACGCCGGCGGGATCTGCGCCTTTTGCGCGATCGACCAGGCGTCGCGCACCTGCTTCGGGAGCTCCTTGATGCGCGCCAGCATCCCCTCGGGGTCGGCCGCGTGGATGCGCTCGACGGTCTCGATCACCGCTGTATCCATGGCACTCGTCCTATCTCCCTGATCCGATGATCCGCTCGCCCTCGTCGAGGAGCGGCGCGAGGTCGGGCTGGTGGCGCGTCTCCGCGTACACGCGGACGAGCGGCTCCGTCCCCGACAGCCGGATGAGCAGCCACGACCCGTCTTCGCGGAAGAACTTCGCGCCGTCCTTCGTATCGAGGAGGAGCTTGCGCTTGACCGGCATGCCCGCGAGGGTCTTGGGGTCCGCCTCGCCGAGCGCACGCATGATCCGTAGCTTCTCGGTCGCGTACGTCGCGGCGTCGAAGTGCACGTCGCGGCGGAGGTAGGCCGACGGGCCCGCCAGGTCCATGAGCTCGGCGATGAGCTGCGAAGGCTTCTTCCGCGTCGCGAGGAGGAAGTCGAGGAGGAAGAGGTCGGCGACGATGCCGTCGCGCTCGGGCAGGTGCATCGCGAAGCCGAATCCGCCCGACTCCTCGCCGCCCATCATCGCGCCCGTCTCGGCCATCTTCGGGCCGATGTACTTGAAGCCGACGGGGACCTCGTACACCTTCACGCCGTACTTCTCGCCGAGGCGGTCGACCATCGAGGTCATGTTCACCGTCTTCACGACCGGGTCGCGCAGCTTGCGCACCTCGAGCAGGTACCACATGAGGAGCGCGTAGACGGTGAGCGTCGTGACGAAGCGCCCCTTCTCGTCCGCCATGCCCGCGCGGTCGGCGTCGCCGTCGACCGCCAGGCCGACGTCGGCCTTCTCCGCCGGGACGCGCGCGAGGAACTCGTTGATGTTCGGCGGGATGGGCTCGGGGTTGACGCCGCCGAAGTACGGGTTGCGCTCCCCGTGGAGCTCGACGACGCTGGTGCGTCCGCCGCCGATGAGGCGCGGGAAGTAGCCGCCCGCGCTGCCGTAGAGGGCGTCGACGACGACCGTGTACCCCGCGTGCCGGAAGGCGTCCAGGTCGAAGAGCTCCGCGACGTGCGCGAGGTAGTCGGGCGCCGGGTCGAAGGCCTCGACGAGGCCCTTCGCCTTGGCGTCGTCGAGCGCCATCCGCTCGACCTTGCCGCGGCCCTCCTCGAGGGGATGGATGATCTCCTCGAGCTGCCCGAGGACGTCGGGCGCGGCGGCGGCGCCCGTCTCGCTCTTGACCTTGAAGCCGTTGTCCGTCCAGGGGTTGTGGCTCGCGGTGATGACGATCCCCGCCTTCGCCTTGCGCCGCATCGTGGCCCAGGAGAACGACTGCGTCGGCGCCGCGGCGGTCGACAGGTGCACGTTGACGCCGTTGGCGGCGACGACCTCGGCCGCGGCCGCGGCGAAGTGCTCCGACACGAAGCGGCGGTCGTAGCCGATGACGACGCCGCGGTCGGATCCGCCCGCGGAGCGCACCCACTCCGCGACGGCCTGCGCGCAGATCCTCACCGCGTCGAAGGTGTATTCCTCGGCGATGCGCGCGCGCCAGCCGTCCGTCCCGAAGACGATCTTGCCCGGCATCAGCTCGCCTCTTCCGACCTCGCTCGGGCAAAGCCCTCGCTCGGCCCAGCTGCTCGACCTCGTCGCCGCGGCGCCTCGGTCTGCGCGGCCGGGGAACGGCCCGCTTCCTTCGTCACTTCGTTCCTCCAGTAGTCGAGGGTATCGGAGAGCGATCGCTCGAGCGGGATGACGGGACGCCATCCCGTGCGGTCGAGGAAGCGCGTCGAGTCGAGCAGCAGGACGTCCGGCACGCCGCCGCGGACGCGCTCGGGATCGAGCTCCTCACGGATGGGGATCCGCGCGAGCGAGAGCAGGATCTCGAGCAGGCGCGCGACGGGAACGGCGCTGCCGCTGCCGACGTTGTAGG
This sequence comes from Chloroflexota bacterium, assembly GCA_028876375.1. Lineage (GTDB taxonomy): Bacteria > Chloroflexota > Limnocylindria > P2-11E > P2-11E > JACPOT01. Next base: position 46,590 of record JAGWSB010000002.1, on the reverse strand, counting down.
TCGCGACGCCGGCGTCATCGAGCGCGCAGGCGGCGTCGTACGCGGCGGCCATGTCGCGCACGTCGAGGAACTCGCGCCGCGGCTCGAGCTGTCCATGGCGCACCACCGGCTCGGCGAGACCCGCCTCCGCCTCGGCGATGCGCTTCGCGAACTCGGAGGCGACGAGGCGCGGATGGAGCCGCGGGCCGATCTGGTTGCACGGCCGCAGGAGCGTCACGCGCGTCATGCCCGGCGCGCGGAGGATGGACTCGGCCGCCACCTTCGTCGCGGCGTACACGTTCGTGGGGTGGAGCGGCGCGGTCTCGAGCGAGGGGATCCGCGCGGGCAGCCCGTATACGTCGGCGCTCGAGGCGACGACGAGATGCGCGCCGGGGAGCTCGCGCATCGCGGCGGCGACGCTCGCCGATCCGAGCACGTTGATGCGGATCGTTCCGAGAGGGTCCGCCGTCGCGTTCGTCGGCACGGCCTGCCCCGCCAGGTGGTAGACGACCTCCGGCCGCACCTCGAGGACGACGTCACGAACGATCGCGGCGTCGACGATGTCGCCGGCGTGGATCGCGACGCGCGAGACGACGCGCGCGAGATTGGGATGCGGCGGCGGCTCGATCGCGAGACCGTGGACCTCGTCGCCGCGCTCGACGAGACGCTCCGCGAGGTGGCTCCCGGCGAATCCGGTGACGCCGGTGATGAGGACCCGACGCATCGGAAGGCATCGTATCGGCCCAGGCGTGCGCGTGATCCGCGCGCGACCGATACGCTGACGTCGTTGTGAGCGATGCCTTGCCTGTCGTCCTCGCGTACGCGGCGATCGCGCTGTCGTGGGGCGGCACCTGGCCGGTCGGCAAGCTCGCCGTCGGCGAGGTCCCGCCGCTCGAGCTGTCCGCGATCCGCTTCGCGCTCGTCGGCGTCGTCCTCCTCGCGCTGTGCGTCGTCCTGCGCATCCCGCTCGGACGACGAGACCTCGGCGCGGTGATCCTCGCCGCCGGGCTGGGGATCTTCCTCTACAACGCGCTCGTCTTCGTCGCGCTCACCATGGCGCCCGCGTCGGACGGCGCGCTCATCGTGCCGACGTCGATCCCCGTCCTCACCGCGCTCGCGGCGATCGCCATCGGCGAGCGGATGACCGGCACGAAAGCGGCGGGCTTCGCGGTCGCGACCGTCGGCGGAGCGCTGGTCATCGTCGGGGCGCAGACGGCGGGCAGCGCGTTCTCGCCGCAGCGTCTGCTCGCCGACGTCATGGCCCTCGGCGGCGCGGCATGCTGGGCGGCGTACGGCGTCGCCGGGCACGTCGCGATGCGCGACCGTTCCCCCATCGCGCTCGTCGCGCTCACCTCGCTCATCGGCGCCGCGATGCTCTTCCCCCTCGGCCTGCTCGAGCACGGGTACCGCGACGTGCCGACGTGGCCCCTCTCGGCGTGGGCGCTCCTCGGATACCTCGTCGTCTTCGCGACGATCGTGGGGTTCGTCCTCTTCCAGTGGTCCGTACGTCGCTTCGGCGCGGGGGTGGCCTCGATGGTGAGCTACCTCGTCCCCATCGCGGCGCTGCTCATCGCCGCGGTGTGGCTCGCCGAGCGTCCCGCGCCGCTCCAGCTCGCCGGCGGCGCCGTCATCCTCGCCGGCGTGCGCGTGGCGACGATGCGCGGGCCGACGACGGCGGAGGTCGCCGTCGAGCCGATCTGACCTCTGCCACACTGCCGGGGTGCGCATCGGGAAGTACGACGTCGAGATCTTCAGCGACGGCCTGTTCCGCCTCGACGGCGGGATGATGTTCGGGATCGTCCCCAAGGTCCTGTGGTCCAGGGTGAAGCCGGCCGACGACCTCAACCGCGTCGCCATGGACATGAACTGCCTCGTCATCCGCGACGGCGCCGGACACGTCGTCCTCGTCGAGACCGGCGCCGGGCCGAAGCTCACCGAGAAGCAGCAGCGGAACTGGGGCATCGACACGCCGCCCGCGCTCCTGGGCGAGCTGGCGAAGCGCGGCGTGCGGCCCGACGAGGTCACCCTCGTGACGAACACGCACCTGCATTTCGACCACGCGGGCGGCAACACCTACCGCGACGGGGACCGGATCGTCCCGACGTTCCCGCGCGCTTCGTACGTCGTGCAGCGCCTCGAGTGGCAGGACGCGCTGCGCCCCAACGAGCGATCGCGCGGGTCGTACCTTCCCGACGACTTCGCGCCGCTCGAGGCGACGGGGAAGCTCGAGGTCGTCGACGGCGACGCCGAGCTCCTTCCGGGTCTCCACGTGGAGCGTCTCCAAGGCCACACCCGCGGCACGCAGGTCGTCCGCGTGTCCTCCGAGGGCACGACGCTCTACTTCACGTCGGACTGGATGCCCGACCGGCATCACCTGCCGCTGCCGTGGAGCAGCGCGATGGATCTGTATCCGCTCGACACCCTCGAGACGAAGAAGAAGGTCCTTCCGCGCGCCGTCGAGGAGCGCTGGATCGTCGGCTTCACCCACGACCTGGCGCGCTTCGGCCGCATCTCGCTCGTCGAGGGGAAGCACCGCTTCGAGGAGATCGCGCAGGCGTGACCGGCGCGCTCCCGCGGACGGCGTCGACGGTCGTCGTCGGCGGAGGGATCGTGGGAGCGGCGGCGGCCTTCTTCCTCGCGGACCGCGGCGAGCGCGACGTCCTGCTCCTCGAGCGCGAGGGCCTCGGCGCGGGCACGACCAAGGGCGGGATGGGCGGGATACGGCACCAGTTCGTCGACGAGATCGACGTGCGCATGTCGCTCCTCGCCGTCGAGTTCTGGCGCGACTTCGCGTCCTTCACCGGCAGCGCGTGGGACTTCGAGGAGCGCGGGTACCTCTTCCTGGCCTCGACGCCGGCGGGCCTCGCGAAGCTGAAGCAGCCGCTCGGGCTCTACGAGCGGCTCGGCCTCGACGTCCGCATGCTCGACCGCGCCGACGTCGAGGAGCTCGTCCCCGGCCTCCGCGTCGACGACCTCGCCGGGGCGCGCTTCTGCGCGCGCGACGGGTACGGCGATCCGCTCAGCGCGCTCGCCGGCTTCGCCGCGGGCGCGGTCCTCGAGGGCGTCCGGGTCGCGGAAGGCACGACGGTGCGCTCGCTGGCGCGCGAGGGCGACCGCGTCACCGGCGTGCGCACGGATGACGGCGACGTCTCGGCCGAGAGGGTGCTCCTGGCGACGGGGTGCTGGACGGCGGAGATCGCCGCGACGGCGGACGTCGACGTCCCCATCTCGGCGTTCCCGCGCCGCATCGCCGAGTCGGCGCCGCTGCCGGCGCTGGCCGGCATCCCGATGGTCGTCGAGCACGAGTCGGGGTTCCACTTCCGGCCCAAGGACGGCGCGCTCCACTTCGCGATGCCCGACCTCACCGCCGAGGCGGTACGCGAGCGCGCGGCGCGGCGCTACCCGAAGCTGGCGGACCTGCGCGTCGAGCGGGTCCGCGACTGCCGCTACGAGCTCACGCCGGACGACCACCCCGTCCTCGGCCGCGTCCCCGGCGCCCGGGGCCTCTACCTCGCCGCGGGCTTCTCCGGGCACGGATTCATGCACGCGCCGGCGACGGCGCAGCTCATCGTCGAAGAGATGCTGGACGGCAGGGCGACGACGCTCGACATCGCCGACCTGTCGATCGACCGGTTCCGGACGGGGACGAGCCGCTTCACCGGGACGGTGCTGTGAAAGCCCTCGACCTGCCCGCGACCGGAGAGGTCCCCGTCGTCACCGCGGCGCAGATGGCCGAGATCGACCGCGTTGCCGTCGACGAGATCGGCATCTCGGTCGAGATGCTCATGGAGAACGCCGCGCGCGGCGTCGCGCTCGCGGCGCGCGCGCTCCTCGGCGGCAGCGTCGACGGCCGCCGCATCGTGTGCGTCGCGGGCAGCGGCAACAACGGCGGCGACGCGCTCGGCGCGGCGCGCCGCCTCCGCGGGTGGGGCGCGCGCGTCCGCTGCGTGCTCAGCGTGGCGCGTGACGACCTGCACGGCGATCTGAACAAGCGCCAGCTCGACATCGCACGCCGCGCGGGCATCGACGTCGCGCCCGCGGCGGGGGCGCGCCTCGAGGAGGCGGACCTGATCGTCGACGGCCTGCTCGGCTACAGCGTGCGCGGCGCGCCGCACGGGACCGTCGCCGCGCTCATCGCGGCCGCGAACGCGTCGGGCGTTCCGGTCCTCGCCGTCGATCTCCCCTCGGGGCTCCATCCCGACACCGGCGCTCCGCTGGGTGCCGCGGTACGCGCGGCCGCGACGGTGACGCTCGGTCTCCCCAAGGCCGGCCTCCTCCGGCCCGTGGCGCGTCCGTTCGTGGGCCAGCTGCTCCTGGCGGACATCGCCGTCCCGCCGCACGCGTACGACCGCTTCGGGATCGACGCGCGCGGCGTCTTCGTCGCGGGCGACCTCGTGCGCGTCGCGACCGCGGAGCGCTCCTAGGATGTGCGCGCCATGCCCCTGAACAAGAAGAGCATCGCTTTCATCGGCGGCGGCACGATGGCCGAGGCGATGATCCGCGGGCTGCTCGAGCAGCACGTCGTCGCGGCCTCTCGCATCAGCGTGACGGGGCCGCGCCGCGAGCGCCGCGCCGATCTCGCCAAGCGCTTCGGCGTGCGCGGCCTGGCGTCGAACGCGGAGGCGGCGCGCGGCGCCGACGTCGTCGTCCTGTCGGTGAAGCCGCAGGTCCTCGCCTCGGTCATGCGCGACCTTGCCGGGAAGCTGAGCGACGACCAGCTCGTCCTCTCGATCGTCGCGGGCGCGACGCTGCGCTCCCTGCGACACGGCCTCGCCCACCGCGCCATCGTCCGCTCGATGCCGAATACGCCGGCGCAGGTCGGGATGGGCGTGAGCGTGTGGACGGCGACGCCCGAGGTGACCGCCGAGCAGCGCGAGATCGCGCGCATCGTCCTCGGCGCTTTCGGCGAGGTGCTGCACGCCGAGGAGGAGCAGGACGTCGACCGCGCCACGGCGCTGTCGGGGACGGGGCCGGCGTACGTCTTCCTCCTCATGGAGGCGCTCGTCGACGCGGGCGTCCACCTCGGCTTCTCGCGCCGCGTCTCCGAGGAGCTCGTCCTGCGCACGGTCGAGGGCTCCGCCGCGTTCGCGCGCGCGAGCGGGCGCCACCTGGCCGAGCTGCGCAACCAGGTCACCTCTCCCGGCGGGACGAGCGCCGCCGCGCTCTACGAGCTCGAGAAGGGCGCGCTCCGCACGGTGCTCTCGCGCGCGGTGTACGCCGCGTATGTGCGGACGCGAGAGCTGGGAGCGAACGCCGAGTCCACGCTGCCGCCCGACGAGGCCTGAGCGCTAGACCGGCTGGAGCTGGAAGACCTCCATGAGCTCGGGCTCGCTCATGCGGGCGTGCCCGTCGACCGCGCTCTCCCACGCGCCGCCTCCGGCGCAGAGCGCCTCGAAGGTCTTCGCCGGAGAGACGCGCGGCCACAGCAGATGCGTGCGCGCGTGCGGCGCGCCCTGGAGGAGGAACTGCTCGAGGTCGGTCCGCTCCTCGAGGAGGAGCGCCGCCGCGCTCCCGCCCTGCCAGGGGACGGTGAGGGTGAGCCGCCCCGAGAGCCAGGCGGGAAGGCCGCCGTCGTGCTCGACGAGCGCGACGAGCGGCGTCGGCCCGAACTGCCACAGCCAGCCGGCGACATCGCGCGCGACGCGCGCGTCACCCAGCGGCTGCGAGCCGGCCTCCGCGGGAGGGAGCTGGAGCTCGAACCTGTCGTACGCCACGCGGCTGACCTGCACGAGCGCGACTCTGCGCCACGGCTCCTAGCGATCTAATAGGACCCTCGGGGGACCTTCGGGTCATGACGAGCGTCTAGGCCGTTCGGCGCAGGCGCGGGTCGAGCGCGTCGCGGAGCGCGTCGCCGAGGAAGTTGAAAGCGAACACCGCGAGGAAGATGGCGAGTCCCGGGCCGGCGCTCATCCACCAATCCAGGTTCGCGAGGTAGCGGGCGGAGTAGGCGATGTCCTGGCCCCACGAGGGCGTCGGCGGCTGCGCCCCCAGTCCGAGGAACGAGAGCGCGGCCTCGGCGAGGATCGCGAATGCCGTCGAGAGCGTCGCCTGCACGACGAGGGTGTTCGTGACGTTCGGGAAGATGTGGCGCAGCACGATGCGCAGCGGCGGCGCTCCGACGGTGCGCGCGGCGGTGATGAACTCCTGCGATCGCACGGTGAGGACCTGACCGCGGGTGAGGCGCGTGTACCCGGGGATGGCGACGATGCCGATCGCGATCATCGCGTTCTGGATCTGGGGTCCGAGCGCCGCGGTGATGGAGATGGCGAGGACGAGCGCGGGGAACGCCAGGAGCGCGTCGATGACCCGCATCACGAGCAGGTCGAACGTGCCGCCCAGGTAGCCGGCGAGAAGGCCGGTGGAGACGCCGACCGTGAAGCCGATGGCGACGGAGATGACGCCCACCGAGAGCGAGATGCGCGCGCCCCACAGGACCCGGGAGAAGACGTCGCGGCCGAGGTCGTCGGTCCCCAGCAGGTGCCGGAGGCTCGGGCTCTGGAGCGAGTCCTGGACGTTCGTCGCCACGGGGTCGTACGGCGCGACGTAGGGGGCGGCGGCGGCGGCGAGGAGAAGGATCGCCACGATCGATCCGCCGACGAGGAGGCGCGGGTTGCGGCGGAGGAAGACGCGCAGCGAGCCGGAGCGGGTCCGGCGCTGCAGCGGCAGAGCCGCGGCCGCCGCGCTCACGCGCGCGCCCCCTCGTAGGAGATGCGCGGGTCGAGCCAGGCGTAGAGGATGTCGACGAAGAGCGTGCTGAACATGTAGGCGAGCGCCGAGATGAGGACGACGCCCTGGACGACGGGGTAATCGCCGGAAGGGATCGCCTGCACGGCGAGGAGTCCGACCCCCGGCCAGATGAAGATCGTCTCGGTGATGAAGGCGCCCTCGATGATCGATCCGACCTGGATGCCGATGAGCGTGACGACGGGGATGAGCGCGTTCTTCAGCGCGTGGCTCGCGATGACGCTTCTCTCGGAGAGCCCCTTCGCGCGCGCGGTGCGGATGTAGTCGAGCCCGAACACCTCGAGCAGGCTCGAGCGGATCTGCCGCATGTTCACCGCGATGCTCACGGTCGAGAGGGTGACGGCGGGCAGGATGAGCCGACGCAGGTTCTCGCCGACGTCCGCGGTCAGCGCCACGAAGCCACCCGGCGGAAGCAGGTGACCGGGGATCACGTAGGCGAACAGGAGGATGAGGATCAGCCCGAGGAAGAAGCTGGGGAACGAGACGCCCACGAGCGTCGCGCTCGTGGCGACGAGGTCGACCGCGGAGTTCCGGCGGACCGCGGAGAGCGTCCCGACGACGAGGGAGACGACGATGGAGATGAGGAGCGCCGCCGCGCCGAGCTCGATGGTCGCCGGCAGGCGCTGGGCCATCGCCTCGACGACGGACTGGTTCGTCTGGAACGAGCGGCCGAGGTCGCCGCGCAGCGCGTGCGACAGCCAGATGACGTACTGGACCGGGAGCGGCTGGTCGAGGCCGTACTCGTGCCGCAGCGCGGCGAGGAGCTCGGGGTTGCGGTCCTCCCCCGCGAAGGTGAGAACGGGGTCGCCCGGCTCGAGACGGATGAGGATGAAGATCCCGATGGTCACGAGCAGGATCACCGGGATCATGAGCAGGAGGCGACGGAGGATGTACCTCGTCATCCCGTCGCCTCCCGCGTCACGACGTTGCCGCTACTTCTTGAGCCAGCCGTATCCCAGGCGAGCGATCTGGTCGGGATAGGCCTCCAGGCCCTGCACCGCCTTCGCGGTGAGGAGGATCGACGCCGCGAAGTCGTACCAGACGCGCGAGGGGTCGTCGACCGCGAAGATCTGCTGCGCCTTCTGGAGATCCGTCTTCCGCTTGGCCTGGTCGGTCTCGGTCCGCTGCTGCTTCATCAGCTGGTCCACTTGCGGGTTCGAGTAGGCGGAGTCGTTGTTCGGCTGCCCGGTCACGACGAAGTCGTACGTGTTCTGGTCGGGGTCGATACGGCCGCTCCAGCCGTAGAGGGACATGCCCGGCTGCTGGTGCTGCTCCGAGATCTTGACGATCTGGTTGAAGAGCTCGGTCTTGATGTTCATGGTGATGCCCGCGGTCTTCAGCTGCGACTGGATGAGCTGCGCGAGCTGGAGCGTGTCCGGGCTTCCGGAAGGGACGAGGAGCTCGAACGTGAGCGGCCCCTTGCCGACGTCGTCGATGAGCTTCTTCGCGCCGGCCGGATCCGCCTTCGCGAACGGCTTGAAGCTGGGGTCGTAGCAGAAGTGGCTCGGCGCGTACGGTCCGTACGCGACCGCCCCGACGCCCTTGGCCGGGCCGTCGTTGAGGAGCTGGTCGCGGTCGATGGCCATCGACACCGCCTTCACGTAGCGAGCCTCGCTGAAGAGCGCGCCCGGCGAGCGGTTGGGGATCATGCTGTCCCACCCGTACGCGCTCGTCTGCACGAAGGTGAGCGTCGAGTCGCTCTTCACGGTCGGGATGTCCTTGCCGCTCATGCGCGTCAGCACCTGCGCCTGTCCCGTGCGGACGTTGGTGAGGCGGACGTTCGGATCGAGGATGGGCTTGAAGGTGATGCTGTCCAGGTAGGGCAGCGCGTTCCCGCCCTGGTCCTTCTCCCAGTAGTCGGGGTTGCGCGTCAGCGTGTAGTGGTCGCTCTTCACCGCCTCGGTGAGGACGAAGGGGCCGGTCCCCGCCTTGTACGGATGGACCGTGAAGTCCTTGCCCATGGCGTCGGCGACCTTCTGCGAGACCATCATCCCGGCGCGGTCGACGAGGATCGAGAGGAACGGCGCGAACGCCGTCTTCAGCGTGACCTTCACGGTATGGTCATCGACGACGTCGACGCTCTCGACCGGCGCGAGCTCCCCGGTGCGGTGCGAGCCCTTCTGGCGGTAGCGGTCGAGGTTCCACTTGACGGAGGCGGCGTCGAAGGTCGTGCCGTCCTGGTACTTCACCCCCTGCCGCAGGTCGAAGGTGACCGTCTTGCCGTCGGACGAGGTCGTCCACTTGGTGGCGAGCCCGGGGACGATCTCGCCCTTCGCGTTGATGCGTACGAGCGAGTCGTACATCTGGTAGTGGATGTTCCGGTCGACGAACAGCGCCGACAGCATCGGGTCGAGGTCGCTGATGTCGCTGTCGAGGGCGAAGGTCAGGCTCCCGCCCTTCTGCGGCGCGCCGGCCGCCCCGCCTCCCGCGGAGGCGCTGGCGCCGGGCGCTCCGCCCGTGCTGGGGGCGCAGGCCACCGCGAGAGCGGTCGCGGAACCGAGGACGAGGAACCGTCGTCTGCTGAGCTTCGTAGCCATCCAACTCCTCCCGCGCCGAAGGCGCTTCCGCCCACTCTCGCACGAGAGCCGGGCAGGCGCACGAGCGGGAAAAGAGGCTACTCCCGCTCGATCCGCGTCTCCTTGACCTCGTCGTCGGAACGAGCGACGCGTTCTCCGCCCTTCCGACCGAGGGCCGGCAGGAGGCGGAAGCTGGGCCGCTCGCGCCGCACCACACGCTCCTGGACGACGCGGTCGGGCAGCACCTCCCGCTCGACGACGCGTTCGCTCGGGACGGCCGGCGTCGCGACGCGCGCGTAGACGTCGGGAGCGAGAAGTCCGCCGAGCCAGCCGGCGAAGATCGTCGCCAGGAAGCTGAGGATCGAGCCGAACGTCAGCGTGTCGCCGAGGACGCGCAGGTCGAGCTGACGCATGCCGGGGAAGACGTCCGCGAGCGACCGGATGCCGGACGACGCGAGCAGTCCCTGCTCCGCCGCCGCGGCGACGAGGAGCGCGAGCAGCGCGATGAACAGGCCGAAGAACGCGCTCATCATCCCGTGCCAGCTGGTGTGGTACCCGGCCATGCGTCCGGCGACGTAGCCGCCGATGAGGTACGCGAGCGCGAGGCCGACGATCACGGGCACCGCGAGCGCGAGCTGGTCGGGGACCACCGGACGGCCCGCCAGGAGCGCGGCGACCGCGGGCGCGAGCAGCGCCGCGGCGCCGACCGCCGCGATCCACCCGCAGATCACGGCGCCCCACGCCGTCCCCGTCGGAGTCATCTTTGTCTGCCGCATAGCTGACCTCCTGAGGAACTCAGGGGGCGAGCATGCAAGAGCAGGGCCACCCCGCCGGGGCGGTATCAGCGCGCGGTCGCGACCCCCGGGGAGCGCGCGGCGCCGAGCCTTTCGGCCATGTCGGTCCGCTCCCACGGCAGGTCGAGGTCGGTCCGGCCGAAGTGGCCGTACGCCGCCGTCTGCCGGTAGATCGGACGCCGCAGCCCGAAGCGCTCGATGATCGCGCCGGGGCGGAAGTCGAAGTGCTCGGCGATGAGCGCCTTGATGCGCTCGTCGGGAACGGTCCCCGTCCCGAACGTCTCGACGTTGAGCGAGACCGGACGCGCCACGCCGATGACGTACGCGACCTGTATCTCGCATCTCGCCGCGAGGCCGGCCGCGACGACGTTCTTGGCCACGTAGCGCGCGGCGTACGACGCCGAGCGGTCCACCTTCGTCGCGTCCTTCCCGCTGAACGCGCCGCCGCCGTGCCGCGCGTAGCCGCCGTAGGTGTCGACGATGATCTTGCGCCCGGTGAGCCCCGCGTCCCCCATCGGCCCGCCGATGGTGAAGGCGCCCGTCCCGTTGACGACGTACGTCGTGCGGTCGTCGAGGAGGTCGCCGACGGCGGGACGGATGACGCGCTCGATGACGTCGTCGCGGAGGCGGGCGTGAGCGATGCCCGGGTCGTGCTGCGCCGCGACGACGACCTTGTCCACCCGCGCCGGGCGGCCGAAGCGGTACTCGACGGTGACCTGGCTCTTTCCGTCGGGGCGCAGGTACTTCGCCTCGCCCTTCTTGCGGACCTCGGAGAGCCTCTTCGCGACGCGGTGCGCGAGGGCGATGGGCAGCGGCATGAGCTCGGGCGTCTCGTCGACGGCGAAGCCGAACATCATCCCCTGGTCGCCGGCGCCCAGCTCGTCGGGGTCCTGGCCCTGCCGCGCTTCGAGCGCGTGGTCGACGCCCTGCGCGATCTCGCTCGACTGCTCCTTGATGGCGGCGATGACGCCGCAGGTCTGGTAGTCGAAGCCGTACGACGCGTCCGTGTAGCCGATGTCGCGCACGACCTCACGGACGAGCTTCTGGAGGTCGACGTACCCCTTCGTCGTGATCTCGCCGAGGACGAAGACGACGCCCGTCGTCGTCGCCGTCTCGCAGGCGACCCGCGAGTTCGGGTCCTGTCGGAGCATCTCGTCGAGGACCGCGTCCGACACCTGATCGCACAGCTTGTCGGGGTGGCCCTCCGTCACGGACTCGCTGGTGAAGAGGAGCTGCTCGGCCGCCGTGAAGCTCGTGCTCATCCCTTTACGTTCCTGCCTTCCACGATCTCGCGTACTGCGCCTGCGCTTCCGTCATCTGGTCGATCTTCATCCCCATCGCGGCGAGCTTGAGCCGCGCGACGAGAGCGTCGTCCTCCGGCCGCACGCTGTACACGTCGGGCCGCAGCGTGCTGCGGAGGATGTGCTCGATGGCGAGCACCTGGTTGGAGAAGCTCATGTCCATGACCGCCGCGGGGTTGGCCTCCGCCGCCGCGTGGTTGAGGAGGCGTCCCTCCGCGAGGAGGAAGACGCTCTTGCCGCCGACGCCGTACTCCTCGACGAACGGGCGGATCGTCCGCTTCGACGACGCGAGCTTCTCGAGCGCCGGGATCTCGATCTCGTCGTTGAAGTGCCCGACGTTCCCGAGGATCGCGCCGTCCTTCATGAGCGGGAAGTGGTCCTTGCCCAGGACGTTGAGGTTGCCGGTCGCGGTGAAGAAGATGTCGCCGCGCTTCGCCGCCTCGGCGACCGTCGCGACCTGGTAGCCGTCGCATGCCGCCTCGAGCCCGCGGAGCGGGTCGACCTCGCACACGATGACGATCGCGCCCATACCCTTGAGCCGCACGGCGACCCCGCGCCCGACCCAACCGTAGCCGCACACGACGGCGGTCTTGCCGGCGATGAGGATGTTCGTCGCGCGGAGGAGGCCGTCGATCCCGGACTGCCCGGTCCCGTACTGGTTGTCGAACATGTGCTTCGTCCGCGCCTCGTTGACCGCGACGATGGGGTACGCGAGGACGCCCTCGGCGGCCATCGCGCGCAGGCGGATGACGCCGGTCGTCGTCTCCTCCGTCCCGCCCTTGACCTCCGGGAGCTGAGCGCGCCGCTCGGTGTGGAGCAGCGTCACCACGTCGGCCCCGTCGTCCATCGTGATCTGCGGGTGCGTGTCGAGGACCGCCTGGATGTGCTTGTAGTAGGTGTCGCGGTCCTCGCCCTTCCGCGCGAAGACGGAGATGCCGTCGCGCGCGACGATCGCCGCCGCGGCGTCGTCCTGCGTGGAGAGCGGGTTGGACGCGCACAGCGCGACGCTGGCGCCGCCGTCGCGCAGCGCGAGCGCGAGGTTCGCGGTCTCCGTCGTCACGTGGAGGCACGCGCCGATGCGCAGTCCGGCGAAGGGCTTCTCCTTCGCGATGCGGCGCCGGATCTGGGACAGAACGGGCATCTCGCGCGCGGCCCACTCGATGCGCCCGGCGCCGAGCTCCGCGAGCCCGAGGTCGGTCACGTCGTGGGCCGGTGGCTTTGCCGTGAGGGTCGTCAATTCCTTCTCCATATGTTCGTGATGCGCTCCCAGGGCGCGCGCCGGACGGCGGGGCCCTCGATGAACGTGGCGTGAGTGTGGTAGCCGAGCCTCTCGTACACGCGGATCGCCGGAGCGTTCTCCTGCCGGACGTTGAGGACGACGTCGCGGTGCTCGCGCAGCGCCTCCTCCGTGACGGCGGACGTCACCGACGTCGCGAGGCCGCGGTCGCGGTGGCCGATGCGCGTGAGGACGTTGCCGACGGCGGCGATGCCGGCGTGCGACGAGCGCACGTGCGTCCCGGCGGCCGACACGAGGCGGCGTCCGTCGTAGACGCCGTAGTAGATCTCGCGCGCGAGGCGGCGCGCCGTGAAGTACGAGCGCGACGCCTCGCCGTACAGCTCGATGAGGTCCTCGAGCTGGTCGGGCCCGAGCCGCGTCGGCGTCCGCGTCGTCCGCGGAAGGAACGCGCGCGCCTCCACGGCCATCCGGCGCATGAGGTCGACGCGCTCGAAGCGGTACGTCTGCTCGACGGCCGGCCGCCCGCGGGGCGGCACGGCGAGGATGAGGCGCTGCTCCCGCAGCTCGTGGAAGAGCGACGCCAGCGAGTCGGTGTCCCCCATCGCGAAGCACGGCCGGAACGGCAGGATCTCGACGAGCAGCGCGGCGGCCGTGACGTCGCGGCCGCGGCGCGCCACCCACCAGCGCGCGGTATCGACGTTGTCGGGATCGAGATCGGCGAGCGCGTACGCCGCGAGCAGGCGGTCGTGCCCGAAGAACGCGCGGACGACGTCCGCGGACGCGTTCTCGTCGACGTGGATCTCGGGCATGAGCGGGGCCGCCGTCATTCGTCCTCCACCAGCGTGATGGGGACCAAGCGGGGCTCCGCCGGTCGCCGGAAGTGGTCCTCTGAGTCTAGCGGCCGCCGCCCGGGCCGCCTCGCGCGGTCGCTCCGCTAGACCGCGGCCTCGAGCCCGCCGGGGACCACCTTGAGGTCGAGCAGCCGTCCGCGCGCGACCCACGGCGGCGTCCCCGAGATGAGGAGTGCGACGTCGGCGGCGGCGAGGGGCTTGGTGAAGTAGTAGCCCTGGACGGCGTCGCAGCCGTAGCCCGCGAGGACGGCCATGGTCGCCTGGTCTTCGACGCCTTCCGCGACGACGGTGCGGTCGAGGCTGTGGGCCAGCTCGATCGTCGCGCGCACGATCGCGTTCGCGCCGTGATCGGCGACGATGTCGGTGACGAAGGAGCGGTCGATCTTGATCTCGTCGACGGGGAAGCGCTTGAGGTACGCGAGCGAGGAGTAGCCCGTCCCGAAGTCGTCGATGGAGAGCTGGATGCCCATCTCGCGTAGCGTCGCCAGCGTGCTCAGCGAGCGCGCGGCATCGGCCATGACGACCGTCTCGGTGATCTCGAGCTTCAGCTGCTCCGGCGGCATGTCGTGCCGGCGCAGCGCCGTCTCGATGTGCTTTGGGAGCTCGGGGTCCTGGAAGTCGCGCGCGGAGAGGTTGATGGCCACGCGGACGGGCTGCCCCATGCGGTTGCGCCACGACCGCACCTGCCCGATCGCGCGATCGATCACGTGGTTCGTGAGCGGACGGATGAGGCCCGTCTGCTCCGCGAACGGAATGAACTGGTCGGGCGAGAGCATGCCGCGCGTCGGGTGGCGCCAGCGGACGAGCGCCTCGACGGTGAGGACCTCACCGGTGCGCGGATCGACCTCGGGCTGGTAGTGGAGGACGAGCTCGTCGCGCTCGATCGCCTGGCGGAACTCGCCCATGAGGATCAGCCGGTCGCGGGCCTCGAGCTCCTCGCTCGGGCGGTACAGGCTGAAGCCGCTCTTCACCCGCTTCGCGACGTACATCGCCGCGTCGGCGCGCTTGACCAGGGTCTGGGGGTCCTCGCCGTGCTCGGGGAACATCGTGATCCCGATGCTCGCCTCGACGTTGAGAAGGAAGCCGTCGAGGCCGAACGGCGCCTCGAGCGTCTTCTGGATGCGCCGCGCGACGGTCTCCGCCTTGTCCTCCGAATCCGCGGTCGGGACCAGGAGCGCGAACTCGTCGCCCCCGAACCGCGCGACGGTGTCGGACTCGCGGAGCGTCGTGCGGATGCGCTCGCCGACCATCACGAGGAGGCGATCGCCGGTCTGGTGCCCGAACGTGTCGTTGACCTCCTTGAATCCGTCGAGGTCCATGACGAACACGCCGAAACGCGCGCCTTGACGGGACGAGAAGTAGACCTGCTGGCGGAGGCGGTCCTGGAACAGCAGGCGGTTGGGAAGGCTCGTGAGGGGATCGTTGAGCGCCTGGACCTGCAGCTCCGCGACGAGCTCCCGGTTCGACTGCTCGCGCTGCTCGAGGGCATGCACCATCGTGTCGAAGGCGCCCTCGAGCGCCCCGATCTCGTGCGGCGCGCGACGCTCGATCCGCGCGGTGAGGTCGCCGCCCTGGATCCGCTGCGCCGCCTGGACGAGCTCGCGCAGCGGACGCGCCAGGCCGTCGGCCGAGCGGTACGCGAAGAAGGCGATGGCCGGCACGAGCACGGCGATGAGGCCGAGGACGAGGCCGACGACGATCTGGTCGGCGGAGGCCATGCGCCCGCCCGTCGTGATGTCCACGGGGCCGGAGCGCCTCAGGATCACCTCGTCCATCACGAACATGACGGTCGATCCGAGCACGAGCAGCGGGACGACGGCGACGAGGAGGCTGCGGACGAGCAGCGTCCGCAGCAGGCTCGGTCGCGCGATGCGGCGAAGCAATGTCACGACGTCGCGAGGCGCCTCACGCCCGATCCTCCCCGAAAGGTCCTAGGCCGGCCCTGCCCGGCTAAGGAAGATAGCCGGTGCGGTCGCTCGTTCGGAACGCTCACGACCGCCGATCGGTGGCATTCGGCGTGTCGGTGGGGTATCGACCGCGCGCGGGGCGTGCGATCGTGTACGGGGTCCTAGTACTCGATCAGCGTGGTGATCTCGTAGCCGTCGAGGCGGTCGCGCCCGTGGAGCGCGCGCAGCTCGACCAGGAAGGCAAGGCCGACGATCTCGCCCTGAAGCCGCTTCACGAGCTCGATGGTCCCCGCGACCGTCCCGCCGGTGGCGAGGAGGTCGTCGACGATGAGCACCTTCTGTCCGGGCGCGATCGCGTCCTTGTGCATCTCGAGCGTCGCCGATCCGTACTCGAGGTCGTATTCGACGCTTACCACCTCGGCGGGCAGCTTGCCGAGCTTGCGGACCGGCACGAAGCCGACGCCGAGCGCGTACGCGATCGGCGCGCCGAAGATGAGGCCGCGCGACTCCATCCCCACGACGAGGTCGATGCGCTTTCCGCGGACGCGCTGGAGAAGGCTGTCGATCGACGCCTTGAAGGCGGGCCCGTCCTTGAGCAGCGTCGTGATGTCCTTGAACAGGATCCCCGGCTTCGGGAAGTCGGGGACGTCGCGGATCTTCGCGGCGAGGTCCTCGCCCACTTCACGGATCATAGGGCGGCGTCCCTCGGGCGCGCAGACCGAGACGCGTTAGCGGCGCGGTCGAGCACCCGGGCCCGAGCTCGGGGTCTCCCCGACCGAAGGATCGGAAAGGTGCGCGGAGTCGAAAAGCGACTCGACCCGATAGCTGATGCCGTCCGTCCGCACGACCGTGACGTTCGTGTTCTGCGTCGGCGTCGCGTGCTCGTAGAGGCGCGGGAGGAGTCCGAGGAAGTGGCTCACCAGGATGCGCGTCACGCCACCGTGTCCGACGACGCACAGCGTCTGCCCCGGGCTCGCGGCGACGATCCGCTCGAGCGCCGAGAGGACGCGCGCGGCGACCTGCTCGAGCGACTCTCCCCCCGGCCACTGCACGAACCCGCCCGCGACGTCGAAGTTGTCGGTCCGCCGCAGGATGGGCCGCCCCTCGGCCTCACCCACGTCGACCTCGCGGAGCTCGGGGAAGACCTCGACCTGCAGCCCTCTGTCGCGCGCGACGATCGCCGCCGTGTCGCGGGCGCGTGACAGGTCGCTCGAGATGACGCGGTCGAAACGGACGCCGCGCAGCGCCGCCGCGACGGCCTCGGCCTGGCGGCGGCCGCGCTCCGTGAGCGGACTGTCCGCCTGGCCCGCGTAGCGGCGCGCCGCGTTGGCCTCGCTCTCGCCGTGGCGGACGAGGTACAGCGTCGTCTCAGCCCTGCGCGGGGGATCCAAGGGGGGCGGGGGGTCTGAGGGGGGCGCAGCCCCCCTCACATCCTTCATATCCCGAGCTTCTGCGCGACGTCGCCCCAGCCGGTCACGCGCTCGATGGAGGGTCCCTCGACGTCGCGATTCCACGGGTGGTCGAAGAGGAACACGCGGATGCCCCTCTTACCGAGCTCCTGCGAGATGAGGCGGTCGTCCTCGCAGAAGGCCTGGAGCTCGAGCTCCTCCGCGAGGCGCACCTTGTAGCGCGCCGAGCCGGTGGGGTCGTAGCGCCCGAGCGTCCGCGTCGGCGAGAAGTCGCCCTGCGGGCGGAGGTGCACGGCCTTGGCGTGGTCGAGGATGCCCTTGTCGCGAAGCCAGGTCTCGGTGACGACGCGGCGCCGCTCGGCGCGCGCGGTGACGAAGTAGATCTCATGACCGGCGGCGACCAGCCGCTCGAGGACGGCCGGGGCGTCGGCATACATCTCGAGCTCCCCGAAGAACGTACCGTCGTACGTCCGCCGGCGGAAGCGGTCCTTGTCGGCCTGCGAGACCTCGGAGATCTCGTCGAGCGTGTGCCATCCCGGCTCGGGAGGGAGCTCGACGTGGAACTCCTCGGCGAACCGGCGGAGGTAGGGCACCGCGCACTCGGCGATGACGTCGTCCAGATCGACCCCGATCCTCATCCGCGCAGCACCTCGAGCAATCGGGTCAGCGCGTCGCGGCGGTCGCCGCGGATGTCGACGACGTTCACGCGGATCTGGCGCTGCCCGAGCTGAGCGCGCGGGAAGGTGCGGCGCACCGCCTCGCGCTGCGCGGATGTCGCGTCCACGCCGAGCGAGACGCGCAGCTCGGGCCCGCGCGCGCGCACCTCGACCGCCCCGGCGCGCAGCGCGCGGAGCTTCACCTCGACGCCGTAGAGGAGGTTGCGGACCGGCTCGGGCGGGGACCCGTAGCGGTCGCGCAGCTCCTCGCGGAGCGCGACGAGGTCGTCGAGCTCGCGCAGCTCGGCGATGCGCCGGTAGAGCTCGAGCTTGCGCTGCCGGCTCGGGACGTACGCGTCGGGGATCGCGGTCGACAGGGCGAGGTCGACGACGATCTCGGGCAGCTCCGCCGCCTTCGGCGCGCCGCGGAGCTCCTCGATCGACTCCTGGAGCAGCTGCGTGTAGAGCTCGAAGCCGACGGCCGTGACGTTGCCGTGCTGCTCGGCGCCGAGGATGTTCCCCGCGCCGCGGATCTCGAGGTCCTGCATCGCGATCTTGAACCCGGCGCCGAGCTCGCTGGCCTCGAACACCGCCTGCAGGCGCTTGCGCGCGTCCTCCGACAGGCGCTCCGGCTTGTCGTAGAGCAGGAAGGCGTAGGCCTTCATCGCGCTGCGGCCGACGCGGCCGCGCAGCTGGTAGAGCTGGGCCAGGCCGAGCTGGCCGGCGCGGTCGATGACGATGGTGTTCACGTTCGGGATGTCGAGGCCCGACTCGATGATGGTCGTGCACACCAGGACGTCGAAGTCGCCGTCGGCGAAGCCGACCATGACCTTCTCGAGCTGGCGCTCGTGCATCTGCCCGTGCGCGACGACGAAGCGCGCCGACGGGACGAGGCGGCGCAGCCGCTCCGCCTCCTGCTCGATGCCCATCACGCGGTTGTGGACGTAGTAGACCTGGCCGCCGCGGTCGAGCTCGCGGTGGATGGCCTCGCGCAGCAGCTCCTGCGTGCGCTCGACGACGTGGGTCTCGATCGGCTGACGGTCCTCGGGCGGCGTCTCGATGACGCTGATGTCGCGGATCCCCGACAGCGCCATGTGCAGCGTGCGCGGGATGGGCGTCGCGGTGAGCGACAGGACGTGTACCTCCGTGCGCATCTGCTTGAGGCGCTCCTTGTGCTTGACGCCGAAGCGGTGCTCCTCGTCGATGACCAGAAGGCCGAGGTCGCGGAAGCGGACGTCCTTCTGCAGCACGCGGTGCGTGCCGATGACGACGTCGACGTCGCCCGCGCCGATCCGCTCGACGATCTCCTTCTGCTCCGGCGCGCTGCGGAAGCGCGAGAGCATCTCGATCTTCACCGGGAAGGTCTCGAGCCGCTCGCAGAACGTCTCGTAGTGCTGCTGGGCGAGAACGGTCGTCGGGACCAGGACCGCGACCTGCTTCCCGTCCTGCACCGCCTTGAACGCCGCGCGCAGCGCGACCTCGGTCTTGCCGTAGCCGACGTCGCCGACGACGAGCCGGTCCATGGGCCGCGGCTGCTCGAGGTCCTTCTTCGTGTCCTCGATCGCCGCGAGCTGGTCCGGCGTCTCGGTGAACGGGAAGGCGTTCTCGAGCTCGACCTGCCACGGCGTGTCCGGCGACAGCGCGGTCGCGCGCACCGTCTCGCGCTCGGCGTACAGCCGGAGCAGCTCGCGCGCGATGTCCTCCGTCGCCTTCTTCGCCTTGCGCTTCGTGCGCAGCCAGTCGGTCCCGCCCATCGCGCTCAGGCCGGGCGGCGTGCCGCCGACGTAGCGCGTGATCTTGTCGATGCGCTCGGTCGGAAGGGACGTGACGCCGTCGGCGAAGCGGAGCTCGAGGTATTCGCGCACGACGCCGGCGACCTCGCGCTCCAGGAAGCGCTCGAAGAGGGCGATGCCGCGGTCCTCGTGCACGACGTGGTCGCCCGGGCGGAGGTCCGCCAGGAGCGAGCCGATGGCGACGCGGCGGCGGCGGCGCACGGGATGGCGCGGCTTGCGGAACCCGAAGATCTCGGCGTCGGTGAAGACGCGCAGCGACAGCTCGGGCACGACGAAGCCCTCGGCGAGCGGAACGTGGAGGAGGACCAGCGCGCCTTCCGCCGGCGGCTCGTCGAGGTCGTCGCGCGGGGTCGCGACCACGTCGCGCTCGGCGAGGAGGTCGGCGAGGCGCGCGGCCTGCGGCGTCGCGACGAGGCGCGTCCCCGGACCGGCGGCCGCCACCTCGCGCAGGAACGCGTCGAGACGGCCGGCGTAGCTCACCGCGCTCCCCCAGCCGAGCGCGAACGCGCCCGCGCCCGGCCCGATCCGCACCGTGCCGCGCTCCGCCGCGGCGCGCTCGAGCCGATCGCGCGGCACGTACGGCGCGGGGAAGGCACCGACGGCGAGCCCCTCCGCGCGCAGCTCTTCCCTGCGCTCCTCCGCGAGCTGCTCGTAGGTGTCGTGGGCCAGGTCGAGCTCGATGGTGTCCTCGTAGACGACCGTCCCGCGCTCGGGGAGGTGGTCGACGATCGACGACGCCGCGCCGAGGAGCGGCGCGAACGCCTCCACCCCGGGCGCCTCCGTCCGCTGGCGCAGCGGCTCCACGACCGCGGCGTACGGCGCGATCTCACTGCCGCCGTCGATCCGCTCCCAGCCGAGGTCCGCGAGACGCTCGGCGAGCCGCGGCCCCTCGGCGAGGGTGAGCTCCCGCGCGGGGAGGATGACGACGCGCTCGCGCGCGTCCTGAGAGCGCTGGGTCACGGGGTCGAACGCGCGGATCGTCTCGACCTCGTCACCGAAGAGCTCGATGCGCACCGGGCGCTCCTCCCCCGCCGGGTGGACGTCGACGATGCCGCCGCGCCGCGAGAACTGCCCGGGCTCGCTCACCTCGGGGACGGGCTCGTAGCCGATCCCGGTCAGCCACAGCGCCGTCTCGCGCCACGGCAGCTTCGCGCCGGGAGCGAGGACGCGCGCGCGCGACGCGAGGTCCTCGGGCGAGATGGTGTGCTGGAGGAGCGCACGGAGCGGCGCGACGACCGCGAGCGGCCCGCCCTCGCGGATGCGCCACAGCGCGACGAGGCGCTGATGGATCGTCGCCGGCGACGAGGCGGATGCCTCGAAGGGCATGGCCTCGCGCTCGGGGAACGCGACGACGCGGTCCTCGCCGAGCCACGCGGCGAGCTCGGAGCGCCACCGCGCGGCGCGCTCGCCGCTCGGCGCGACGACGAGGATCACGCTCCCCCTGCGCGCGGCGATCGCCGCCCACGCGAACGCGCGCGCGCCGCCGCTCGCCTCGGTGATGGCCAGGGCGCGGCGCTCCTCGATCCGAGACAGCAGGTCGCGGAAGCGCTCGCTGCGCTCCGCGAGCTCGAGCGCCCCCGCGAGGCGCACGCCGCCGACGGCGGTCTCCAGCGCGGTCATGGCTTGTCCGCGCCGTTGAAGCGCGTCATCGCGGCCTCGACGCCGTCGCGGAGGGCGACCTCGATCGCGTCCGCGGCGCGCGCGATCATGGCCTCGGCCGCTTCGCGCTCGTCCGCGGCGAACGGCTGGAGGACGTAGTCCGCGAGGTCGACGTCGATCTCCCGCCTCGGGTCGACCGGTGCGACGCCGCAGCGCACGCGCGGGAAGGCGTCGCCGATCTCGGCGACGACCGAGCGGACGCCGTTGTGCGTCCCGGGACCGCCTTTGGGCCGGATGCGCACGCGCCCCAAGGGCAGGTCGACGTCGTCGTACACGACGAGCACGTCGGCCGGCTCGAGGCGGTAGCGGTCGAGGAGCTTCCCGACGGAGCGGCCGCTGTCGTTCATGAACGTCTGGGGCCGCGCGATCGCGACCTTGTACCCGGCGAGCGTGCCCTCCGCGATCCGGGCGTCGGCCGCCTTGGTCGAGAACTCGGCGCGCGCGCGCTTCGCCAGCCGCGACGCGACCTGGAACCCGACGTTGTGCCGCGTCGAGGCGTAGCCGTCGCCGGGATTGCCCAGCCCGACGACGAGCCGGTCGACGCGCGGGGCGCTCGATCGCTGGAAGAAGCGCATAGACCTCCCGAACACGCGAAAGGGGCCCACATCGACGCCGATGGGGCCTGGTCCGACCTCGCTCGCGGCAAAGCCGCTCGCTCGGCCCGGGTGCTCGACCTCGTCGCTGCGGCGCCTCGGTCTGCGCGCCCGGGGACGAGTTGGGATCAGCATACGGCGGATGCGGTTCCCCACGTTCGAGATGGAGCGGATGCAGTCGACGTGGGAGCACCGCGTCCGCTACGACCTCTCCGAGTCCGGCGTCGAGCCGCTCACGCTCGGTGAGACGCTCGAGCTCGTCGGGCGCGACATCGGCGACCTCCGCCTCGGGTACGCCGACGGCCGCGGACGCGACGCGACACGCGCGCAGGTCGCGCGCATCCACCGTGGCGCGACGGCGGACCAGATCCTCGTCACGACGGGGACGAGCGAGGCGAACTTCCTCGTCGTGACGACGCTCGTCGAGCGCGGCGACGAGGTCGTCGTCGTGCTCCCGAGCTACATGCAGGTCCACGGACTGGCGCGCGGGATCGGCGCGAGCGTGCGCGAGGTGTGGCTCGAGGAGGAGCGCGGCTGGACCCTCGACCACGACCGCCTGTCCGCGGCGATCACCGCGCGGACGAAGCTCATCTGCCTCTGCACGCCGAACAATCCGACGGGGCAGATCCTCTCGGCCTCGGACCTCGACGCCGTCGCGCGCCTGGCCGAGCGCGTCGGCGCGTGGGTCCTGTGCGACGAGGTCTACCGCGGGACCGAGCACGACGGCGTGGAGAGCGCATCCATGTGGGGGCGCTGCGAGCGCGTCGTCGTGACCGGCGGGCTGTCGAAGGCCTACGGCCTCCCCGGCCTGCGCATCGGGTGGATCGTCGCGCCGCCGGAGCGCATCGAGGCCGCGTGGGCGCAGAAGGACTACACGACGATCGCGACCGCGACGATCTCGGAGGCGCTCGCCGAGGCGGCGCTCGGCTGCCGCGACGCGCTCCTGGCGCGGACGCGGCGCCTCCTCGTCGAGCGCTGGCCCGCCCTCGAGAAGTGGGCCGTCGCGCACGACGGCAAGCTGCGGTGGGCGCGGCCGCGCGCCGGCGCGATCTCCTTCTTCGGCTACGCCTACGGCGTCGACTCGTGGCCGTTCGTGGAGCGGTTGATCCAGGAGCGCGGAACGATGGTCGTCCCCGGATCGCAGCTGCTCGTGGAGCGGCACCTGCGCATCGGGTTCGGCGGGCCCCCGGCGAAGCTGCGCGCCGGCCTGGCCGAGATCGACGCGGCGATCGCCAGCCTCTCCTAGGACCGTGCGCGTCGCGCTGCTCGGGTTCGGGGGCGTCGGCCGCGCGCTCGCGCGCCTTCTCCTCGCGAAGCGGGACGACGCGCCCTTCCTCGTCACGGCCATCCTCACGCGAAGCCACGGCTGGTGGGTCGACGCGAGCGGCATCGACCTCGCCGGCGCGCTGAGCCGGTCGGAGCTGCCCTCGCGCGGGGCGTCTCCCGCGATCGGCGACCTGCCCTGCGACGTCGTCGTCGAGATCACGACGCTCGACGCGCGCACCGCGCAGCCCGCGCTCGGCCACGTGCGCGCCGCGCTGCGCGCGCGCAAGCACGTCGTGACCGCGAACAAAGGGCCCATCGCGCGGGCCTACCGCGAGCTGCGCGGCCTCGCCGCCGCGAACGGGCGGCTGCTGCGCTTCGAGGCGACCCTCTCCGATTGCCTCCCCGTCTTCACGCTGCGCCGCGCCGCGCTCCCGCTCGCCGAGATCCGCGCGCTGCGCGGCATCGTATCGAGCACGACCAATCACATCCTCTCCGCCGCCGCGCGCGGCGTGTCCTTTTCCGATGCGCTCGCCGAGGCGCAGCGCCTCGGCATCGCCGAGGCCGATCCGTCGAACGACCTCGAGGGCCACGACGCCGCGGCCAAGGCGACGATCCTCGCGAACGTGCTCATGGACGCCGACATCCGGATGGAGGACGTGCGACGCGCGCCGATCGACGAGGCTGCGGCGCGGGACGCGACCCTTGCGGCGCGCGACGGCGCGCGCGTCCGTCCGATCGTCGAGATCCGCCGCGCCGCCGGCGCCGTCTCCGCCTCGACCGGACCGCGACGCCTGGATCCGCTCGATCCGCTCTATGCGGTCGACGGCTGGTCGATGGCCCTCGAGCTCGACACGGACCTCGCCGGCAAGGTCGTCGTCCAGCTCCACGATCCGCACGTCGAGCAGGTCGCCTACGCCGTGCTCACCGATCTGCTCGAGATCGCGGGCTACTAGGGTCGCGCCGCGGTGACCGGCACCCCGATCGGACCGACGCGCTCGACGCGGCCGTCCGCGATGCGCACCCCGAACAAGCCTTCGTCACGCGCGACGTAGATCCACGCCGGATCGGGTGACCAGCCCGCGAAGCGGCCACCGACCGTGAGGAGCGTTCGCCCGGTCAGCGGATCGGCGACGTGCGCGCGCGACGCCGAGGGGTCGACGTTCGGCCCCGGTCCGCCGCGGTACTCCGTCCATCCGACGTAGGCGCCGACAGGAGAGGCCGACAGGTCGAGGCTGTACGTCGGCGTGTCCTGCGCGACGGACCACGTCACGTGTCCGTCGCTCGTGCGCACGACGGCGAAGAGCGCGTACGTGATCGTCGTGCTGCTCGGCGCGCGCGCGTAGCGGAGCGAGACGCCGACGTAGCCCGGCTCCCCCATCGGCACGAGCCGCTCGATGTACGGGTCGCCCGGCGTCGACGGCGGCGGGAGCTCGGAGGCGAGCCGGTCCGCGTCCGTGACCGTGCGCGCGCCCGCGGCGCCGACGATCTCGACGCGCTGGTGAAGGAGCAGGCTCGTTCCCGGCTCGACGCTGCCGTCGGTGAGGACCACGCGGTCTTGGCCGGCGAACGTCAGGCGTCCGTCGACGGTCTCTGTGAAGGCGCCCGTGTCGGCGGCGCGGATCTCGCTCTTCCATCCCGTCGGCTGCGGTCCGGATCCGCGATCGATCGTGCCGCCGCCGTGGACGAACACGAGGCCGCGCCCGTCGGGCGTCCAGCCCGCGAGCGAGTCGAGGCCGGGAGGGGTCCACCGCTGCGTCCCCTGCGCTCCGGTGACGACGACGGTAGCGGTGGGCGTCGTGAAGCCCGACACGGTCACGACGGCGAGGCGTTGGCCGTCGGGCGACCAGCGCGGCTGCGACGCGAAGTACTGCGCCGTGGTGCCGACGATGCGGCTCGCGCCGCCGGGATCGCGCACCCAGACGGCCCGATCGAGCACGTACGCGAGACGCGCGGCCGGAACGTCGACCGCGGCCGCCGCGGCGTGCGCGAGCGGCGGCATGCTCCGCGGGAACCACGCGTCGGCGTCGGCGACGCCGTCGAGGAGGACCGTCGCCGCGGCCTCGGACGGCAGCGTCACCGGCGTCCCCGCCACCTTCGACGCATCGATGCGCAGGACGCGCGATCCGGTCCAGCCGACGATCTGGCGTCCGTCGTCGGATACCTCGACCGAGCGCACGCTGCCGGCGCGGAACGAGAGCACGATGCGCTGGTCGCGCGCGAGAAAGATCGAGCCGGGCGCGCCCACGACCGCGCGGCCGTCGGCGAGCAGCGCGTGGAGCCGCACCTGATCGAGGGCGACGCTGTCCTCGCGGCGGACGTCGTCGCCGTCGACCGTCGAGCTCCACACCCAGCCGCTCGCGTACGGCCGGTCGGACGCGACCGTGCGCACGAAGCGGCCGCCGATGAAGTACACGCGCCCGTCGCGCGCGAGGATCGGCGACGCGGCCGGCATGCCGGTGAGGGGCCGCACCTCGCCGGTCGTCACGTCGAGCGTCGCGATCATCCCGCTGGCCGTCTCGATGAGCATGCGCGAGCCGTCGATCCACGGCGCGGCGAACGCGTCGCCGATGGTCGTCAGCCGCCGCCACGGCTCCGCCCCGTTCGCGGATGCGACGTAGACGTCGCTGTCGTTCCCTATCCCCCGGCCGCTGCGAACGGTCGCGGCGACGCGACTCGCGTCGGGCGACCACTCGAGCGACGTGATCCGCCAGCCGTCGTTCAGCAGCGCCGTCGGAAGCGCGATCGTCGTGACGGGCGTCCCGTCGACGTGCGCGACCCCCATCGCGCCGCCGTCGCCGAGATAGGCGACGGCGCTCCCGTCGGGCGACCAGCGCGTGAGATGGATCTGCGCGCGGTCGTCCGCGGTCGCGATCGTCCACTTCCGCGGTCCCTCGAGGTCGCCGACCCAGAGGTCGAGGGCGTGCTGCGGACCGGCGCGCCAGTACGCGATACGCGCGGTGTCCGACAGGACCGCCCGACCCGGCGTGGGCTCGGGAGCGCCGCTGCGCGACGCGTCGCGCACCGTCGCGGCGATGGCGGCGGCGCTCACGACGACTATCGCCGCCGAGAGCGCGGCGTACGGCGCGAGCGCGCGGGTGTGGCGCACGCGCGTAGTACTACCCCCGCCGGGGCGCCGTTCCCACCCCTAGGGCGTCGTCGCGGCGACGGGGACGCCGATCGCGCTGACGCGCACGCCCTCGCCGCCGTCGACCGGATAGGCGTAGAGGCCTTCGTCGCGAGCGACGTACATCCAGGCGCCATCCGGCGACCAGCCGGCGAACCGACCGTCACGCTCGATCACCGTCCGCCCGGTCGCGCCGTCGACGGCGCGCGCCGTCGTCGACGCCTCCGGCTCGCCGGTCGTCGGGCGGAGCGTCCACCCCAGGAGGGCTCCGCTCGGCGACCACGCGACGTCCTGCGGCATCGGAAGGAGCCCGAACGACCTCACCCAGAGCGCGCGGCCGTCGCTGACGCGCGTCACGACCAGGGCGCCGTTCGCGTTCCCGCCGCTCGGCGTGAGGCCGCGCACCCACATCGCGAGGAGACGGCCGTCGCCGGAGGCGGCGACGCGCTGGATCGCGAGGTCGCCGCTCCCGAGATCGGCGAGGAGCGGATCGTCCGCGAGGCGGTCGTCGTCGGTGACCGCGCGCGCCCCGGACGCGGAGACGAGCTCCACGTGCTGCGGCGCGCCGGAGGCCTGCGTCGCGGCAGGCGAGTCGAGGACCAGGAGGCCGAGCCGCGTCCACGACGCCGAAGCCGAGCGGATGCGCTGCGCGGCCGTCCCGCTGTCGGCGTCGTAGACCCGCACGTCGGTGTCGCCGTACGCGCCCGTCGCGGTCGCGGTCACGGCGACGCTGCGCCCGTCGGGTGCCCAGCTGACGCGCTCGATGCGCCCGCCGACGGTCAGGCGCCACTCGCCGTTCCCGCGGACCACGAGCGTCTGCGCGAGCGACGGCGGCCCCGGCGCCTCGATCGTCGCCGCGAGGCCGTCGCCCGCCGGCGACCACGCGAGCTGACCGACGTAGCCGCGCGCCGTGCCCGCCGACAGGATGGGCCGCGGCGGCAGGCCGGGACGCGACTCCCACACCGTGCCGCCGAGCACGAAGGCGAGCCGCGCGACGGGCGCGCGCGCGTCCACCGGGGGATGGGCGTGCGCGAGCGCGATGGGCGACGAGCGCAGCCACACGTCCGGCGCGAGCGCGCCGTCGAGGACGACCGTCGCCGCGGACGCCGGCGGCGTCCCGTCCGCGAGACGCCGCGGGATGCGCGCGGTGTCGATCTGCACGATGCGCGGGTCGGCGAGGGCGAGGAGCCGATGCCCGTCCGGCGACACGACGACGCGGCTTACGTTCCCCGCGCGATACGGGAGCGCAACGAGGTCCTCGCCCGAGACGTACACCGATCCGGGCAGACCGACGACGCCGCGGCCATCGTCGAGGACGCCGAGCAGCCGCATCTGCTCGTGCGGCGCGCGCTCCTCGCGGCGCACGTCGTCGCCGTCGATCGTCGCGCTCCAGACCCACCCGCTCGCGGTGGGGAGGCGCGAAGCGCCGGTCTCGCCCATGGCCCCGCCGCCGACGAAGTACACGCGTCCGTCGCGCCCGACGAGCGGCGAGACCGCGGGGATGCCGGTGAAGGGACGGAGCTCCAGCGTCGCGGCGTCGAGGAGCGCGATCATGCCGGTCGTCGTCTCGACGAAGAGGCGCTCGGCGTCGATCCACTCCCCGGCGTACGCGTCGCCGATCGTCGTCGCGCGCCGCCACTGCGCGCCGGCGCGCGGCTCGACGAGGTACACGTCGCTCTCGTCGCCGAGTCCGTTCGCCGCGCGGAGCGTCGCCGCGACGAGGCTCGCGTCCGGCGCCCACGAGAGGGAGACGATCGTCCAGTGGTCGGCGCGGAGGGCGGCCGGGATGGCGATCGCCGTCGCGCCGGCGGCCGCGCGCGCGACGCCGACGGCGGTGCCGTCGAGGGAGTACGCGATCCGTTCGCCGTCGGCCGACCAGCGCGTGAGCCCGACGTCGCTCCCGGCGGGGGCGCTCGCCACGACCGAGCGGCGCGTTCCCGCGACGTCGCTGACCCATAGCTCCTGGCGTCCGCCGGCGCCGGCGCGCCAATACGCGAGCCGGCCGCTCTCCGGCGGCGTGGGACGCGGCGCCGTGGTCGGAGGCGCTCCCAGAGGGATGGACGCCGGCTCCCGCGCCGTCGGGACGAGGGCGATCGCGCTCGCGACGACGATGGCAAGGGCGGCGAAGGCGTACGGCAGCAGGCCTACCCGCCAGCCGGTCACCCGCCTACGATGCGCTCGGTGTCACCGCCGGTGCACCTGCTGGAAGCAGGTATCACCACGGAACAAAGGTACTTGGGCATGGCGGAGGCCCCTGCCGCGCTGGCGCCCGAGATGGCCGCCGCGCTGCGCCCCGGAAAGCGCGTCCGCATCCCGTTCCTGCCGCGCGACCGCTACCTCACCGCCGCGCGCGAGTCCTGCCGCACGCTCTCGGACGCCGTCGCCTCCTCGCTCGGCGAGGGCGCGCGCTGCGCCATCGTCGGCGGCGAGTGCACGCTCGTCGCCGGGTCGATCCCCGGGGCGCTCGCCGTGGAGCCCGACCTCGCGCTCGTGTACTTCGACGCGCACGCCGACTTCAACACCCTCGCGACGACGCCGTCGCACTTCGTCGGGGGGATGTGTCTGGCGCACGTCTGCGGTCGGAAGATCGCGCCGCTGCTGTGGCCGGGCGTGCGCTCGATCCCCGACGACCGCGTCGCCCTCGTCGGCGCCCGCGCCCTCGATCCCGGCGAGGTCGGCGTCCTCGCCGCGTCGAAGGTGCGGCGCATCGCATTCGACGCCGATCGTCCCGACGCCCCCGGTCTCGTCGCCTTCGCGCGCCGCAAGCAGCTGTGGATCCACGTCGACGTCGACGTCGTCGACCCGCGGGAGCTGCCGGCGGTCGACTTCCCCGTCGAGGGAGGCCCCTCGCTCCGAGCGCTCGTCGACGTGCTCGCGTCCCTCGCGGCCGCCGCGACCGTGCGCGGGATCGAGGTCTGCTGCTACGACCCCCGGAAAGACAACGGGCCGCGGCCGGTCGCGCCGTCGCTGGCGCGGATCCCGGCCGCGGCCCTCGGCCTCGGCGCTCTCGTCTAGCTCTTAGTCGCTGGCGGCCGCCGCCGCCATCTCGCGCGGCTTGCCCTTCGTGGCGCTCGCCGCGCCGCACACGGTGTCGGTGATCAGCCGGGTGACGACGTACGGGTCCATGTTGGCGTTCGGGCGACGGTCCTCGAGGTAGCCCTTGCGGTCCTTCGCGACCTGCCACGGGATGCGGACCGACGCGCCGCGGTGCGACACGCCGTAGCTGAACTCGCGGAACGAGGCCGTCTCGTGGAGACCGGTGAGGCGCTCCTCGATCCCGAACCCGTAGTTCTGGATGTGCAGGTCGTGCTTGCCCTTGAGGGCCTCGATCGCCGCGAGGCAGGCGTCGTAGTCGGAGCGCATCTGCTTCGTCGAGAAGTTGGTGTGCGCGCCGGCGCCGTTCCAGTCGCCGCGCACCGGCTTCGGGTACAGCGTCGCGGACACGCCGAACGGCTCGCCGACGCGGTACAGGAGCCAGCGCGCGACCCACAGCTGGTCGCCGATGGCCGGCGGGTTGAGCGGACCGACCTGGAACTCCCACTGTCCGGGCATGACCTCGGCGTTGATGCCGGAGATCTTGAGGCCCGCACGGAGGCAGGCGTCGAGGTGCGCCTCGACCACGTCGCGGCCGAACACCTCGTCGGCGCCGACGCCGCAGTAGTAACCGCCCTGCGGCGCGGGGAAGCCGCTGTCGGGGAACCCGAGCGGCCGGGCGCCCTTGAAGAACGTGTACTCCTGCTCGATCCCGAACCACATGTCGAAGTCGGCGTAGCGCTTGGCCGTCTCGGCGCAGGCGCGGCGCGTGTTCGTCGCGTGCGGGTCGCCGTTGACGAGCATCACCTCGCACAGCACGAGCTTGTCGTCGCCGCCGCGGATGGGGTCCGGGCACACGAACACCGGCTGCAGGACGCAGTCGGAGCGGTCCCCGGTCGCCTGCTGCGTGCTCGAGCCGTCGAAGGCCCAGATCGGCGGCTCCTCTCCGGCCGGGACGATCTTCGTCTTCGAGCGGAGCTTCTTCGTCGGCTCGGTGCCGTCGATCCAGATGTACTCGGCGCGATACACGTTCACGGTCGATCCCCTCCAGTGGTCATCGGAAAGATCATCTCGGCGACAACGCTGCCGCCCGAGGCGCGACGGGACAACGCTTCCAAGGTCGCGGAAGGGTTGCGGAACGGTGCTTTCCGCGCTACCGGACCGCGACAGCCGCCACACCGAGGCGCTGCTGACCGCGACGTTGTCGATCACTAAGTTCTCAGCACGACACGGAGGTAGTGATGGACAAGATCAGCGCGGGGGACACCGCCTGGCTCCTCGCGTCAGCGGCGCTGGTGATGCTGATGACGCCGGCGCTGGGCTTCTTCTACGGCGGGCTCGTCCGCCGCAAGAACGTGCTCTCCACGATCATGCACAGCTTCTTCATCCTGTGCCTGATCAGCGTCCAGTGGGTGCTGTGGGGCTACTCGCTGGCGTTCGGACCCGACCACGGCGGGCTCATCGGCGGGCTCGACTGGGCGGCGCTCAAGGGCGTTGGCGAGGCGCCCGGACCGTACGGAGCGACCGTCCCGCACCTCGCCTACATGGTCTTCCAGATGATGTTCGCGGTGATCACGCCGGCCCTCATCACCGGCGCGTTCGCCGAGCGCAAGCGCTTCAAGGCCTTCGTCGTCTTCACCCTGCTCTGGGCGACGTTCGTCTACGACCCCGTCGCCCACTGGGTGTGGGGCGGCGGCTGGCTCGGCCGGCTCGGCGCGCTCGACTTCGCCGGCGGCACGGTCGTGCACATCACCAGCGGCGTGTCCGCCCTCGTCGCGGCCCTCGTCCTCGGCCGCCGTGTCGGCTACGGCTCGGAGCCGATGGACCCGCACGACGCCACGATGACCGTCCTCGGCGCCTCCCTCCTCTGGTTCGGGTGGTTCGGCTTCAACGCGGGCAGCGCCATCACCGCCGGCGGCCTCGCCGCGAACGCGTTCGTCGTGACGAACACCGCGGCGGCCATGGCCGGGCTGACGTGGATGACCGTCTCGTGGATCCACAAGGGCGCGCCGAGCGTGCTCGGCGCGGCGACGGGCGCGGTCGCCGGTCTGGTCGCGATCACGCCCGCCTCGGGCTACGTCGACGTATCGGCCGCGATCCTCATCGGGCTCGGCGCCGGGATCATCCCCTACTTCGCCATCCAGGTGACGCGCCGGCTCAAGGTGGACGATGCCCTCGACGTCTTCGGCTGCCACGGCATGGGCGGGACGTGGGGCGCCCTCGCGACCGGCGTCTTCGCGACGGTCGCCGTCAACTCCGGCGCCACGAACGGCCTCCTGGCGGGCAACCCGGCTCAGCTCGGCATCCAGGCCATCGCGGTCGCCGCGTCCATCACGTACTCCGCGGTCATGACCTTCGTGATCCTCAAGGTCATCGGCCTCTTCGTCGGGCTGCGCGTGCCGGAGCACGAGGAGGTCCTCGGCCTCGACGCCAGCCAGCACGGCGAAGCCGCCTACCAGCTCTGAACGCGAACGGCCGGGGTGCCCGCACCGAACGGACACCCCGGCCGTCACCGTTCCGCGACCTTTGGCATCGCCGCCGCGCTACTGACCCCCGCCCGGGCCCGGACGTACGGTCGCCGCAAGCTCGGAGCGCAGAGACAAGGAGTAACGAAGATGCCAGCGCTGGACGGCACCTCGATCCTGGCGATCGCGTCGTTCCTCGCGCTCGTGGTCGCGTGGCTCGCGGCGCCGAGCACGGCATCGACCGCGGCGACCGCGGAGCTGCAGCCCGCCGCGGCCTAGCTGAAGTTCCCCCTGGTCTTTGGCACTCGCGACCAGGTGACATTCTCGGCGTCATGGATGAGCTCTATGGCGATCTGCAGCAACTCCGAGATCCGCAGCGGCGGTGGCTTCGACACACGTACCAAGAAGGTCCGGGGTTCCGGTTCCTGGCGACTCGTGGCGGTCGGCCGCCCATGAAAGATGCGCCGCGACACGCCTTCGCCGTGGTCCGCGACCGGGCCCGGCTGGTCCGGGTCATGGGGGCGCAGGGCCTCGTGGCGGCGCTCGCCCTCGGCACATGCAGCCGTCGGAGCCTGTTCCGCTGGAAGGCCGCGCTCGCGCGAGGCGGTCTGGCCGCCCTTGTCCCCGAGCCGCATGGCCCCCGCACGCGGAAGCTCAAGCATCCCGCCTGGCTCGAGCAGGTCGTGATCGCGGTGCGGCTGCACACGTACTGGAACGCCAAGCGGATCTCGGCCGAGCTCCGCCGGCGCGAGATCGCGCTGGTGGGCCACCGCTGGATCGAGCAGCTCTTCGACGACCTCGGTACGAGCCGGCCCTCCGGGCCGCGCGGGCGCGGCCCCCGCTACGAGCGCTCGAGCCCCAATTCGCTCTGGCATATCGACATCAAGGGCCCCTTCTGGATCCAGCTCGACCGCAAGCGGTACCTCAAGACCTTCCTCGTCGGCCTCGTCGATGACCACTCCCGCTACGTCATCGGGCTGCGGATCCTGCCCGCGGCCGGCGCCGAGCCGATCCTTGCGTGGATCGCCGAGTGCTTTGAGCTCTGCGGCCGGCCCCTGGACCTGATGAGCGACAACGGCACCCCGTTCGTGGTCTGGATGCCCGGGGTGCTCACCCGGTTCGGCAAGAACCTGCGCGACCTCGAGATCCGGCACATCCGGACCCAGGTGAACTCGCCCTGGACGAACGGGAAGATCGAGTCGTTCTGGGCCACGCTCAAGAGCGAGGTCCTCGACCGCGAGGTCTTCCGCTCGCTGGCCGACGCCGAAGCGGCCCTCGAGCGCTTCAGCCGCTACTACAACTACCACCGTCTCCATGGCGAGATCGACTGGTGCACGCCCGCCGAGCGCTACGACGGCACCCCGTTCACCGACCGCGGCTTCGACAATGTTCCCGCTCTGGCGCACCTGGTCCCGTGGCTCGACGACCTCCGGAAGGCGGCCTGAGCGAGTGCCAGAGACCAGGGGGAATCTCACCTAGAGGTGCGCCTCCTCCTCCGGGTCGCGGCCGTCGCGGCCGCCGGCGCGGCGCTCTACGAAGCGGGCGCGCTGAACGGCGCGCTCGAGCTGCAGCCGGCGCCCGGCGGGGCTCT
Source organism: Chloroflexota bacterium (assembly GCA_028876375.1). GTDB lineage: Bacteria > Chloroflexota > Limnocylindria > P2-11E > P2-11E > JACPOT01. Next base: position 13,672 of record JAGWSB010000002.1, on the reverse strand, counting down.
CGTCGTGGCGCTCGCGGTCGCAGCCGCCCTCGCGCTGCTCCTCATGGCGCTCGCGGGAACGGGACGCGGCGACGCGACGACGCCGCCGACCGCGACGCTCGTGGCGCCGATGCGCCTCATCTTCGTGCTCGTTTCGGGGATGGCCCTCTTCGGCCTCGCGTGGCTGCGCGGTATCCCGTATCCGCCGCTCAACGACGCGACGCCGTACCACAACGACGCGATCGCGCTCGATGAGTGCGCGGCGCAGACGCTCCTCGCCGGCCGCGACCCATACCGCCCGCTCGACCTCTTCGGCTGCTACGGCGCGCGCCGCATCGGGCCGGACCGCACGACGCCGCTGCGGATGGGGGCGTTCGCGGACGTGCCGATCTATCCGACCGCGGGCGAGCTGGACGAGGCGTGGGCCGCGGATGCCGCGGCGTGCGCGCGTGACGCGAGCGCGTGCTCTCCCGCCGACTTCGTCTCGCGCCTCTCGTATCCGGCCCTCTCCTTCCTCCTCATCGTCCCCTGGGTCGCGCTCGGCTGGGACACGAACGTCCTGTACGTCCTCTGCCTCGTCGTCGCGGTCGCGCTCGTCCTCGCGCGGGCGCCGGCGGGGTCGCGCGCCTTCCTCCTGACCGGCGTGCTCGCGGCGGCGTCGGTGACGGCGTTCACCGTCGGCGGGAGCGCCGACCTGCTGTACGCGCTGCCGCTCGTCGCGGCGTGGCTGTGGCGCGAGCGTCGCTGGAGCGCGCTGGCGCTCGGCGCCGCGGCCGCGGTGAAGCAGCTGGCGTGGCCGTTCGCCGTCTTCTACCTGCTGCAGGTCGCGGCAGCGCAGGGCTGGCGCGAAGCGACACGGCGCGCCGCGATCGCGGCCGGCCTCTTCGCGGTGGTCAACGTGCCCTTCGTCCTGTGGGACGCGGGCGCGTGGCTCGCCGGGATCGTGACGCCGGTCGCCGCGCCGATGTTCCCGCGCGGGACCGGCCTCGTGATCCTCTCGACCAACGGCGCGCTGCCGGTCCTCCCCGCCGAGACGTACCTCGGGCTCGAGGCGATCGCCGCGGCCGTCACGGTCGTCGTCGCTTGGCGGGCGCGACGCACGAGCCCCGAGCTCGGCGCGGTGCTCGCGATGCTGCCTCTGTACTTCGCCTGGCGGAGCCTCTTCTCCTACTTCTTCTTGCTGCCGCTCGTCACGGCGGCGGCCGTCGCGCGGATGCCGACGGGCGAGCTGGCTCCGGAGACCGCGCGCGACAGCGGAGCGCTCACCGTCCTCGCGCTGCCGACTCCCGGACCACGAGCAGGAGCGACGTGACGAGCGTCGCGACGAGCGCGGCGCCCAGCTGCGCGTCGCCAAGGACAGCGAGGCGCATGGACGTGAGCTCTCCGAGCGTCTGCGCGACCGCGGCGCCGGCGAACGCGGCGAGCCAGGCCGCGCCGAGCGCGCGCGGACGGCCGATGAGGGCGCGCAGCGCGGCGGGGACGCCGATGGCGACGAGGGCGAGGGGCACGACGGCGGGCGGCACGAGGGAACGCTAGCCCACGCGCGTGCCTCATCATTCACGTCGCATGGACAGCACCGGTATCCGCGACGCGTTCTTCTCCTTCTTCGAGAAGCGGGGCCACGTCCGCCTCCCGAGCGCGCCGCTGGTCCTGAAGGACGATCCGAGCGTCCTCTTCACGAGCGCGGGCATGCAGCCGCTGGTGCCTTACTTCACCGGGCGGAAGCAGCCGCCGGCGAAGCGGATCGTCACCGTGCAGAAGGTCCTGCGCACCAGCGACATCGACGAGGTCGGACGCGACGCATACCACCAGACCTTCTGGGAGATGCTGGGGAACTTCTCGATCGGCGATTACTGGAAGTCCGAATCGCTGCAGTGGAGCTGGGAGCTGCTCACCGGGCCGTTCGGCTTCGACGGCGACCGGCTCGTCGCGACCGTCCACACCAGCGACGACGAGGCGTACGACATCTGGACGAAGCAGATCAGGCTCCCGCCCCACCGCGTGTTCCGCCTCGGCGACGAGTCGAACTTCTGGACGCCGGGGCCCACCGGGCTGTGCGGACCGGACAGCGAGATCTTCATCGACAAGGGTCCGCAGCCGGGGGTCCGTCCGCACGAGTGCGATCCCAGCGAGAACTGCGGCCGCTACGTCGAGATCTGGAACAACGTGTTCCAGCAGTACGACCGCCAAGCGGACGGGAGGCTCGTCCCGCTGGCGAAGAAGAACATCGACACCGGCGCGGGCCTGGAGCGGATCGCGCAGGTCCTGCAGGGCGTCCCGGGCGACACGTTCCGCACCGATCTCTTCGCGCCCATCGTCGAGAAGGTCGAGCAGCTCGCCGGGGTGCGCTACGGCGACGGCCAGGCCGATCTCTCGATCCGGATCGTCGCGGAGCACTCGCGCGCGGCGACGTTCCTCATCGGCGACGGGATCGAGCCGTCCAACGAGAACCGCGGGTACGTCCTCCGCCGGCTCATCCGGCGCGCCGCGCTGCACGCGCGGCGGCTCGGTCTGGAGCCGGGGTCGATCTCGCAGCTCGGGCTCGTCACCGTACGGCTGATGCAGGCGCACTACCACGAGCTCGCGGCCCAGCGCGAGCGGATCGCGGCGACGCTCGAGAACGAGGAGCGCAAGTTCGAGCAGACGCTGTCGAGCGGCCTCGATCAGCTGAACGCGGCGATGGCCGCCGCGCGCGCGGCGGGCCGCGGCGGCATCGACGGCGACACGGCCTTCCGTCTCTACGACACCTTCGGCTTCCCGATCGAGATGACGCGGGAGATCGCGGGCTCGGCCGGCCTCGACGTCGACGAGGGCCGCTACCGCGAGCTCCTCGAGCAGCAGCGCGCGCGGAGCCGCGCGAGCGCGAAGTTCAGCCAGGACGCGATGCGCTTCGGCCAGTTCTACGAGCAGCTTCGCGACCGCGAGGGCGTGCGTAGCGCGTTCACCGGGTACGGCGAGCTGTCGACGGACGCGAAGATCCTCTCGCTCGCGAGCGCCGGGAAGGCCATCGCCGAGGCGCGCGAAGGTACCGAGGTCGAGATCGTCCTCGACCGGACGCCGTTCTACGCCGAGGGCGGCGGCCAGGTCGGCGATCGCGGCCACATCACGACGAGCGAGGGCCGGGCGATCGTCGCCGACACGCAGTCGCCGGCGCCCGAGGTCACGGTGATGATCGGCACCGTCGTCGACGGCGTGCTCCAGGTCGGCGCGCCCGCGCACGGGGAGGTCGACGCGGAGCTGCGGCGCAGCACGATGCGCAACCACACGGGGACGCACCTCCTCCACGCGGCGCTCCGCCGCGTCCTCGGCGAGGAAGTGCACCAGGCGGGCTCGCTCGTCCACGCTCCGGACCTGCGCTTCGACTTCACGTTCGGGCGCGCGCCGACGCCCGAGGAGCTGCGGCGCGTCGAGGACGAGGTGAACGCCGCCATCCTCGCCAACGCCGAGGTGCACGCTCACGTCATGCCGTTGCAGGACGCGCTCGCGTCCGGCGCGCAGCACCTCTTCGACGAGAAGTACGGCAGCGAGGTGCGCGTCGTCGAGGCCGGCCCGACGAGCCGCGAGCTCTGCGGCGGCACGCACTGCCACGCCACCGGCGACATCGGGCTCCTCCTCATCACGCAGGAGGGGTCCGTCGGCGCGGGGATACGGCGGATCGAGGCCGTGACCGGCGAGGGGGCGCTCGCGACCGTGCGCGCGCTGCGCGAGCGGACCGAGCGCGCGGCGCGCGTCCTGCGCGTCCCGACGGAGCGCCTGCCCGACGCCGTCGAGCAGCTCGCGCTGCAGCGCGAGCGCCTGGAGAAGGAGCTCGAGGCGACGCGGCGCGCGGGCATGGACACGTCCGCCACGGGCCTCGTCGCCAAGGCGGAGACGCTCGACGGGACGCGGCTCGTCGTCGTGAACGTCGGCGAGGCGGACGCGGAGCACCTGCGCGCGCTGTCGGACAAGGTGCGCGACCAGCTCGGGTCGGGCGTCGTCGTCCTCGGTGGTGTGCGCGGCGAGCGCGCCGCGCTCGCGGTGGGCGTCACGAAGGACCTCTTGCCGGGGGTGAGCGCCGACGCCATCGTGAAGCAGGTCGCGCCGATCATCGGCGGCAGCGGCGGCGGCCGCCCGCAGAGCGCGACCGGCGGCGGACGCGAGATCGGCCGTCTCGGCGAAGCGCTCGACGCCGCGCGGGGCATCGTGAGGGACCACTTCGACGGGGGCCGTGGCTCAAGCTAAGCCGAAGGTCGAGCGCGGCCCGGCCGTCGCGGGTCTCGATCTCGGCGCCGACCGCGTGCGCGCGGTCGTGGGCCACCGCGAGGCAGCGGCTCTGCGCGTGACGGGCGTAGGACGGTCCCCGGTGCGCGCCGGCGCGCTCACCGGCGGGCTCGTCGTGGACCGCGACGCGGTGGGCGCGGCGGTCGCGAGCGCCCTCGCCAGCGCGTCGCCGCGCGACCATCCGGCGCGGATCGTCGCGATCATCGACGGCGACGACGTGCGGACGTACCACATCGCGACGACGTTCGAGCGCGAGGGCGTCGGCCATCCCATCACGCCGGGCGAGGTCGCGCGCGCGATGGCGGAGGCGCGCGCCGAAGCGGAGCGGACGGCGCGCGAGGCCGCGCTGAACGATCCCGCGCTGCGCGGCATCGCGGCGGTGCAGCTGCGCGACGACGTCGCGAGCCTGGCCGTCGACGGCCGCGTCCTCGGCGAGGTCGTCGGCTTCCAGGGGCGGTTCGTCGAGGTGCGCACCGACGTGGCGCTCGCGCCCCTCGTCCTCGCCAGCGCCGCGACGTCGGCGCTCGACGCCGCGAAGCACCGCGGCACGGTCGCGAGCGGCGCGTACGCCCTCGGACGGCTGCTCGCCGCGTCCGGCGTCGAGGAGGGCGGCATCCTGCGGCTGGGGCCCGACGTCACGGCGCTGGCCGTCATCCGCGCCGGACGCGTCGTCGCGACGCGCGCGTTCGGCCTGGGACGCGACGCGCTGCTCGCGCGCACCGACGGCTCGCCGAGCGGCGCGGAGGTGTGGGCGCGCTGCGTCGTCGCGCCGCTGCCCGCGCTCGAGGGTCAGCTGCCCGCCCGCTGGCACATCGTCGGCGTGCCCGACGAGCTCGTCGCGCTGCCGCGCGCGCTCGGCGACGCGCTCGCGGCGCAGCGCGGCGGCGACGTCGAGATCGTTCCGCTGCGTGCGGCGCTCGCGTCGCGGGTGTTCGCCGTCGAGCCGCTCCACGCCGAAGACCTCGCCGCCGCCGCGGCCGCCGCCCTCGCGGCGGAGGTGTCCTGATGGCCCGCGCCGTCGTCGACCTCGACGCCCGCGCGACGGTGCTCGACGCCGCGGAGAAGCTCGCGTCCGCGCCGGCCGAGGACGACCTCACGCTCGTCGTCGCGCCGGGCGCGCCGCTGCTGCGGAACGCGGTGTTCTTCGAGGTCCTGCGCGCGCAGGCCGCGCCGCGCCGCCTGTCCGTCGTCACGACCGACGCGCGCGCGCGGTCGATCGCGTCATCCGTGCACCTGCCGGCGTACGCGAGCCTGGCGGCGCTCGAGCATCACGAGCTCGACCCGACCGAGAAGCTCGAGCGCCCGCGACGCGCGGCGTCGACGGCACCGCTCATCGCCACGACGCGGGCGCGGCCGCCGCTGCGCCGCATCGGCGCCATCGCCGGGAGCCTCGGGCTGGCGCTCCTCATCCTGGCCGCGGTCGTCCTGCCGCAGGCGACCGTGGTCGTCTCGCCGGCGACGCAGCCGCTCGGCCCGGTCGACCTGACGGTGAAGGCCGGCTCCGGTGCGGATGTCGCGCTCACGCCCATCACCGCGCCCATCACGGCGAAGGTCACCGGCACGGCGACGGGCAGCCGGACCGATCAGGTCCCCGCGAAGGGGACGGTCCAGGTCGAGAACAAGACCACCGACGACCTCACCATCCCGAAGGGAACGACGTTCAAGACCGCCGACGGGATCGCGTTCGCGTCGCTCGCCGACGCGAACCTCGGGCGGAGCGTGATCATCCTGCCCTTCAACCTGCTCATCGGGAGGCAGGTGATCCCCGTGCAGGCCGTCGTGGCCGGACCGACCGGGAACGTCGGAGCGGGGCGGATCGTCGTCAGCCCGGACGGGCGCTACAGCGTGACGAACCCCGAAGCCACGACGGGCGGCGACACGAAGAAGATCCCCATCGTCAAGCTCGAGGACTACGACGCCGCCGTGAAGCGCGCCCCCGACGCGCTCCACGCCGCCGCCGAGGATCAGCTCGGGAAGTGGATCGGCGAGCCGCGCAAGGGCCAGGTCCCCGTGCGCGAGGTCCTCGACCAGCAGACGTCGATCTCGCCCGCGAACGTGGACGTCGTGGGCAAGGAGGTCGCGACCTTCGACCTGACCGTGAGCGGCTACGCCACCGCCTACCTGGTGCCGGAAGGCCAGCCCGCCGACGCCGTGTACCAGAAGCTGCGCGAGTCGGCGACGCCCGGCAACGACGTCGACAAGAGGTCGGTGACGATCGACAAGATGAGCGTGAAGATCTCGGACGCGCCGGAGGTGACGTGGTCGATCACGGCGCACGCGCTCCAGAGCAAGCACGTCGATCTGCCGCGGATCGCGCGGATGCTCTCCGGGCACCAGGTGCGAGACGCGGAAGGCGTCCTTCGCGACGACGGCCTCCAGCTCGTCCGCCTGGAGTGGGTCCCGGCATGGTGGCCCTTCCTGCCGCTCCTCGACGGCCGCATCACCGTGACGGAGCAGAGCGCACCGGGCGCGACGGGACAGTGAGGTATCTTGCGCTCGACGTCGGTGACCGCCGCATCGGCCTCGCCGTCGGCGACGAGGCGGGCGGCATCGCGCGTCCGCTCCGAACGCTCGTACGCAGGGGCGTCGATGCGGACGTCGCGGCGATCGGGGACGTCGTCCGGCGAGAGGAGGTCGCGGCGCTGCTCATCGGGCTGCCGCTGACCCTCCGTGGCGAGGAAGGCCATCAGGCCGCGCGCGTCAAGCGCTTCGCCGACGCGTGCGCGCGCCTCGGGCTACCCATCGAGATGTACGACGAGCGCTTCACGACGACCGAAGGCGCGCTGCAGGGCGCGCCCGACCGCGACGCCGGCGCGGCCAGCGTGCTGCTCGAGGACTTCCTCCGGAGCCGGCGGTGAGGCCGGCGCCGCGGGCGCGGCCGCCGCGACAGCGCTCCGGGAGCGGACCGCTCGCCTTCGTGCTGGTCGTCATCGTGCTCGTGATCGTCGCCGCGACGCAGGCGCAGGGCGCGCTGGGCTCGACGGTCATGGACCTCGTCGCGCAGCGCCCGACCCTCCTGCGCCAGGCGCCCATCCGCGCGCTGGTGTCCGCGCGCATCGGCGGCGAGGTCGACGTCGCGGCCGATCCGTCGGGCGCGGCACGGACGTTCGAGATCGAGAGGGGCGACACAGCGGGGGCCGTGGCGCAGCGTCTCGAGGACCAGGGGATCGTGCGCGACCGCCTGGCGCTCTTGCTCGTCCTGTACGACGAGGGGCACGAGGACGATCTGCAGGCGGGGATCCACACCGTCTCGGCGGCGATGACGACGCGGCAGGTCGCGCAAGCGATCGCGGCGACCGCGACGGCGCAGCAGACGACGCTGCGGATCATCGAAGGCTGGCGCCTGAGCGAGATCACCGACGCCGTCACGAAGGCTTTCCCGAAGATCACCCAGGACGCGTTCCTCAAGGCTGCCGTGGTGGGGACGCATCCGCAGCGGTCCCTCGCGGGCCTCGACCCCAAGCTGCCGCTGGAGGGATTCCTCTACCCGGACACGTACTTCTTCAAGCCCGACGCGACCGCGGACACGATAGTGAACACGCTCCTCGACACCTTCGAGTCCAAGGCGGGCGCGACGCTGCGCGGCGCGACGGGCGACCAGAAGCGCAGCGTCTACGACCTGGTGAAGCTCGCATCGATCGTCGAGCGCGAGGCGCGCGACCGCACGGAGAGTCCGAGGATCGCCGGCGTCTACGCGAACCGCCTGCGCATCGGGATGAAGCTCGACGCGGATCCCACGATCCAGTACGCGGTCGGCCAGTGGCGCGTGCTCACCCTCGACGACCTGAAGATCGACTCGCCGTACAACACGTACGTCGTCGCCGGACTGCCGCCCACGCCGATCTGCAGCCCCGGGGTGGACGCGCTGAACGCCGCGGCGAAGCCCGAGCAGAACGACTACTTCTACTTCGTCGCCAAGAACGACGCGTCCGGCGACCACCTCTTCGCGCGGACCCTCGACGAGCAGGAGGCGAACCGGAAGAAAGTAGGCAACGACTGACATGGCCGTCGCCTACCTCATCGGCGACCCGGTCGCGCACTCGCTCTCGCCGGCGATGCAGAACGCGGCGTTCGGCGCCCTCGGCCTGCCGCATCGCTACGAGCTGCTGCGCGTGCGCTCGGAGGACCTGCGCGGCGCGATCGCGCGCATCCGCGAGGACGACGTGCTCGGGGCGAACGTGACCATCCCGCACAAGGAAAAGGTGGCGCGCGCGCTCGACGGCGTCGAGGAGACGGCGCGGCGCATCGGCGCGGTCAACACGCTCTTCAAGCGGACGGGAAGCCTCCGCGGCGACAACACCGACGGGCCGGGCTTCGGCGACGCGCTGGCGGAGAAGGGGGTCGACGTCGCCGGCCGGCGCGTCCTGCTCCTCGGCGCGGGCGGGGCGGCGCGCGCGTGCGTCGACCATCTCACGCGAGCAGGCGCGCAGGTGACGATCGCCGCGCGCACCGCGGCGCGCGCGCGCCATCTGGCAGGCGACACCTCTCCGTGGCCGGTGCGCTCGCTCGAGGGCTATGAGATCGTGGTCAACGCGACGTCGCTCGGTCTCCGCGGCGAGGACCCGCTCGAGGACGTGCCGCTCCTTTCCGGCCTCGCCGTCGTCGACGTCGTCGCGACCGCCCGGGAGACCCCGCTCATGGCGCGCGCGCGGGCGGGCGGGTGCGTGGCCGTCGACGGCCTCATCATGCTGTTGCACCAAGGCGCGCGGGCGTTCCGCCTCTGGACCGGGCTCGACGCGCCGGTGGGCGTCATGCGCGCGGCCCTGCCGCGCGCGGTGTAAGGAAGGGGAGGCTCGATGCGCGTCCTCACCTCGGGCGAGTCGCACGGCCCGCGCCTCATCGCGCTGCTCGACGGCGTGCCCGCCGGGCTGGCGATCGACGTGGCGGTCATCGACCGCGACCTGCGGCGGCGGCAGCTCGGCTACGGCCGCGGCGCGCGGCAGAAGATCGAGCGCGACCAGGTGCGCGTCGTGGGCGGGGTGCGGCAGGGAAGGACGACGGGCGCGCCCGTGGCGCTCGAGATCGACAACCGCGACGCGCCGAACTGGGAGCGCGTCATGAGCGTGGAGCCGGTCGTCGACCCGCCCGCGCCCGTCACGCGGCTGCGCCCGGGGCACGCCGACCTGGCGGGAGCGATGAAGTTCGGGCTCCACGACGTGCGCGACGTCATCGAGCGCTCGAGCGCGCGCGAGACGGCGGCGCGCGTCGCCGCCGGCGCGGTCGCGAAGCAGCTCCTCGCGCTCGTCGGGACGACGGTGCGCAGCGAGGTGGCCGCGATCGGCGACGTCGACAGCGAGCCGACGTGGGACCAGGAGGCCGTCGAGGCGAGCGAGGTGCGCTGCGGGCGACCCGAGCGGGCGGCGGCGATGGTCGCGGCGATCTCCGCCGCGCGCGACGCGGGCGACACGCTCGGGGGCATCGTCGCGCTGCGCGCGAGCGGCGTCGTTCCCGGTCTCGGCTCGTACGCGGAGTGGGACCGCCGCCTCGATGGGCGCATCGCGCAGGCGCTCTGCTCGATCCAGGCGGCCAAGGGCATGGAGTTCGGCGACGCGTTCGCGCAGGCGCGCGAGCGCGGCAGCGCCGTCCACGATCCGATCGTCCTGCGCGACGGGCGCTTCGCGCGGACGCGGAACCGCGCCGGGGGGCTGGAGGGCGGCGTGACCAACGGCAACGACATCGAGTGCCGCGTCGCGTTCAAGCCCATCTCGACGCTCATGAAGCCGCTGCCCTCGGTCGACCTCGCGAGCGGCGAGCCGTCGCCGGCGCACGTGGAGCGCAGCGACGTGTGCGTCATCCCCGCGGCCGGCGTCGTCGCCGAGGCGATGCTCGCCGTCGTGCTGGCCGAGGCGCTCGTCGAGAAGTTCGGGGACGACGACGTGGAGACGCTCGTCGCGTCGGTCGAGCGCTACCGCGCGCGCCTCCATCCGCTCGGATCGCGTCCGGGGCAGGGTGGAGGGGACCTCACCGAGATGCCGTGAGGATCTTCCTGGTCGGCCCGCCCGGCGTCGGCAAGACGGTCGTCGGCGCGGAGCTCGCCCGCGTGCTCGGCGCGTCGTTCGTCGACACCGACGACGCGATCGAACGCCGCGCAGGGAAGCCGTGCACGCGCGTGATCATCGACGATGGGATCGAGCGCTTCCGTGACCTGGAGTCCTCGGTCCTCGAGCGGCTGCGGGCGACGCCGGCCTGGGAGGTCGTCGCCACGGGCGGCGGCCTGCCCGTCCGCCCCGAGAATCGCGCGCGCATGCGCGCTCTGGGCCTCATCGTCGGACTGCGCGGCAGCGCCGCGACCGTGGCGCGAGGTCTCGAGCGGACGATGGCCAAGCGCGAGCACCTGCGCCGCGAGGGCGTCGGCGCGCGCGAGCACGCCGAGCGCGTGCTGCGCGAGCGCCGCCAGGTCTACGCCGACGTGGACGTGGGCTTCGACGTCGACGGCACGGCGCCCGACGAGGTCGCGCGCGCCGTGGCCGCGTGGATCGTCGCGGGGCGGGGCCTGCGCGTCGACGTGCATGCGAGCCACGCGTATCCCGTGCTCGTTCGCGCCGGCGTGCTCGAGCACGTCGGCCGTCACCTCGCCGACCTCGGCTGGGCCGGCCGGATCGCCGTCGTCGGGGACCGCACCGCTCGGCGGCACCACGTCGAGCCGCTCCTCTCCTCGCTGCGCGACGCGGGCATGGAGCCCATCGCGATCCGCGTACCCGAGGGCGAGCGCGCGAAATCGCGCTCCGGGCTCGATCGCCTGTGGCGCGACCTCGCCGTCGCGCGCGTCGGCCGGGACGGTGGGATCGTCGCCGTCGGGGGCGGCGCGACCGGCGACCTCGCGGGATTCGCGGCCGCGACCTACATGCGCGGGATCGCGCTCGCCCACGTCCCGACCACGCTCCTGGCCATGGTGGACTCGTCGATCGGCGGCAAGACCGGGATCGACCTTCCGCAGGGGAAGAACCTCGTCGGGGCGTTCCACGCGCCGGCGGCGGTCTTCAGCGACCCCGCGCTGCTGGCGACGCTGCCGGAGCGGCAGGTCTCGTCGGGCCTCGCGGAGGTGGTGAAGACCGCGTTCCTCGCCGACCGGGAGAGCGTCGCGCAGACGCTGCGCTCGGTGGAGCGCGTCCTCGCGCGCGACCTCGCGCCGACGACGCTCCTCGTGCTCATGTCGGCCGAGATGAAGGGCGCCGTGGTCTCCGCCGACGAGCGCGAGGCGGGGCTGCGCGAGCTCCTCAACTTCGGGCATACCTTCGGGCACGCGTACGAGGCCGCGAGCGGGTTTCGCGCGACGCACGGGGAGTCGGTCGCGGTCGGCATGGTGTTCGCGACCGCGCTCGCGGAGGAGCTCGGGCTCGCGCCGCGCGCTCTCCGACCGTCCCTCGAGGACCTGCTGTCGCGCGCCCGGCTTCCGATCCGTGCGCGCATCCCGCGCAGAACGTGGACCTTCCTCGGCCGCGACAAGAAGGCGCGGGCCGGCAGGGTGCGCTGGATCCTGCCGCGGCGGGTCGGGCGGTTCAGCGAGGTGACCGACGTCGGACCGCGCTCGCTCCAGCGCGCGGCGGGCGTGGTGGAGGGGAGAGCGGCGTGAGCGGCGGACGCTACGCTCGCGTCGTCCGGCGCATAGGCCCGACGATCCTCCTGCTCAACGGCCCCAACCTGAGCGCGCTCGGCACGCGCGAGCCTCGGATCTACGGGACGACCACGCTCGCCGAGGTGGTGGCGCGCTGCCGCGGCGCCGCGGAGGCGGCGGGGGCGACCCTCGTCGACATGCAGTCGAACCACGAGGGCGCGCTCATCGACTTCCTGCAGCAGCACGCCGCGGCCGACGGTGCCATCATCAATCCGGGCGGGCTGGCGCATACCTCCGTGGTGCTCCGCGACGCGGTCGCGGCGTTCCTCTCCCCGGTCGTCGAGGTGCACATCAGCGACATCGCCGCACGGGAGCCGTTCCGGCATCACAGCTACCTCGTGGACGTGACGGCGCACCAGGTGATCGGGAAGGGCGTGGCGGGGTACGAGGAGGCGCTGGCGTGGCTGCTCACACACCTGAAAGAACGGGGCACATGAATGGTCTCGACCGGTGAGATCAAGCGCGGGATGACCATCGAGATCGATGGCCAGCTGTACCAGATCCTGGAGTTCCAGCACATCAAGCTCGGCCGCGGCTCGGCGCAGGTGCGCATGAAGCTGCGGAACGTGCGCCGCGGGGACACGATCGAGAAGACGGTCCAGGCCGGAGAGCGCTTCACGCGCGCGCGGCTCGACCACCGCAACGTGCAGTACCTCTATCACGACGGGACGCACTACAACTTCATGGACACCGAGACCTACGAGCAGATGATCCTGGGTGACGACCTGCTGGGCGACGCGACGAGCTACCTCACCGACGGGATGGTCGTCGTCCTCGAGGAATACGAGGGCGACCCGATCGGCGTCGAGCTGCCGGCGTCGGTCGTCCTCAAGGTGACGAAGGCCGAGATCGGCCTCCGCGGCGACACCGCGCAGGGGGCCATGAAGCCGGCCACGCTGGAGACGGGGCTGCGCCTGAACGTGCCGCTCTTCGTGAACGAGGGCGACAAGATCAAGGTCGACACGCGCAGCGGGGAGTACCTCGAACGCGCGCAGGAGTAGGACGGCTCCCTCGCCCCGAGCGCGTCGTCACCGTCGGCCACCTCACGGTGCGCATCGCGGAGAAGCTTCAGACGGCGGACGACCTCAAGGACATCTGGGTGGAGGGCGAGGTCAGCGAGCGCTCCATCTCGGCGGCCGGCCACGTCTACTTCACGCTGCGCGACAATGCCGGTCAGATCCGCTGCGTCCTCTTCGCGACGAGCGCGGCGAACGTGCCGCTGACGCCGCAGGACGGGATGCGCCTTCTCGCGCACGGGAACGTCGAGGTGTACATCCGCGGCGGGCAGTACCAGCTGCGCTGCGACGATCTCCTGCCCGCCGGCGCCGGCGAGGCGTACGTCCGGCTCGAGGCGCTCAAGCGCCGTCTCGCCGCCGAGGGCCTGTTCGGCCAGCAGCGCAAGCGCCCGCTCCCCGCGCATCCGCGGCGCATCGGCGTCGTCACGAGCCCGGTCGGCGCCGCGTGGCGCGACATCCAGACCGTCGTCGCGCGGCGCGACCCGCGCGTGGAGATCGTCCTCGCCGCGGCGGTCGTCCAGGGGCAGGAGGCGGCGCCGTCGTTGGTCGCCGCCCTCGACGGCCTCGCGCAGCTGCGCGGGCTCGACGCGGTGATCCTGGCGCGCGGCGGCGGAGCCAGCGAGGATCTGTGGCCGTTCAACGACGAGGCTCTCGTACGCGCCGTCGCGCGCTCGCCGTGGCCGGTGTGCTCGGGCGTGGGCCACGAGACGGACGTCACGCTGGTCGACCTCGTCGCCGACGTCCGCGCGTCGACGCCGTCCGCCGCGGCGGAGCTCGCCGTCCCCGACGCGTCGGCGGTACC